>NZ_CP128361.1:4291140-4597650 GCF_030345075.1 Solwaraspora sp. WMMA2065
GGGGTAGTTGCCGGGGGCGAACCGGGCCCGCATCATTTCCGGCTGGCCGCGCCGCTGCTCCTTGCGCTTCTCGATGTGCGCCAGGATCAACGCGCCGATCGCAGCGGTGGTCAGCAGGGCGGCGGTCACCTCGAACGCGACCAGGTAGCGGCCGAACAGCAGGGCGGCGATGCCCTGCACGTTGCCGTCCGCGTTGGCCTGCTCCAGGCCGACCGCCTGCACCCCGCCGAGGCCCCGGTACAGCCCGGTGCCGACCAGCGCGGCGAAGCCGACGCCGAGGGCGACCGCGGCGATCCGCTGTCCGCGCAGCGTCTCGATCAACGAGTCGGAGGCGTCCCGGCCGACCAGCATCAGCACGAACAGGAAGAGCATCATGATCGCGCCGGTGTAGACGATGATCTGCACCAGGCCGATGAACGGCCCGCCCTGCACGACGTAGAACACGCCGAGGCAGAGCATGGTCAGCACCAGCCAGAGCGCGGAGTGCACCGCGTTGCGGGCCCACACCATGCCGATCGCGCCGAGCAGCGCGAGCGGAGCCAGGATCCAGAAGGTCACCGCCTCCCCGGTGGAGACCTCCGCTGCGAGCTCGGTCATGACTTGCCCTCTCCCGTCGTCCCCGAGCCGTCCTGGGTGCCCTGCTCCGACCAGGGCGCCCGTTCGGCACCCGCCGAGGTGCCCGGGTTGGTCAGCGCGCCGACGTAGTAGTCCTTCTCGCTGTCGCCCAACCTCATCGGGTGCGGCGGCTGCTCCATCCCCGGCAGCAGCGGCGCCAGCAGCTGCTCCTTGGTGAAGATCAGGTCCTGCCGGGAGTCGCGGGCCAACTCGTACTCGTTACTCATGGTCAACGACCGGGTCGGGCAGGCCTCGATGCACAGCCCGCAGAAGATGCACCGCGCGTAGTTGATCTGGTACGTGCTGGCGTACCGCTCACCCGGGGAGAACCGCTGCTCCTCGGTGTTGTCGCCGCCCTCGACGTAGATCGCGTCGGCCGGGCAGGCCCAGGCGCACAGCTCACAGCCGATGCATTTTTCCAGCCCGTCCGGGTGCCGGTTGAGGATGTGCCGGCCGTGGTAGCGCGGCGCGGACACCGGCGGCTTGAACGGGTAGTCGGTGGTGACCACCTTGCGGAACATGTGGGAGAAGGTGACCCCGAAGCCCTTGAACGTTCCCGTGATCGCGCCCACGTCACACCTCCTTGTCGTCGGTGGCGGGACCGACCTGGGCCGGTTCCCGTTCGGCTACCGCCCGCTTGGCCCGCGGGCTGGGCGGGACCTGCAGGTCCATCGGGGGCAGCGGGAAGCTGCCCGGTGGCCGGGAGTCGACCTGCTCCTGCAGGGTCGGCGCCGGCCGCTCCTTGCGCGTCGGCCAGAAGATCACCACGGCGAGCAGGATGGCGACCGGGATACCGATCGCGATCAGCCGGTCGTTGCGCTCCCAGCCGCTGGTCACCCGGATTCCGCCGAGGGCCAGAATCCAGGCCAGGTTGATCGGCAGCAGCACCTTCCAGCCGAACCGCATGAACTGGTCGTAGCGCAGCCGGGGCAGGGTGCCGCGGAGCCAGACGAAAACGAAGATCAGCGCGATGACCTTGCCCATGAACCAGAGCATCGGCCACCAGCCGCTGTTCGCCCCGTCCCAGATGCTGATCGGCCAGGGGGCCCGCCAGCCGCCGAGGAACAGTGTCACCGTCACCGCCGACATGGTCACCATGGCGACGTACTCGGAGAGCATGAACAGCGCGAACTTCAGCGAGCTGTACTCGGTCATGTACCCGGCGACCAGCTCGGACTCCGCCTCGGGCAGATCGAACGGCGCCCGGTTGGTCTCCGCCACCGCAGCGATGAAGAAGATGATGAAGCTGGGCAGCAGCAGGATCGCGTACCAGCCCGGGGCGTACAGGTCGAACCCGCCGATCGAGGTGAACAGGTCACCGCCGGACTGGGCGGCGACGATCCCGCTGGTCGACATGGTGCCGGCGGTCATGAAGACGCCGACCACCGACAACCCGAGCGCGATCTCGTACGAGATCACCTGCGCCGTCGAGCGCAGACCACCGAGCAGCGGGTACGTCGACCCGGACGCCCAGCCGCCGAGCACCAGCCCGTACACGCCCATCGACGAGCAGGCCAGCAGCACCAGCACCGCCACCGGCACGTCGGTGACCTGCAGCGGGGTCCGGGTGCCGAAGATGCTCACCATCGGGCCGAACGGGATCACCGACAGCGCGGTGACCGCGCAGATCACCGAGATGGTCGGGGCGAAGAAGTAGACCACCTTGTCCGACGCCTTGGGGAGGATGTCCTCCTTGAAGGCCATCTTCAGCCCGTCGGCCAGGGTCTGCAGCAGGCCGAACGGGCCGGCCTGGTTGGGGCCGGGACGGACCTGCATCCGGCCGACCACCCGCCGCTCGAACCAGACCCCGAGCAGGGTGCCCAGCAGCCCGAACACGAAGGCGAAGACCACCTTGATCAGGATCAGCCACCAGGGGTCCAGCCCGAAGTCGGACAGCGTCGGTTCCTGTGCCAGTGGGTTCACCGCAGACCCCCTAGGTTCGGGTTCGTCGCGCCGTTGTGGCTGACCCGGACCACTGATCCGGAGACCGCGCCGAGGCTGCGGCGCACCGTCGAGCCGGGCGAGTTCGTAGGTAGCCAGACCACCCCGTCGGGCAGCAGGTCGGTGACCGCCGCCGGCAGGGTGACCGCGCCCCGGTCGGTGCCGACGGTGACCGGATCCCCGTCGGCCACCCCGAGCGCCCCGGCCAGCGACTTGGCCAGCCGGACCACCGGCGGCCGCGCGGTGCCGCCCAGGTAGGGGTCGCCGTCGGTGAGGCTGCCGAGGTCGATCAGGTGGTGCCAGGTGGCCAGCACCGCCTCGCCGGCACCCGGGCTGGCCGGTGCCGTCGGGTCAACCAGCGGGAGCCCGGGACGCTGCGCCTTGGTGGCCGGCAGCGCGCCCAGCTCCCGGCGGATCAGGTTGACCTCGCCGGTGCCGAGTGCCACACCGAGCTGAGCGGCGAGCGCATCGAGCACCCGGGAGTCGGCCATGGCGGTGGTGGTCAGCACCGCTTCGAAGGTGCGCAGCCGGCCCTCCCAGTCGAGGTAGCTGCCGGCCTTCTCCACCGCCGGTGCCACCGGCAGGACCACGTCCGCGCGGCGGGTCACCGCGCTGTGCCGGATCTCCAGGCTGACCAGGAACGGCACCGCGTCGAGGGCCTGCTCGGCGAGCCGCGGGTCGGCCAGGTCGGCCGGGTCGACCCCGGCGACGACCAGCGCGCCGATCTTGCCGGCGGCGGTCGCCGCGACGATCGCGTCGACGTCGCGGCCCGGCTCGGACGGGATGGTCCCGGCACCGATGTCCCAGGCCCCGGTCAGCTCCGCCCGGGCCGCCGCGTCGGCGACCGGACGACCGCCGGGCAGCAGGTTCGGCAGGCAGCCGGCGTCGACCGCGCCCCGGTCACCGGCCCGACGCGGCACCCAGGCCAGCTTCGCGCCGGCCCGCTCGGCGACCGCGCCGGCGGCCGACAACCCACCGGGTACGGTGGCCAGCCGCTCGCCGACGAACAGGATCGCGCCGGACCGACCGAGCGCCTCGGTGACCGCGCGGTCCTCGGTGAGCAGCCGCGCCTCGTCGCCGGGCACGGTCGGCACCAACGTGGCGCCCAGCTTCTCCAGGCCGCGGCTCAGATACGGGGCCAGGGCGATCACCCGCAGCCCTTTCTTGCTGTACGCCTTGCGCAGCCGCAGGAAGAGGATCGGGCACTCCTCCTCCGGCTCCAGCCCGGCGACCACCACCACCGGGGCCCGCTCGACGTCGGCGTAGGTGACGTCGGAGGCGCCGGCCACCCGGGCGGCCAGGAAGTCGGCCTCCTCGGTGGAGCCGGCGGCACCGGTGACCGGCCGGGCCCGGAAGTCGATGTCGTTGGTGCGCAGCGCCACCCGGGCGAACTTGGCGTACGCGTACGCGTCCTCGACGGTGAGCCGACCGCCGGTGAGCACCCCGACGCCGTACGCCCCGTCGCGGGCGTTGCGCAGCCCGTCGGCGGCGACCGCCAGGGCCTCGCTCCAGGACGCCTCCCGCAGCTCACCGGTGTCGGCGTCGCGGACCAGCGGGGTGGTGAGCCGGTCGGTGGCGGTGGCGTAGCGGAACCCCCACCGGCCCTTGTCGCAGTTCCACTCCTCGTTGACCGCCGGGTCGTCGCCGGCCAGCCGACGCATCACCTTGCCGCGCCGGTGGTCGGTTCGCTGCGCGCAACCGGCCGAGCAGTGCTCACAGACGCTCGGCGAGGAGACCAGGTCGAACGGGCGGGCCCGGAACCGGTACTGGGCACCGGTGAGCGCGCCGACCGGGCAGATCTGCACCGTGTTGCCGGAAAAGTAGGAGTTGAACGGCACGTCACCGTCGCCCTCACCGTCCGGCGCCGGCACGGCGCCGAACGCCTCGTCCCGGTAGACGTTGATCTGCTCGCCGGAGGAGCGGTCCATCAGGTCGATGAAGGCGTCGCCGGCAATCTCCTCGGAGAACCGGGTGCAGCGCTGGCAGAGCACGCAGCGCTCCCGGTCCAGCAGCACCTGGGTGGAGATCTCGACGGGCTTCGGGTACTCCCGCTTGTGCTCGTGGAACCGGGAGTCCGGCCGGCCGGTGGACATCGCCTGGTTCTGCAGCGGACACTCGCCGCCCTTGTCGCACATCGGGCAGTCGAGCGGGTGGTTGACCAGCAGCAGCTCCATGATCCCCTGCTGGGCCTTCTTGGCCACCTCGGAGGTGAGCTGGGTGCGGACCACCATGCCGTCGGCGACCGTCTGGGTGCAGGAGGCGACGGGTTTGCGCTGCCCCTCCACGTCGACCAGACACTGCCGGCAGGCGCCGGCCGGGGCGAGTAGCGGGTGGTCGCAGAACCGGGGGATCTCGATGCCCAGCTTCTCGGCGACCCGGATCAGCAGGGCGCCCTTGGGCGCGGTGACCTCGACGCCGTCGATGGTCAACGTCACCGTCTCGGTGGCTTTCGCTACGTCACTCATCAGTGGGCCCCCACCAGAGTCTTCTCCGACAGCTTCGGTGCCGTGCGGCCCTCGATGTAGTCGAGGTAGTCCTGCTTGAAGTACTTCAGCGAGGAGGTCACCGAGCTGGTCGCGCCGTCGCCGAGGCCACAGAACGAGCGGCCGAGGATGTTGTCGCAGGTGTCGAGCAGGGTGTCCAGGTCCTCGTGGGTGCCCTGGCCGGCCAGGATCCGCCGGAAGACCCGCACCATCCAGTAGTTGCCCTCCCGGCACGGGGTGCACTTGCCGCACGACTCGTGGTGGTAGAACTCCAGCCACCGGTAGGTGGCGTACACCGGGCAGTCCTGGTCGGAGAAGATCTGGGTGGCGGTGGTGCCGAGGATCGAGCCGGCGCCGGCCACCCCTTCGAAGTCCAGTGGTACGTCCAGGTGCTCGGCGGTGAGCAGCGGGGTCGACGAACCGCCCGGCGTCCAGAACCGCAGCTCGTGACCGGGCTGCATGCCGCCGGCCAGCTCGATCAGCTCGCGCAGGGTGATGCCCATCGAGCACTCGTACTGCCCCGGGTTGGCGATCCGGCCGGAGAGCGAGTAGATCATCGGGCCGGACGACTTCTCCGTACCCATGCTCTTCCACCAGGCGGCGCCGCCGAGCACGATGTACGGCACGCTGGAGATGGTGCCGACGTTGTTGACCACCGTCGGGCAGGCGTACAGGCCGTGGGTGGCCGGGAACGGCGGACGCAGCCGGGGCTGGCCACGGAACCCTTCGAGGGAGTCCAGCAGCGCCGTCTCCTCGCCGCAGATGTAGGCACCCGCGCCGCTGTGCACCACCAGGTCCAGATCGAACCCGGAGCCGAGGATGTCCGTGCCGAGGTAGCCGGCCCGGTACGCCTCGTCGACCGCGTTGCGCAGCCGCCGGGCGGCGTGCACCGCCTCACCGCGGATGTAGATGTAGGCGCGGCTGGCCCGGATCGCGTACGAGGCGATGATGACGCCTTCGACCAGCGAGTGCGGGTCGTACATCATCAGCGGCAGGTCCTTGCAGGTGCCCGGCTCGCCCTCGTCGGCGTTGACCACCAGGTAGTGCGGCTTGCCGTCGCCCTGCGGAATGAACCCCCACTTGAGGCCGGTGGGGAAGCCGGCACCGCCCCGACCACGCAGCCCGGAGTCCTTGATCAGCTTGATCAGGTCGTCCGGGTGCACCGGGTCGGCGCCGCGACCCCGGCCGTCCGGCGTACCGGTCAGCACCTTGCGCAGCGCGGCGTAGCCGTCGAGCTGCTGGTAGACGTCGATCTTCCAGGCGTCCGGTGACAGCCAACGCTTGGTCAGCACCGGGGTCAGCTTCTGCAGAGTTTCCTGTCGCGGCTGGGTCATCGGGTGCCCTCCTCGCTGCGCGCGTCCCGCAGCGACCCGCGCTGTGGCTGCGAGTTGTCGCCGGCCGGTTTGGCGTCACCGGCGGGCGGGTTGGCGGCGGCGCCGGCCGACTCGGCGGCCTCGGCGTCGCTGTCCGGCTCGGCCCGGTCGGTCGGCACGGTGGTGCCGGGGGCGTCCGGGGCCGGGGTCTTCGCGTCCGGGGCGCGGGTCTCGGCGGCCCGGATCTCCGGCGACTTGGCCTGCGGTGCCTTGACGTCCGGCGCGGTGCTGCCGGTCGCCGCCGGCGCCGGCCGGCTGGGTGCCGGGGCGGGGGTGTCGCCGCTGATCGGCGTGTTCGGGTCGAAGCCGGCGACCGAGACGCCGTGCTGCTGGGCCAGCCGCAGGCCGCGCAGCGTGGCATCGCCGGCCGGACCGTCGGCGACCGCGCCCTCGCGGGTGTCGGAGAAGCCGGCCAGCTGCAGCGACATCTCCTTCAGCGTGCACAGCCGGGCACCCCGGGTGGGTGCCGGGCGGCCGCCGGACTGCAGCTCGGCGACCACGCCGAGCGCGATGTCCGGGTCGACCTTGTCGAAGAAGTCGTAGTTGACGGTCATCACCGGGCCGTAGTCGCAGGCGGCCAGGCACTCGGCGTGCTCCAGGGTGATGGTGCCGTCGGCGGTGGTCTCCTCGTGGCCGACGCCGAGGTGCTCGCTGAGCGCGTCGTAGACCCGCTGGCCGCCGAGTACGTCGCACATGGTGTTGGTGCAGACGCTGACCAGCCAGTCGCCGGTGGGCCGGCGCTTGTACATGGTGTAGAAGGTGGCGACCGCGCTGACCTGGGCCTTGTTGATGCCCAGCTGTTCGGCGCAGAACTCGACGCCGGCCGGCGAGACGTAGCCCTCCTCGGACTGCACCAGGTGCAGCAGCGGCAGCAGTGCCGACCGGGAGCGGTCCGCCGGGTAGCGGGCGATGATTTCCCGGGCCCGGTCGTGCGTTTCCTGACTGAAGCCCATCAGCGGTCACACCCACCCATCACGGGGTCCAACGAGGCGCCCCCGGCGATCACGTCGGCGAGCAGCCCGCCCTCGGCCATGGCCGGGATCGCCTGGAGGTTCACGAAGCTCGGTTCGCGGTAGTGCACCCGGTACGGTCTGGTCCCGCCGTCGGAGACGGCGTGCACGCCCAACTCGCCGCGGGGGGACTCGATGCCGACGTACACCTGGCCGGGCGGCACCCGGAAGCCCTCGGTCACCAGCTTGAAGTGGTGGATCAGCGACTCCATCGACTGACCCATGATCTTGGCGACGTGCTCCAGCGAGTTGCCCATGCCGTCCACGCCGATGGCCAGCTGCGCCGGCCAGGCGATCTTCTTGTCGGCGACCATGATCGGACCGGGCTTCAACCGGTCCAACGCCTGCTCGATAATCTTGAGCGACTCGCGCATCTCGGCCATCCGGACCAGGTAGCGGCCCCAGACGTCGGCGGTCGGCGTGGTCGGCACGTCGAACTCGTAGTCCTCGTAACCGCAGTACGGCATGGTCTTGCGCAGGTCCCAGGCCAGGCCGGCGGAGCGCAGCACCGGGCCGGTGACGCCCAGCGAGAGGCAACCGGTGACGTCGAGCACCCCGACGTTCTGCGTCCGCTCCAGCCAGATCGGCTGCCCGGAGAGCAGGTCCTCGTACTCCTTGAGCCGCTTCGGCATCACCTTGAGGAACTCACGGATCTTGGTGATCGCCTCGTCCGGCACGTCCTGGGCGACCCCGCCGGGCCGCACGTAGGCCATGTTCATCCGCAGCCCGGAGACCAGTTCGAAGATCTCCAGGATGTACTCGCGCTCCCGGAAGCAGTACAGCATGATCGAGATCGCGCCGAGCTCCAGGCCGGTGGTGCCCAGCCAGATCAGGTGCGAGGAGATCCGGTTGAGCTCCATCATCAGCACCCGGATGGTGTTCGCCCGCTCGGTGATGTCGTCGGTGATCCCGAGCAGCTTCTCCACCGCCAGGCTGTACGCCGTCTCGTTGAAGATCGGCGCCAGGTAGTCCATCCGGGTGACGAACGTGGTGCCCTGCACCCAGTTGCGGTACTCGAGGTTCTTCTCGATCCCGGTGTGCAGGTAGCCGACGACCGTCCGGGCCTCCCGGACGGTCTCCCCCTCCAGCTCCAGCACCAGCCGCAGCACCCCGTGGGTGGACGGGTGCTGCGGGCCCATGTTGACGATGATCCGCTCGTCGGTGAGCGGGTCCGTACCGCCGACCACGGTGTCCCAGTCGCCACCGGTGACGGTGAAGACCTTGCCCTCGTCGGTCTCGCGTTCGGTTGCGTATCCGGCCGTCATTGGTAGCTCCTCCGCTTGTCCGGCGGTGGGATCTCGGCGCCCTTGTACTCCACCGGGACGCCGCCCAGCGGGTAGTCCTTGCGCTGTGGGTGGCCCTCCCAGTCGTCCGGCATCAGGATCCGGGTCAGCGCCGGGTGGCCGTCGAAGACGACGCCGAACATGTCGTACGTCTCCCGTTCCTGCCAGTCGGCGGTCGGGTAGACGGCGGTGACGCTCGGCAGGTGCGGATCCTCGGCGGTGACCGCCGCCTCCAGCCGGACCCGACGCCGGTAGGTCATCGAGGTCAGCTGGTAGACGACGTGCAGCCGACGCTCGTCGGCACCCAGGTAGTCCGCCCCGGACACCGAGGAGCAGAGCTCGAAGCGCAGCGCCTCGTCGTCGCGCATCACCCGGCAGACCTCGGCGATCCGCTCCGGCTTGATGTGCAGGGTCAGCTCACCCCGGTCGACCACGACCTTCTCGATCGCGTCGGCGAAGGCCGGGTACGCCTCCTCAAGGGCGTCGCACACCTCGTCGAAGTAGCCGCCGTACGGCCGCTCGGTGCCGGCCACGCTGGCCCGGCGGCGGACCAGGCCGCCGAAGCCGGACGTGTCGCCGGAGCCCTGGATGCCGAACATGCCGCGGCCGGCTCCACTGGCCGGCGGGAACTCGGCCGGCGCGCCGCTGGTAGCCCCGACCGGCGGGGCGGCGGCGGGTACCCCGCCACCCGGCTGCTCACTGGGCGCGTTGGTCGGCCCGGTCACTGGATCGTCCTTTCGCTGGTCGACGCGGGAATCACTTCAGCCGCTCCCGGGCGTGCAGGTGGTTCTGGGCCTTCATCCAGTTCTCGATCCGCAACTGTTCCTCGCGGCCTTCCCGGACGGCCTGCTCCCACTCGGCCCGGCGGGCCTTGTCGGAGCGGTACGACGACGGCATCGCCCCGGGCGCGACCACCGGCACGTCACCGCGGGCCCGGCGGGCCTCCAGCATCTTGCGCCCGTTCGGGCCGAGTGGCTCGTGGCCGATCTTCTCCCGCAGCTTGAGGACCGCGTCGATGAGCATCTCCGGGCGGGGCGGGCAGCCGGGCAGGTACATGTCGACCGGCACCACGTGGTCCACGCCCTGCACGATGGCGTAGTTGTTGAACATGCCGCCGCTGGAGGCGCAGACCCCCATCGACAACACCCAGCGGGGCTCGGCCATCTGGTCGTAGATCTGCCGCAGCACCGGGGCCATCTTCTGACTGACCCGACCAGCCACGATCATCAGGTCCGCCTGCCGCGGCGAGGCCCGGAAGACCTCCATGCCCCAGCGACCCATGTCGTAGTGCGGAGCACCGGCCGCCATCATCTCGATCGCGCAGCAGGCCAGGCCGAAGGTCGCCCCCCAGACGGAGGTCTTGCGGGACCAGTTGACCAGCTTCTCCACCGAGGTGAGCAGTACGCCGGCGGGGAGTTTCTCCTCGATTCCCATGGTTCCTCCGTCAGTCCCAGTCGAGCCCGCCGCGCCGCCACTCGTACACGTAGGCGACCGAGACGGCGACGATGAACAGCGAGACCGCGACGTAGCCGAACGCGCCGAGCGGGTCCAGCGAGACCGCCCACGGGATCAGGAAGATGATCTCGATGTCGAAGATGATGAACATCATCGCGGTCAGATAGAACTTGATCGGGATCCGACCGCCGCCGACCGGCTCCGGGCTGGGCTCGATCCCACACTCGTACGCTTCGAGCTTGGCCCGGTTGTAGCGCAGCGGCCCGGCCAGCCGGGCGGCCGCCACCGAGAACAACGCGAAGGCCGAGGCGAGGGCGAACACCCCGACGATGGGTATGTAAGGCGAGAGTGACATGGGTTTCTCCTGCTCGTCCTTCCCTGCCCGCGGTCAGTTTCCAGCGATCTGTGATGTCTCCCGCCGGGACCGGGCGTCGTTGCCCCATCCTGGCGACTACTGCGGTGGGCCGACGGCCCGGGGTGCTGCCGGCGGCGTCACACGGCCGGAGCCACCTTGGTCATCGCGTTGATCATCCGGTCCATCGCGTCCCCGCCACGCGGATCGGTCAGGTTCGCCAGCAGCTTCAGCACGAACCGCATCAGTGTCGGATGCGGCATGCCGTGCTTGGTGGCGATTCGCATGATCTGTGGGTTGCCGATCATCTTCACGAAGATGTTGCCGAGCCGGTAGTAGCCCCCGTAGCGGGCCTTCAGCTCGTTCGGGTAGTGCGCCAGCGCCCGCTCCCGGTCGGCGCCGGCCGGCCGGGCCAACGCCTGCACCGCCACCTCGGCGGCGAGCTCACCGGACTCCATCGCGTACGCGATGCCTTCACCGTTGAACGGGTTGACCATACCGCCGGAGTCGCCGACCAGCAGGAC
Organism: Solwaraspora sp. WMMA2065; assembly: GCF_030345075.1. Taxonomy (NCBI): domain Bacteria; kingdom Bacillati; phylum Actinomycetota; class Actinomycetes; order Micromonosporales; family Micromonosporaceae; genus Solwaraspora; species Solwaraspora sp. WMMA2065. Next base: position 4,302,177 of record NZ_CP128361.1, read on the forward strand.
TCCCCGGGTGTAGTGCGGGACCCGGTTGAAGCCCATCGGCAGTGCCGCGCCGAGGATCGGGCCGTCGGCGTTGGCCTCGTCGGCCAGCCCCCAGTCCGGTGGTGTGCTGCCCAGCCAGTCGGTGAGCATCCGCCGGTAGTTGGTCTTGCCGAAGGCGCTGGACGAGTTGAGTACGCCCAGGCCGACGTTGACCCGGCCGTCGCCCATGCCGAAGATCCAACCGTAGCCGGGCAGCAGTTTCTCGCCGCCCTCCCGGCTGCGCAGCTCCAGCCAGGACTCCAGGTACTCGTCCCGGTGCCGCACCGGCGACCGGTAGTACCGCCGGACCGCGACTCCGATCGGCCGGTCCTCGCGCTTGGCCAGCCCCATGGCGAGCGGGAACCGGCCGGAGACCCCGTCGGCGGCGACGATCAACGGGGCGTGGAAGGTGGCCGGCTGCTTGTCCGGGCCGACCTCGGCGGTCACGCCGATCGCCCGCCCGGTGGCGTCCAGCACCGGGGCCACCACGTTGGTGCCGGTGTGCAGCACCGCCCCCGCCTCGACCGCCTGCCTGGCCAGCAGATCGTCGAAGTCCAGCCGGGTTCGGACCAGGCCGTAGTTGGGGAAGCTGGCCAGGTCGGGCCAGTCGAGTTCGAGCCGGATGCCGCCGCCGATCACCCGCAGGCCACGGTTGTGCAGCCAGCCGGCCTCGGGCGAGGTGTCGACACCCAGCTTGATCAACTGCTTGACAGCGCGCGGCGTGAGCCCATCACCGCAGACCTTTTCCCGGGGAAACGTGGTCTTTTCCAGCAGGAGCACCCGTGCGCCGTGCCGGGCGAGGTGGAAGGCGGTCGCGGAACCGCCGGGGCCCGCCCCGACGACGATCACATCGGCTTCGGTCTCGCTCACAGCCACCTCCCGTTCGCCTCCCAGTCGCTCGTGAAATGCTTCACAAGCCGTCTCGCAGGTGAGTCTAGAACCGTTAACAGGGCGGCAATCGGTTAGGCGACCCTAACCCTGCGAGGTAGCGACCTCGGCGGGTGACCGACGACACGAAATCACCCATCGACGGACACCAAGCAGTGGCGGACCCGTCGCTCGCGCTCCCGGATCCGGCGTACGGCAGCACGGCACCGCTCCCCGATGACGTGGCGCTACGCCCGGGTCGCATGGCGCTACCGCCGGGTGGCGCGGTGCAGCGCCACGATCCCACCGGTGAGATTGCGCCACTGCGCCGACCGCCACCCCGCCGCCGCGATCCGCCCGGCGAGCGCCGCCTGGTCCGGCCACTGCCGGATTGACTCGGCCAGATAGACGTACGCATCCGGGTTGCTCGCCACCGCGCGGGCCACCGCCGGCAGCGACCGCATCAGATAGGACAGGTAGAGCGTCTGGAAGGCGGGACTGGTCGGCTGACTGAACTCGCACACCACCATCCGCCCGCCGGGCCGGGTCACCCGGGCCAGCTCGGCCAACGCGGCATCGGTGTCGACCACGTTGCGCAGGGCGAATGAGATCGTCACCGCGTCGAAGCTGGCGTCCCGGAACGGCAACGCCAGGGCGTCCCCGGCGAGCAGTGGCACCTGTGGACGGGCCCGGCGGCCGGCCCGCAGCATGCCGAGCGAGATGTCCGAACCGACGGCCCACACCCCGCCCCGGCCGAGTTCGGCGGTGGAGACTCCGGTGCCGGCACCGACGTCGAGCACCCGGTCGCCGGGAAGCAGGTCGAGCGCAGCGCGGGTGGCCCGGCGCCACCGCCGGTCCTGGCCGAAGGAGATCACCGTGTTGGTCAGGTCGTACCGGCCGGCCACGCCGTCGAACATCGCGGCGACCTCGGCCGGCTGCTTGTCCAGGCCGGCGCGGACCGGCGGCGGGATGTCAGTCACGCCCGACCACTTTGCCAGTCGCCCGTCCCGACCTGCGGCGCGGGGCCGGCGGCGAGGGTGACCGAGGCCACATACAGTACGGGCGAGGTGGGTTGAACCACCTCGCCCGTACTGCCGTGCGTTATGTAGACGGCCCCCTCGGACCGCTGGAGTACGGCTCCGGCGACCACCGCCATCAGGGGACGTGACCTGCGACGACCAAGGGGACGGCGTCGCGGCGCGAGCGGCTGCCGGAACGTTGTTGACGAGGACGTTAGCGGCCGACGGGAAGCTTCGCGCCCCTCGTGATCAACACGTTATGGCCTCTTGGCCTAAGGTTCGCGCCGCCTCGCCGCATCGACGGCACTGTGTGCCACGACCGGCCGATCACCAGCCCACCCGCCGGCCGACTGGGGCTGACTGGTCGGCCTCACCAGCCAGCCGATCGGACGAATCCGGGCCGGTCAGCGCACGGCCCCGGCCGGGTCAGTGCGCGTCGACCAGCGGCAGATCGCGGCGGGCCCCGCCGTTGGGCAACGCGATCGAGGAAAAGTGCGACACCACCCGCTCGTCGGTCGGGTCGTCCGCCGGATCGCGGTGGACGGCGAGATGGTGGTACTCGGTGTCCCGCTGGGCGGGGATCCGGCCCGCCGAGCGGATCATCCAGATCAGCTCGTGCAGGTTCGACCGGTGCCGGGCGCCGGCCGAGGAGATCACGTTCTCCTCCAACATGATCGAACCGAGATCGTCGACCCCCATGTGCAGCGCCAACTGGCCGACGTCCTTGCCGGTGGTCAGCCAGGACGCCTGCAGGTGCGCCACCTGGTCGAAGAAGAGCCGGGAGACCGCGATCATCCGCAGGTACTCCAGGGTCGTCGCCTGGGTGCGGCCCTTGAGATGGTTGTTCTCCGGCTGGTACGTCCAGGGGATGAACGCCCGGAAACCGCCGGTGGAGTCCTGGACGTCCCGGATCATCCGCAGATGTTCGATCCGCTCCGCGTTGGTCTCCCCGGTGCCCATCATCATCGTGGCGGTCGACTCGATGCCGTGCCGGTGCGCCAGCTCCATGACCTCCAGCCAGCGCGCCCCCGACTCCTTGAGCGGGGCGATCGCCCGCCGAGGGCGGTCCGGCAGCATCTCGGCGCCGGCACCGGCGATCGAGTCCAGCCCGGCGGCCTTGATCCGGGTGATCGCCTCGTCCAGCGAGACGTCGGACACCTTCGCCATGTGCAGGATCTCGCTCGGCCCGATCGAGTGGATCACCAACCGGGGGTACGCCGCCTTGACCGCGCCGAACAGCTGCTCGTAGTACTCCACCCCGAAATCGGGATGGTGGCCACCCTGGAGCATCACCTGGGTAGCGCCCAGCTCGACCGCCTCGCCGCAACGACGCAGAATCTCCTCAATCGGGTGGGCCCAGCCCTCGGCGTGCTTGGGCGCCCGGTAGAAAGCGCAAAAACGACACGCGGTGACGCAGACATTGGTGTAATTGATGTTGCGATCGATCAGATACGTCACGACGTTGTCCGGGTACCGGCGACGGCGCACCGCGTCCGCGGCCTCGCCGAGGGCGTGGAACGGCGCTTCGGTGTAGATCAGCAGCGCCTCCTCGGCGGAGATCCGCCCACCGTCGGCGCCACGCTGCAGGATGCTGTCGATCTCCCGGCTGGTAGTCACGCATGAAGCGTACTGCCATGTCGAGGGAGGGGCAGAGCGACCGGATGACGCCACTGCGCCGCCACCTGCCTCTGGTGATCCTGCTCGCCGCCGGTCTCGGACTGCGGATCGCCTACCTGGCCGCGTATCAGCCGGCGTTCTGGTTCCACGGCGACAGCGGCGAGTACCTGCTGATGCTGCAGCAGCCGCTGGAGCCGCACCCGAACCGGCCGATCGGCTACGTTCTGCTGCTGTCCGCGCTACAGCAGACCCGGACACTCGCCGCCGTCGCGGCCGTGCAGCACCTGCTCAGCCTGCTGCTCGCCGTCGCCCTGTACGCCCTGCTGCTGCGCCGGGGCGTGGCCCGCTGGCTGGCCACCCTGGCCGCCGTACCGCTGATCTTCGACTCCCTGGTCCTCACCATGGGTCACTACCTACTGCCTGACCTGATGTTCACGGTGCTGTTCGCCGCCGCGGTCGGGGCACTGCTCTGGTCGTCCCGACCCGGTCCGGTGGCGGCCGTTGTCTCCGGCGGGCTGATCGCCGTCGCCTGGGTGACCAAACCCACCGCGCTGCCGGTCGCCCTCCTGCTCGCCGGCTACCTGGTGGTACGTCGGGTCGGCTGGCGGCCGGTGCTGGGCTACCTGCTCGCCTTCGGCGTGCCGTACGTCATGGTGATGGTCTGGATCGGCGACCGGCAGAGCGTCTACAGCGCGCAGAGCGGCACCGCCCTGTACGGCCGGGCCGCGATGATCGCCGACTGCGACCGCATCGAACTGACCGACGAGGAGCGGGTCGCCTGCCCGGACCAGCCGCCGGGCCAGCGTTGGGACCGGGCCGATGCGTTCTTCTGGCGGCGGCCGGCCCGACTCGGCGACTGGGTCTACACGCCGGAGGGTGCCCAGGTGCTGACCAGCTTCTCCCGGTCGGTGATCAGTCAGCAGCCCGGCGACTACCTCGCGACGGTCGGCCGGGAGAGCGCGGCACACTTCGTCCCCGGTCTGTACCTCGGGCCGATGAACGAGTGCCTGCGGCAGCGGCTGGTGCCGCCGGTCCGGTTCCGCTCCGCCGACGTGCGGGTCGAGCAGAGCTGTCCGCCAGCCCAGGCGTCCACCGGATACCAGGCAGCGGTCGCCGAGCCGGTCGTCGCGGACCCGGCCACCCCGCTGACCCGGACACTGCACCAGTACGGCAGCTGGACCCGGGGCATCCCGGTGGTGCTGTCGTTGGCGGTGCTGCTGACCGTCGCGGCGCTGGCCGCCGGGCGGCGGGTCGCCGGCTGGATCCGGCTCGACACCGTACTGCTGGTGGTCGCCGGCCCAGGGCTGGCCGTGTTCACCGTGGCGATCGGCATGTACGAGCCCCGGTACGCGCTGCCGGCCCTGCCGCTGGCAGCGGTGGCCGCGGCCCTGGCCGCCCAGGGGCTGATCCACCGTCGACCGCTGGCCGGTGCTCCCGCTGTCGGCGGTTCGGCCAAGCAGAGCGGAACGATCGATTGACCGGCCGACTCGCAACTCGTATGGGCCAGGCCGCATAACGTGAACAAACCCGAGAATGAGTCACGAAGAGCATTCAGAAAAGCGATCGCAACGCAGATGAACTCACGTTTGTCTTGTGATCCCAAGGCGATGATGCATCTAGCGCTTTGTCGCCGACGCAACTACTCTTGGCTGCGGCCGAACAAGGCACCGCCCGGTTACCGCCTTCGGCCGGCATCACAACAGCCAGTCGGGTCTCCGTCTTCCATACCTCAACCGGACCCCCGTCCGGACGTGCCGCCGAATACCGATCTCGGCGAACCCTCGTGCGCAAAATCCCCCTATCCGCCCGCAGCCAAGGAGACAACGTCATGTCAGGTGATTCACTGCTGCGGACCGGCGCGAACCTTGCGGTCACCCTCGGTGGTGTGGCCGGTCTCGGGCAGCTCAGCCTGCCACTGCCACTCATGATGGCGGTCACCGCAGCAGTTATGATCATCATCGGAGCGGTTCTCATCCGGTTGTCGTTCCGTCGAGGTCGCTCCGCCGCCCATCGATGACCGCGACCCTCGTCAGGGGCCGGATCCTCACCGCCGCAGCATTCCTTCTGGCGGCAGTAGCGGTATGGGCGGCCCACCATGCGTTTGCAGCAATCGGATTACTCAGCGCAGGCAACGGGCATCAGTTCGCGGCGATCTACGTCCTGATGTACGGACTGCTGGTGTGGCAGCTGGGATTTGCCTACCTCAACCAGCCCTACCAGGTTGGCCCGGCCAGACAGCGGCTCCTCGACACGCTGGACGTGGCCGCGTTGGTCCCCGCGTACAACGAGGACCCGGCCGCGCTGCGCGCATGCCTCGAGTCCATGATCGGTCAACGACGACGGCCGCAGACGATCGTCGTGGTGGATGACGGTTCCACCACCGGCGACGTCGGGTACGCCGAGACCCGCATCTGGTTTCAGCGGGCAGCCAGCGACAGCGGCATCCGTCCGGTATGGCTGCGCCAGGACAATGCCGGCAAGAGACACGCGCAGGCAGCCGGGGTCGGCCAGGCGCCAGACGCGGATGTGTACTGGACGGTCGACTCGGACACGATCAGCGACCCGGAAACGCTCAACGAGCTACTCAAACCCCTCGCTGATCAGACGGTGCAGTCCGTCGCCGGGATCGTGATGGCAGCCAACGTTCACGCATCGTTCCTGACCCGGTTCACCGACCTGTGGTTCGTCACCGGCCAGCTGACCGATCGGTCCAGCCTGTCAGTGTTCGGCGCGGTCTGGGTCAACTCGGGGCCCATCGCCGTCTACCGAGGCCAGGTGATCCGCGACAATCTGGACAGCTATCTGCATGAAAGGTTCGCAGGACGTCGGGTGCCGTTCAGCGACGACTCGATGCTGACCCTGTTCGCCATGCTGCGCGGCCGAACTGTGCAACAGCCCAGCGCGTTCGCCTTCGCGCTGATGCCGGAGCAGACCGGCCACTTCCTGCGGATGTTCATCCGCTGGATGCGCGGATCGTTCATCCGGTCACTGTGGCGGATGCGATACCTGCCGTTGCGGTCGTGGGCGTACTGGCTACACCTGATTCGATGGGCGACGACTCTACTGTCCACCGCACTGTTCCTGACCATCGCGGTGGTACAACCGATCCGGGAGCCTTCGCTGGCCGCGTTACCCTGGCTCATCTGTGTGCCAATGGCGATCGGCTACGCACAGTGCCTCCGCTACCTGGCGATCCGCCGGTCCGACCAGTCGGCGGCGTACCAGTTGGGGACTTGGATGCTCGCCCCGGTCGCAGTGCTCTGGGCGATGCTGGTACTGCGCGCCGCCCGGTGGTACGGCGTGGTCACCTGCTGGAAGACCGGATGGGGCACCCGAAAGACGGTCGAGGTCACGTTGAGCGCCCCGTCGATTCCCGAGCAGCGGACCGCCCACGTCGAGCAGCCCTCCGGAGCCGGTGCCAAGGTGGTCTCCTGACGCTAGCCTGCATCCATGCGACGGGTGTCGGTCATGGGGGCACCAGGCTCAGGTAAGTCCACTCTGGCCGCCGAGTTGGCCGTACGGCTCGGTGTGCCGCACATCGAGTTGGACGCCCTGTTCCACCAGCAGGACTGGCAGCCGACACCGGAACCGGAGTTCCGGGAACGGGTGGCGGCCGCAGTCTCCGGCGACGGCTGGGTGGTGGACGGCAACTACTCGACGGTGCGCGACCTGATCTGGCGGCGAGTCGACACGGTGATCTGGTTCGACCTGCCGCGCCGGCAGGTGATGCAGCAGATCGTCCGACGTACGGTACGCCGCGCGGCGCACCGGGTGGAACTGTGGAACGGCAACCGGGAGCGCTGGTCGAACGTGTTCAGCCTTGATCCGGAAGAGTCGATCATCGTCTGGGCCTGGCAACAGCACGCCCGTTACCGGAGCCGCATCCAGGCCGCTTCGGTCGACCCCCGGTGGCGCCGGCTGCGGTTCGTCCGGCTCACCTCCCACCAGCAGGCCCGCCAACTGCTCGACCAGCTCGGTCGACGATCATCCCCGTGACGCCCGGCAGCCGTCGTGGCCAGCGCGTCAGGCGTCGTAGTCGACGGTGAGCGTCGGCGTGGTGGGCGCCGACTGGCAGGTCAGCACATAACCGTTGGCCACCTCGTCCGGCTCCAGGGCGTAGTTGCGGGCCATCGTCACCGCGCCGTCGACGACCTTCGCCCGGCAGGTCGAGCAGACCCCACCCTTGCAGGCGTACGGCAACTCGGACCGGACCCGCAGGGCCGCGTCGAGCACCCGCTCCCCCGGCCGCGTCCGCACCGTCGACGCCCGCCCGTCGAGCAGTACGGTCACCTCCGTACTGGTCACGTCCGCGCCGGTCACCTCGGTGCCGGCCGGATCGGTGCCTGGTGCCGCGTCGACATCGGTAACCGCGTCGGCGCCGGCCGGCGGCGCGTCCCCGGCGTGAAAGAGCTCGCTGTGTACGGCCTCGTCCGGCACGCCCCGCTCGGTGAGCACCTGCCGGGCCGTCATGACCAGCGCGTACGGCCCGCAGAGGAACCATTCGTCCACCTGGTGTCCCGGCACCACGGTGTCCAGCAGCCGGCCGAACCGGGCGGCGTCGATCCGCCCGGTGAGCAACTCCGCGTCCTGCGTCTCCCGGGACAGCACGTGCACCACCTGCAGCCGGTCCGGGTACCGGTCCTTCAGGTCGGCGATCTCGTCGGCGAACATCACGGTGTGCGCGGACCGGTTGCCGAAGACGAGCGTGAACCGGCTGCCCGGCTCGGTGGCCAACCCGGTGGCGAGCAGGGACAACACCGGCGTGATGCCGGAGCCGGCGGCCAGCGCGCCGTAGTACCGGCTACGGCCCGGTTCGAACTTGGTGGTGAAATGCCCGAGCGGCGGCATCACCTCCACGGTGGCCCCGGCGGCAAGCTGGCGCACCGCGTACCCGGAGAAGGCACCACCGGCGACGTGCCGCACGCCGATCCGCAGCCGGCCGTGGTCGGCGAGCTCCGCCGGGGTCGAGCAGATGGAGTACGAGCGGCGGATCTCCGGGCCGCCGGCCGGGTCGACCAGCCGTACGGTCAAGTGCTGTCCGGCCTGGAACCGGTACGCGTCGCGCAGCTCCGGTGGTACGGCGAAGGTGACCGCCACGGCGTCGGCGGTGAGCTGATCGACATCGGCGACCGGGAGGGGATGGAACACCGGGCGCCGTCGCGCCGGTCGACTGATCGTCACCGCCATCAGAACGCCTTCATCTGCTCGAACGGCTCGGTGCAGGCCAGGCACCGCCACAGCGCCTTGCAGGCCGTGGCACCGAATCGACTCAGCTGCTCGGTGCGCGGTGAGCCGCAGGCCGGGCAGCGAACGGTCACCGGCACCGGCACCGGACCGACGGTGGCCGGCGACGGTGGGGCGATCCCGGCGGCAACGAGCTTGCGTCGGCCAGCCTCGGTGATCCAGTCGGTGCTCCAGGCGGGCGCCAACTCGGTGACGACCGCGACGTCGGTGAAGCCGGACCGGTGCAGCGCCGCCCGGATCTCGCCCCGGATCAGCTCCATCGCCGGGCATCCACTGTAGGTGGGGGTGACCGTCACCCGGACAGCGCCGGTGGCCTCGGTGACCTCGACGGCGCGGAGAATGCCGAGCTCGGCGATGGTGAGTACGCGGATCTCCGGATCGACGACGGCTTCGACCGCCGCCCGGGCGGCCGAGCCGGTCCCACCAGCGGCCGAGCTGGCCCCACCACCAGCCGAGCTGAACCCGCCGGCTGCAGCGGGGGGTCCGGTCACCATCGCGCGCCTGGGTGGGCCCGGTGCACCACCTGCATCTCGGCCAGCAGGTACGACAGGTGTTCGGTGTGCCGACCCAGCCGACCGCCGCCGGGCCGCCAGCCGCCACCGTCGCCAGCGGCGGCGGCGGACCCGGTGCCGGCAGGCGCGGCCAGGGTGGCTTCGGCAAGGATCGGACCGATGACGGCGAGCCAGTCGGCCCGCAGGTCGGCGGGGCCACTGCCGGGCACCGGGGCGACCAGCTCATAGGTGTACGGCCAGAGTTCGTCGACCGCGTACTGCATGCGGCGGCGCGACTCCTCGGTGCCGTCGCCGAGCCGCAGGGTCCACAGCCGCGCGTGGTCGAGATGGTAGGTGGACTCCTTGGCCGCCTTGCCGGCGATCGCGGCGAGCCGCTGGTCGGCGCCGGCACTCAGCACGGCGTAGAGCCGGAGCTGGTACGCGGCGAGGAACAGCAGCTTGCCGATGGTCATCGCGTAGTCGTCGTCCGGCAGCTCCACCAGCAGGCAGTTGCGAAACTCCTGGTCGGAGCGGAGAAAGGCCAGGGTGTCCTCGGTGACCGGCTGGTCGGCCGGCGCGGCCGGCACCGCATCGGGGGTGAGCTGCTCGGCGGCGTACGACAGCAGCAGCCGGGCCACGCCGAGCTGGTCGAGCGCGATGTTGGTGAGCGCGACGTCCTCCTCCAGCTCGGGGGCACGGGCGCACCAGGCGGCCAGCCGCTGAGCGGTGATCAACGCGTCGTCGGCCCAGCAGAGCAGCTGGTCGGGGGGTGTCGTGGTCACAGGTGCTGCGCTCCGTCCGGCACCTGGTAGAAGGTCGGGTGCCGGTAGACCTTGTCGGCCGCCGGGTCGAAGAAGGCGTCCTTCTCGTCCGGGCTGGACGCGGTGATCGACTCCGCCGGTACCACCCAGATGGAGACACCTTCCTGCCGTCGGGTGTACAGGTCGCGGGCGTGCCGCAGGGCGAGCGCCGCGTCCGGCGCGTGCAGGCTACCGACGTGGGTGTGGGCGAGCCCGCGCCGGGACCGGATGAAGACCTCCCACAGCGGGGTGGGCGGGGTCCGGGCCGCTTCGCCGCTCATCCGGCCTCCGCTCCGACTGGCGGAGCGCCCACTCCGGCCGGCACGGTGCCGACCCCGGCCGGCACGGTGCTGGCTTTCCGCCGGCTGGCCTGCTTTTCGGCGTACGCCCGGGACGCCTCGCGGACCCAGCCGCCGGCGTCGTGCGCGGCCCGCCGGTGGGCAAGTCGCTGCCGGTTGCACGGCCCGTCGCCGCGGATCACCCGGAGCAGTTCGTCGTAGTCCGGCGGGGTGAAGTCGTACGCCTGACGCTGCTCGTTCCACCGTAGGCCGGGATCGGGCAGGGTGAGCCCGAGCGGGCCGACCTGCTGGACGCACATGTCCACGAAGCGTTGGCGCAGCTCGTCGTTGGAGAACCGTTTGATCTTCCATCGCATCGACTGGCCCGAATGGGTCGAGTCGGCGTCCGGCGGGCCGAACATCGCCAGCGACGGGAACCACCAGCGGTCCACCGCGTCCTGGGCCATCTGACGTTGGGCCGGTGTGCCGTGCGCGAGGGTGTGCAGGATCTCGTAGCCCTGCCGCTGATGGAACGACTCCTCCTTGCAGATGCGGATCATGGCGCGGGCGTACGGGCCGTATGAGCAACGGCACAGTGGGACCTGGTTGATGATCGCCGCACCGTCCACCAACCAACCGATCGCGCCGACGTCTGCCCAGGTGAGCGTGGGGTAGTTGAAGATGGAGCTGTACTTCTGCCGGCCGGCGAGCAGCAGGTCGAGCAACTCTTCCCGACTGACGCCCAGGGTTTCCGCCGCGGCGTACAGGTACAGCCCGTGGCCGGCCTCGTCCTGGACCTTTGCCAGCAGGATCGCCTTGCGGTGCAGGCTGGGCGCCCGGGTCAGCCAGTTGCCTTCGGGCTGCATGCCGATGATCTCGGAGTGCGCGTGCTGGGCGATCTGCCGGATCAGCGTGCGCCGGTAGCCGTCCGGCATCCAGTCGCGCGGCTCGATCTTCTGGTCGGCGTCGATCATCTCGGTGAAGTCCCGGTCGGGATCGGTCGAGCGGTCGGGATCACCCGGATCGTCCGGATCGGCCAGCTCGTCGGCGACGCGTGGACCGGGGATCCGGCCGCGTAGCGCCGCGGCGCGCAGGTCAGCTTCAGCGGCCTCGACCTCGTCGAGGATCCCGCCGCGGGCGCCACTCACCGTCTGGGCGTCGTCACCGTCCACCGACATAGTGTTACAAGAATCCCCAGTCGTAGCCAAGCCCTGTAACAGCTGTCGAAAAATCTTCACCGCCAGAGACCAAGTCGGGACAGCGAGCGATCAGCGACGCCTGGTGAATGTGATGCTTATCCACTTATCATCCTGAAAATACTCAACTAACTGGACGAACCATATCTATCCGACACCCATCCCCCGAGATCTCCGGCGCGCGAGGGCTGGCACTCCGAGATTCGCCCCGTAAACTGCCCAATGGCGCGGCGGCGACGACGTTCAAACCGGCCCACCTGACTCGCATCTGTCCGCAAAGAAACCCACAGTTACAGAAACACCTCGGTACCAGGACCTTCCCGGACCGACGCAAACCTGCCAGAGAGCACCGACGAGCTGAAATCATCGATTCACTCCCCGGAGCAGTCCCCATGAGTTCACGCGTGACACTCACTGTCGTGCTGGCAGCCCTGGTGGTCGGTGCCGTTCTGGTGGTCCCCGCCGCCTCGGCCCGGTTCCTCGGCGGGACCCGGCCGGACGCCAACCGGCCCGTCGACGAGCTGACCGATCCGCCCCTCGCCATGGCCGAGTCCCCCGGGCCTCCAGCCGTGCCGACGTTGCGGGCCGCAGCGGTCTCGGTCCCGGTCACCGGTTTCATGACCTGGGCGCTGCTGGACCGCGACAGCGGCGAGATCGGCGGCTCGGCCAACATGACCGAGACCAGCTCCACCGAATCGATGATCAAAATCTGGATCGTCGCGGACTACCTACGGCAGCTCGATGACGCCGAGCCTGATCCGGAAATTCTGCAGCTGGCCAGCCTGGCCATCCGCGACAGCGACGACCGGGCCACGGACCTGCTGTTCTACAGTGCCGGCGGCGAAGACGTGATCACCCGGATGATCAAGATGTGCGGCCTGCAGCAGACCCGGATGGTCGTGCCGCCGAAGGAGGACAACGTCTGGTGGAGCTACACCCAGATGTCCGCCCGCGATGCCGTGCTGATGGGCGAGTGCGTCAAGAACGGCACCGCCGCCGGCCCGTTGTGGACCGATTGGGTGCTCGACGAGATGTCTCAGGTGCGGGGCGGGATCGCCGCCTCCGAGCAGGAATCCACCTCCGGCGGTGGCCGCTGGGGCATCATCGATGGACTACCGGAGAGCCTGTTGCGGGAGTCGCCGGTCGGCATCAAGAACGGCTGGACGCTGATCTGGGCGGACGGCATGTGGCACCTCAACTGCCTGGCCGTGCACGACGACTGGATCCTCGCGGTGATGACTCGCTACCCGGGCCCTTACGGCCTCGAGTACGGGGCGGGCATCTGCCGCGAGGTGGCCCGGCAACTCGTCACCCCACACGCCGGCGCCGCCATCCAGCTGCCGGCCGAACTGCCGCTCCCGGCGACACCGGCCAACTGACATGCCACCCACCTCCTGGATATCGTCGACCCGCCGGCTGCGCCGGCTGTTCACCAGCGGACCGGGCCGGCTGATGGCCAGCCGACCCTCCCAGCTGGTGACCGGGCGGGCAGGCGGCGTAGCCCGGCACACCCGGGCCAGGTGGCGTACGCCGCTGATCGTGATCGGTCTGATCGCTCTGGCAGCCGCCGGCATCGCCGGGTCGCGGCTGGTTCCCGCCACGCCGTTGGCCGCCGCTGGTGAGCAGCCTGCCGACCGACAGGCCACCAACGGACGGGCCACCGACCAGCAGCCCAGCTGGCATCAACCGACGTCGAACCCGATGGCCGGCCCGAGCGAGAGCCCGACCCCGGAGCCCGACCCCACGCTGTCACCGCTGGCCGTCGCGCCGACCACGGTACAGCTGGACGGCATCGACGGCTGGTGGTCGTGGGCGATGCTCGACCAACGCACCGGCGAGATCCACGGATCGGCCAATCTGGCCGAGACCAGTACCACGGCGTCGCTGATCAAGGCGTGGATCGCCGCCGACTACCTGCGTACCTCGGCCGAAGCGGGCCGGTCGCCGAGCAACTTCCGGATGCAGCAGCTCGAGATCATGATCAGGGACAGCGACAACCAGGTCGCTGAGGAGCTGTGGCAGGAAATCGGCCGAACCGCAGCGACCGAGCGGATGATCCGGATCTGCGGGCTCACCGACAGCCGCAGCTCGACCGAGAACAGATGGAGCACCACCCGGCTCTCCCCCCGCGACGTGGCCCGGATCGGGGCGTGCATCGCCGATGGCCGGGCGGCCGGCGCCGAGTGGACCGACTGGCTGATGACCGAGATGCGCAGCGTACGCAGTCCAGGTGATTTCGGGGTGATCGAGGCATTCCCGGCAGACGAAGCCGATGGGATCGCCATCAAGAACGGCTGGGTGATCCGCGACGATGAGCAGAAGTGGCACGTCAACTGCCTGGCGATCGGCGACGGGTGGACCATCGGGGTGATGACCCGGTTCCCGGCCGACCGGCCCTTCACGTACGGCGGACAGACCTGCCGTGCGGTGGCGCAGCAGTTGCGGGCAGCGGCAACCACCTCGGCCGGCAGCTGAGCCATCCAGACGCGGTCAGGCAGGAAGAACTCAGGGCAGGAAGAACTCAGGGCCGGCAGACGGCAGTGCCGGGGCGGCACCCGACCGGGCCGCGCGGCGGGCGAACTCCCGCAGTCCGGCCACCTGCCGGTCACCGAGCGAAAAGTCCAACGCCCGGAAGTACGACGCCAGCGTCGGCGCGTCGAACGGCTCCCACCTGGCGGCGGCCCGTGCCACCGCGTCTAGCTCGGCGAGGCACAGGTCACGCGACCGCAGGAACGCCTGGTGGACCTCCTTGACCTGGCCGGGGTGGGCGGCGGCGAAGTCCCGGCGGACCGCCCAGACGGCGAAGACCATCGGCAGCCCGGTCCAGTCCCGCCACGCCTGCCCCAGATCGGTGACAGCCAGACCGCGCGCCGGCGCCTCGTGGCGGGCCCGCAATGCGACGTCGCCGATCAGCACGGCGGCGTCGGCCTCCAGCAGCATCTGGGTGACGTCCGGCGGGCAGGTGAAGTAGTTTGGTTCGACGCCGTACCGCTCGGCCAGCAGCATCCGGGCCAGCAGCACACCGGTACGCGAAGTGGAGCCGAGCGCCACCGGGCGGCCGGACAACTCGCCCAGTGGCCGGGTGGTGACGACGTTCACCGACAGCACCGGCCCGTCGCTACCTACCGCGATGTCCGGCAGCAGCAGGAACTGGTCGGCGTGCCGCAGGTACTCGACCAACGAGATCGGGCCGATGTCCAGGTCGCCAGCGACCAGGGCGGCTCCGAGCCGTTCCGGGGAGTCCTTGTGCAGGTCGACGTCGAGCAGCGCGCCGGAACGCATCAGCCCCCAGTAGATGGGCAGGCAGTTCAGGAACTGGATGTGCCCGACCCGTGGTCGGCGCAGCCCGCCGCCCTCACCCCCGTCACCGTGACTCATGATCTCCACGGTAGCCGTCGGGCAGTCGCCACGCCCGGCGGCGGCCCGGCCTGTGGCGCACCCCGCACCCCCGGGCACCCGTCGAACAGATCGCCCCGGCAACCCCGTCGCGCCGGCATAGCGGGGAAATCTGATTGACCCGCGACGGGCCAGGGGTAAAGTCGATGGCCGCTTGACGGCCGCGGTGAGTCGCACCGCAGCGGACGTCCCCCGCGCCGGGCACCGGCCGACCCGGTTCCGGACACGCGAGCGAGCACGCCGGCGATCCAGCCAGGAGTCAGCATGCCCGCACCCGACCGCCCCGCACCCGACCGCCCCGCACTGGACCGCCCCGCACCCGACCTGGACGGCGAACTCGCCGCCGAACGCGCTCATCTGACCGCGTCCCGCGCCGCCCTCGCCCGGATGCGCAACCGGGCCGAAGCCCTGTTCAGCACCGGCGATCGGGTCGCCGGGGACGCGTACACCGCCGAAACCCTGGGCAGGCACCTGGCCCGCCGGGTCGCCGAGCTGGCCGACAACCCGGACACGCCGCTGTTCTTCGGCCGGCTCGATGTCGAAGACGATCCCGACCTCGACGACGGAATTGACGACGCCCCTGAGCCAGGCGGTGAGCCCGATCCGGGCGGGCTGCCGGCCGGCCGGCACCGAATCAGTCGCCACCACATCGGCCGCCGGCATGTCGCCGACAACACCGGCGAACCACTGGTGCTCGACTGGCGAGCGCCGCGCAGCCGGGCCTTCTACCAGGCCAGCGCCCGCGACCCGCAGCAGGTACGGGTCCGCCGCCGGTTCGGCTACGCCGGCGGCGAACTCACCAGCTTCGAGGACGAACACCTCGACCGGGGCGAAGAGCTCGGCACCGCCTCACGCATCCTGACCACGGAGATCGAGCGGCCCCGGGTCGGCCCGATGCGGGACATCGTCGCCACCATCCAGCCCGAACAGGACGAGCTGGTCCGGGCTGAGCTGGCCGAGTCGATCTGCGTGCAGGGCGCGCCCGGCACCGGCAAGACCGCGGTCGGGCTGCACCGGGCCGCCTATCTGCTGTACGCGCACCGGGAACGGCTACGCAAGGCCGGCGTGCTGATAGTCGGGCCGAACCGGGTGTTCCTGTCCTACATCGCCAACGTGCTGCCCGCCCTCGGCGAGGTCGAGGTAGCCCAGCGCACGGTCGCCGACCTGATCGACTCGGTGCCGGTGCGCGCCGACGACACCCCGGCCGCCGCCGCGCTCAAACACGACCCGAGGATGGCGCAGGTGCTGCGGCGCGCCGTCGAGGCGTACCTCGGCGAGCCGGACGAGTCGATCGTGGTGCCGGACGGCTCCTACCGCTGGCGGATCGGCGTCGAGGCGTTGCACCGGATCGTCCGGACGGTCCGCGAGGAGGATCCGCCGTACCGGATCGGTCGGGAACGGGTGCTGGCCCGGATCGTCGCGCTGCTGCAACGCCAAGCCGAGACCCGGCGTGCCGAGTCACCGAGCGACGCCTGGCTGCGGCGGATGGCCCGGGTGGCCCCGGTACGCGCCCTGCTGGACCGGGTCTGGCCGGCGCTCACCCCGACCGAGGTGGTGTCCACGCTGCTCACCGATCCGCAGCGGCTGGCGGCCGCCGCCACCGGTCTGCTCGACGAGGCCGAGCAGGCGGCGCTGCTGCGACCGTTGGCCAGGTCGGTCCGCACCACCAGATGGACCGAGGCCGACCTGGTGCTCATCGACGAGGTCGCCGGGCTGCTCGACCGGCCGACCGGGTACGGGCACGTGGTGATCGACGAGGCGCAGGACCTGTCGCCGATGCAGTGCCGGGCGATCGCCCGGCGCAGCGAACACGGCTCGGTCACCCTGCTCGGCGACCTGGCGCAGGGCACCGCCCCGTGGGCGGCCACCGACTGGCACCGCACGCTGACCCACCTCGGTCGGCCCGACGCCCCGGTGGTGCCGCTGACGGTCGGCTTCCGGGTGCCGGCGGTGGTGGTCGAGCTGGCCAACCGGCTGCTGCCGGCGCTCGAAGTGGACGTACCACCGGCGGTGTCGCTGCGTCGCGACGGTTCGCTGTCGCTGCGTACGGTCGACGATCTGACCGGTGCCACGGTGGCCGAGGTACGCGCGGCGCTGACCCACGACGGCTCGGTCGGGGTGATCGCCGCCGAGTCCGCGCTGCCCGGCCTGCGCGACGCGCTGACCGCAGCCGGTATCGAGGTCACCGGAGCCGCCGGCGACCCCGGGATCCGGGTGTCGGTAGTCGCCGCGACCGAGGTGAAAGGGCTGGAGTACGACCACGTGGTGGTGGTCGAGCCGGCCGCTATCGTCGCGGCCGAGCCGCGTGGGCTGCACCGGCTGTACGTGGTGCTGACCCGGGCGGTGTCCCGGTTGACGGTGCTGCACGCCGACCCGCTTCCGACCCCGCTGGGCGACCACTGCCGGACCGACCGGCGGCACTGACAGAACCGACCGGCGGCACTAGCAGAACGGCGCGCGCCACACCGCCCGCCCCCTCCAGGTTGGCCCGGCGACAGCTGGGAAACAATCGCCAGGTGAGCGATGGAGGGACGGCCGGGCAGGACCGCGCCGGTGGCGGCGGCCGGCGGCTACTCGGTTTCCTGCTCGCTGTGCTCGCGGTCGCCGTGGTGCCGTTGACCGCCGAGGTGCTGCGGCACCGGCTGCCGGACCGGCTACCGATGCACTGGAACACGGCCGATGTCGTCGACGCGACCAGTTCGCTGACGAACAGCGTGACCGGCTACACGATCGGCGCGGCCGCCGGGGCGGTGCTCGCCGCAGTCGGGGTGCTGCCGCTCGGGCTACGGTGGCAGCTGCGGCGGTGGCTGATCACCATCGGCGCGGCGGTCGCCGGCTTCGTCGCCGGGATCTGGCTGACCACCGTGGCACTTTCGGTCGATGTACTGGACCCGACCCGGGCGCCGGCGCCGAGCTGGCACATTCCCGCGCTGATGGTCGGGGTGACGGGTTGGACGGTGCTCGCGTACGCGGCGTGCGGTCAGCCGCCGGCCGGGCCGGCGGCGGACGGCCGACCCGCCGCCGAGCTGCCCCGGGTGCCGCTGCCGGCCGACGGTGCCGGGTGGACCGAGCAGACATCGGTGTCCCGCACCGGGCTGTGGATCCTGGTCCCGTTGCTGCTGCTCGCCGGGGTCCTGGCGGTCTGGATCAACGTCTGGGTGGCCAGCCCGGTGTTGCTCACCGTGGCGTTGGTGATGCTGCTGCTGGTCAACCGGCTGACCATCGACCGGCAAGGCATCCACATCGGATTCGGCCCGTTCGGGTGGCCGCGGATCAGCGTACCGGCGCGGGAGGTCGTCGGGGCCGTCCAGACGACGGTACGGGTGTCCGAATGGGGCGGCTGGGGCTACCGCTACCACCCCGACACGCGGGGACGTGGATTGATCACCCGATCCGGTCCGGGCATCCGGGTGCAGCTGTCCGGTGGGCGCTATCTCGTGCTGACCACCCGGGAGCCGCAGACCGCAGCCGGTCTGGTGAACACCATCGCCGACCTCGCCGACCGCTGATTCCGGTCCCGGAGGCTCACAGGCCGGTCGGCCAGCCGCTCGACGACTGGCCGGACGGGTTGAACACGGTGTGCAGCTCCGCCGCCACCCGGTCCTGAGCCGCCTCCGCCACGTCCAGCACCGCGCCCATGCCGAAGAACTCGTGCGGTACGCCGTCGTAGTGGATGTGCTCGACCGGCACCCCGGCCGCCCGTAGCCGCTGCGCGAACGCCTGCCCCTGGTCGCGCAGCGGATCCCGTTCCACGGTCAGCACCACCGCCGGCGGCAGGCCGGCGAGCCGTTGCACCGGCAGGTCGAGCAACGCCACCCGAGGGTCGCCGAGCATCTCCGGCCGGGGGAAGGCGTGCCGGGCGAACCAGCTCAGCATCGGGCGGTTCAGCGGCGCCGCGTCGGCGGCGTCCACTCCGGAGCCGTCGTCGATCGTCACGCTGGTCACCGGGTAGATCAGCACCTGCAGCAGCGGCAGCCGCTGACCGGCGTCGCGCAACTGCAGACAGGTGGCCACCGCCATGTTGCCGCCGGCGGCCTCGCCGGCAATGGCGATCCGTCCCGGGTCACCGCCGATCTCCCCGGCGTTGTCCAGCAGCCAGCGGGTCGCGGCGAGCACGTCGTCGTGGGCGGCCGGGAACGGGTGTTCCGGGGCGTGCCGGTAGTCCACCGCCACCACCAGACACCGTTCCTTGTTGCACAGCGCGCGGGGGGTGGCGTCGTAGGTGTCCAGGCTGCCGACCACCCAGCCACCGGCGTTCAGGTAGATCAGCACCGGCAGGCCGCCGGCTGGCGACGCCGACGTCGGCCGGTAGACCCGCAGGGTCAGTTGCCCGCCGGGACCGTCGATGGCGAAGTCGAAGACCGAGTCGACCGGCTCCCGTTCCTCCAGGTCCCCCCGGGCGGTACGGATCCGGGCCACCGCGTCGGACAGGGTCGGCTGGCGCCGCGCCTCGGCCGGTTCGAGGATCTCGGTGGGTCGGGGGCCGAGCGCGGCGAACACGTCCAGCAGCGCCTGGGACTGCGGTTCCAGCAGCCCGGACGCGTCGGTGGCGAACCAGCCACGCCGCCCCGAGGTCCGGTCGCGGAGCCGGTCGACCAGCGCCGCCGGCCCGCCCAGTAGCCGGCTGCTGCGGGAGGTGTTCGGTGTCTGCGGGTGCGGATGGGTCGGGGCACGATACTTGGCGGCGGTGAACTGCGCGCCGAGTTCGGCCATCCGCTGCGGGCCGACCGTGGCCCGCAGCGCCGGCAGCAACGTCCCCTCCTGCTCGGCGGCCTGCCGGCGGACGTCGGCGATCAAGTGGTTGAGCGCCTCCTCGAAGTCCAGGTTGCCGGGTCTGGACCGGTCGATCTCGGCGGCCGCCTCCTTGATCCGCTGACGGGTGTCCCGCCCCCGCTTGATCAGCTCGCCGACCGACCCGGCGGTCAGCCGGTCGGTCACCGCCGGCTCGTCGAAGACCGGGTCGAGGATCTGTTCCTCGGCCGCCAGGTGCATGGAGATCCGGTAGACCACCTGGTCGGCCAGGATCCGCCGGTCGCCCTGGCCGGTTTCCAGCCGCCGGAAAAGCTGGTCCAGCAGGACGTGGTCGTCGTTGATCGCCCGGTCGATGTCGCCCGGCAACACCTCGATCACCCGTACCATCGTTCTCCCCCGCTGTCCCGCGTCCCGGCCGGTGTCCGGCGTCGCCGCCCGGTGTCCGGCACCCCGCCTGGCTTCGGTCGGTGACGTCAGCCCGGTGCGCGGTTACCCTCGGCGCGGGCCATGATTCCGCGTGCCGGGCGATTGCTTCGGCGAATCTCCCCCGACCGTAGGCGACCGGGTGCCAGGATTCGGTCAGCAGGGTCCAGCCAGCCGATCCGCAGGAGGAAATCCGCCATGTCCGTCGCCGCGGCCGGGGTGCCCGCCTGGGTCGACCTCGGCACCTCCGACCTGCCCGGTGCGATCCGGTTCTACGGCGAACTGTTCGGCTGGTCCGCGCAGCCGCCCGAGGATCCGGACGCCGAGGGTTACACCCTGTTCAGCAAGGACGACAAACTGGTCGCCGGGGCCGGCTCGGTGTCCACCGGCGGGCAGCCGCCGACCTGGACCACGTACATCGGCACGCTGGACGCCCAGGCGAGCGCCAAGCTCGTCGAGTCGGCCGGCGGCACCGTGCTGATGCCGCCGTTCGACGTGCTCGACCGGGGTAGGGCGGCGGTCTTCACCGACCCGGCCGGGGCCAGCTTCGCCGTCTGGCAGCCGCTGTCCATGGCCGGCGCGGAGCTGGCGAACGTGCCCGGCTCACTGTGCTGGAACGAGCTGACCACCCGCGACCCGGAGGGCGCGAAGGAGTTCTACGGCGCGGTCTTCGACTGGGAGTGCCGGGACACCCCGTTCCCGCCGATCATGTACACCGAATGGCTGGTCGAACAGCAGCCCGTCGCCGGGATGATGCCGATGGTCGGCGACGACTGGCCGGCGGACCTGCCGGCCCACTGGATGGTGTATTTCGCGGTGAACGACTGCGACGCCACCGCCGCGCACGCCGCCGCGCTCGGCGGCACCGTCTCAGTCCCGCCCACCGACCTGCCGCACGGCCGGTTCGCCGTGCTCAACGACCCGCAGGGGGCCTTCTTCTCGGTGATCCGGATCGCCGGCGACTGACGGTTCTGGTCGGGGAACGTCCCGGTCGCGGACCGGGACGACCAGCGGGCCGTGCGCGCCGGGCAGCACCCGCACCCGGGCCCGGTAGTACCGGGCCAGGTTCTCCTCGGTGAGCACCTCGGCCGGCGGGCCGGCGGCGACCGTCCGGCCGGCGGCGAGCAGCACCAGCCGGTCGGCGTACTCGCCGGCCACCGACAGGTCGTGCATGGTGGCCAGCACGGTCAGCCCCCGGTCCCGGCGCAGCTCGTCGACCAGTTCCAGCACCTCCTGCTGATGGCCGACGTCCAGTGCGCTGGTCGGCTCGTCGAGCAGCAGCAGCGGAGCGCCCTGGGCCAGTGCCCGGGCCAGCAGCACCCGCTGGCGTTCACCACCGGACAGTGTGGCCAGCCGCCGGTGCGCGAACCCGGTCAGGTCGAGCCGGGCGAGCACGTCGTCGACCACCGCCAGGTCGGCCGCCGACTCCCGGCCCAGCAGCGGAACGTACGGGGTACGGCCGAGCAGCACGTAGTCGGCGACGGCGATCCCGGCCGGCACCACCGGCGACTGTACGACGGTGGCGACCAGCCGGGCCCGGGCCCGGCGGCCGAGCCGGGTGATCGGCGTACCGAACAGCTTCAGGCTGCCGTCGACCGGCAGCAGCCCGCCGACCGCCCGCAGCAGGGTCGACTTGCCGGCCCCGTTCGGCCCGATCACCGCCACCCACTCACCGGCGGCCACGGTCAGGTCGACACCGTCCAGTACCGGCGCGCCGCCGAGGCGTACCCGCAGGTCACGGCCGACCACCGGGGTGCTCCCAGCCGCGGCCGGCCCGGTCTCGGGCGCGGGCCCGGGCGCGGTCACAGCGCCACCGTCCGGCGGGTGGTACGCAGCACCAGCACGAAGAACGGGGCGCCGAAGAAGGCGGTGACCACACCGATCGGGATCTCGGCCGGCGCGGCCACGGTACGGGCCACCACGTCGGTGACGGTCAGGAACGCGCCACCGAGCAGCATCGACAGCGGCAGGATCACCCGGTAGCTGCTGCCTGCTACCAGTCGGACCAGGTGCGGCACGATCAACCCGACGAAGCCGATCAGCCCGGATACCGACACCGCCGCGGCGGTGCCCAGCGACGCGGCGGCGAGCAGCAGGTAGCGGGACCGCTGCGGGTGCAGGCCGAGGCTGGCCGCCTCCTCGTCACCGACCGACAGCACGTCCAGCTCGCGGCGCTGCGCCAACACCACCACGGCGGCGATCACCGCGTACGGCAGGACCAGCCGAACCTCGTGCCAGCCGTCGGTGGCCAGCCGACCCAGCAGCCACGAGTAGACCTCCCGGATGGTGTCCACGTGGCGTTGCAGCAGGTAGGTCTGCCCGGCGGCGAGGAACGCCGACACCGCCACCCCGGCCAGGATCAGCGTCGCGGTGGACCGGTCCGGCCCGGCGGCACCCGTACCGAGCAGGTAGGTCAGCGCGACCGCCCCGAGCGCGCCGACGAACGCGGCCAGCGGCACCGTCACCGGCAGCCCGGTCAGCACTCCGGTGCCGGGGCGCAGCGCGATGACCGCGGTCACCGCCAGCCCGGCCCCGGCGGCGGCGCCGAGCAGATGCGGGTCGGCCAGCGGGTTGCGGAACACCCCCTGGTAGCAGCCGCCGGCCAGGGCCAGCATGCCGCCGACCAGCAGTGCCAGCACCACCCGGGGCAGCCGCAGCTGGGTGACGATCGCCACCTGCCGGTCGTTGAGTCCACTGTCCACGTCGACGCCGGGCAGCAGGTTGAGCAGTTCGGCGGCGACCGCCAGCGGCGGCAGACTGGCCGGGCCGAACGCCAGCCCGGCCAGGGCCGACAGCACGACTGCCGTCACCGCACCAGCGAACCAGCCGGTGGTCAGCCCGGGCCGCCGCCGGACCGGCGTACGGAGCACGTCAGGACGCCGCCGCCGCGTCGACCGCGTCGACGATCGCCCGGACCAGGTCGACCACCCGGGGACCCCAGCGGGACGCGATGTCGTCGTCGAGCTCGACCACCTGACCGGTCTGTACGGCGGTGATGGTGGACCAGCCGGCCCGCTGCGCCACCGTCTGCGCGTTCTGCTGGCAGCACCTGGTGTCGGCGAGGAAGATCAGGTCCGGGTCGGCGTCGATCAGCGCCTCGGCGGACAGCTGCGGGTAGCCGCCGGCCTCCCCGGACGGGTCCGCCGGGTCGGCGATGTTGGTCAGCCCGACCATGGTGAACAGCGACCCGACGAAGGTTTCGCTGGTCACCGTGTAGAGAGTCGGGTCGAGCTCGTAGTAGTAGCTCAACGGCTCGGCCGGCTGCGCCGCGTCGGCGACCAGTTTGTCGATGTCGGACCGCATGGTGTCGACCAGGTCGGCCGCTGCCTCCGGGTGCCCGGTGAGGGCGCCCAGCTCGGTGATCTGACGGTACGTGTCGTCCAGGGTCACCGCCGCCCCGGCCAGGTAGACCGGGATCGACAGTCGGGTCAGCCCGGCCACCACCTCGTTGGTGTCGCCGGAGAGCACCACCAGGTCGGGCTCGTAGCCGGCGATCGCCTCGACGTTCGGGGTGAACCCGGACAGCTCGGTGGTCGGCGCCTCGGCCGGGTGGTTGGAGTTGTCGTCGACGGCGGCCACCTGGTCGCCGGCGCCGATCGCGAAGAGCATCTCGGTCGCGGTCGGCGACAGTGCGACGATCCGCTCCGGGCGTACCTCCAGGGTCAGGTCACCGACGGTGACCGGGTAGCTGGCGGCGGCCTCCGGGCTGACGCCGGGCTGCGCGTCGTCGGGCCCGCCGGAGCCGTCGCCGGCCTGGCCGCATCCGGTCAGGGCGAGGGTCGCGGCGGTGGCGACCGCGGCGGTACGCAGCAACGCTGCCCGCCGCGTAAGGGGTCTGCTCATCTGGTCCTCCTGTCGGTCGAGGGCTGGTGCTTCGCCGACAGGTCGGGGTGGTGACGCCGGCCCCGGCCAGGTGGCGAGGCGCCCTTCCTCGAGAGCGCGGTTCGCGACCACGCCGCAGGCGACCTGGCTAGCCCCCGGCTGTCGGCCGGGGCATCACAGTTGCGGGACAGCGCCGGGTTCGCACCGGCTTCGCTGCGGGGCGGTCGGTAGCACGGTAACCCACCGACGCCGCCGCAGCGTCATCGCAGCAGCGCAGGGCTGCCGTCCGGTGATGTTCACCGCACGGCAGCCCTGCGTGCCGTCAGTAGCCGGCAGCCCTGCCCGCCGTCAGGACCTGGTGATCCGGACGTCGTCGATGGCCGCCTCGACCAGGCTGGCGGTGGAGGCGTCCGCCGCCTCGACCAGGATCCGCACCGTCTGACCCGCGTACGGGGTCAGGTTGTAGCTGCCGGTCGACCAGGACCCGTACCGGTTGCTCCCCGCGCCGGACTGGTTCAACAGCGTCGTCGTGCCGCCACTGTGCACCACGCTGATCCGCAGGTAGTCGGCCGACGACGAGTTGTTCAGGTGGGCCAGGTACCAGGCGAGCGACAGGGTGAGGGTGCCGCTCGACGGCAGCGTGATCGCCGGGGAGCGGGCGCTGGTGGCCCCGCTGTCGATGTCGTACGAGCCGGCCGAGGAGCCGGCCAGCCGCCCGGTGACCAGGCTGTTGCTGCCCTGGTAGGCGGTCAGCTGCAGGGCCCCGCCGGAGCTGGTGGCCTGCGCGACGCCGCGCTCCCACTGCCCGGTGGTGGCGGTGTCGGTGCCGCTCGGGTCGGTCGTCCAGCCGGTCGCGGACTCGAAGTCGTCCGCCCAGACGGTGCTGCCCGGCGGGTCGACCGGACCGCCGCCGCAGTACTGCGACTCCTTGCCGATCACCCGGTACGGGCAGTCGGCGTACTCGCTGAACATCAGCACCGCTTCCCGGTTGCGGGCGGTCTGGGTGGGGATCACCTCGTCGGGCGGGTAGAAGCCGCCGCCGCTGGACGAGCCGGGGTACAGCTCGAAGGTGTACGCCCAGATGCCGTGCACGCCCCACATCCAGTCGATGCTGCTGCCGTCGGTGATGTAGAGGTCGGACGACTGTTCCGGGGTGTAGCCGTTGGTCGCCGCCATCTGCGTACCGAGGGTGGCGAAGGTGTTGTACTGGTCGGTGGTCATCCCGGACGGGGTGTTGGCGGTGGTCCAGCCGAACGGCCAGAGCACCAGCTCCGAGTAGCTGTGGAAGTCGATGTTGGCCGTGATCTGCTGCTCACCGCCGACCACCCGGCTGTTGACGAAGTCGCGCAGCGCCTGCGTCTCCGGGGCGGAGAAGGCGTACGGGCCGCGGTAGGTCGACGACGACGGGGAGCCGGAGGATCCGCCGCAGCAGCCCCACAGGTAGTCCCAGTTGCGGTTCAGGTCGGTGCCGACGGCAAACGAGCCGCTGTTGGGCTGGCGGTTCTTGCGCCAGGACCGGTACGAGCCGGTGGCGATGTCGTACTCACTGCCGTCCGGGTTGACGGTCGGCACGATCCAGATCTCGCGGGTGTTGACGATGTTGGTGATCCGCGAGTCGCTGCCGTAGCCGTCGGTGAACAGGTTCAGCAGGTAGATCGCCATCTCGACGGTGAGGTGCTCGCGGGCGTGCTGCTGTGAGTTGAACAGGATCTCCGGCTCGTCCTCGTCGGTGCCGACGTTGTCGGAGATCTTGACCGCCATCAGGTCGCGGCCCTCGTACGAGGTCCCGATGCTGATCTTCCGGGCGATGTTCGAGTGGCTGGAGACTACCTGGTTGACCACCGTGGTCAGCTCTGCGTAGTTGTGGTACGCCGAGTCGGACGGCGGGAAGTCCAACGTGGTGACGTCGCCGGACGCGTCGGTCCTGGTGGGTGCCCGGACCGCTTCGACCTCGAAGCCGAGCGCCTGGATCGCGCTGACCTCGGCCCGGGTCGCGGTGATGTTGAGGATGCCATGCTCGATGTAGTCGATCGCGGCGCCGGTCCCGGCCACCGCGTCGCGGTCGGCGAAGGTGCGCGGCCCGAGGACCCGGTACGGGCCGGCGATCGACTCCCGGTCGACACCGCTGGGCTTGGGATCGGCCGAGACCGGGCCGGTCACGACGGCGAACAGGCCGACGACGGTCGCGACGGCCAGGACGGTGGTCCTGCGCCACGAGCCGGCGTTGGCAGTTGGTGCGCGGAATCGCATATAGACCTCCTGGGGGTGGGGAGGACTCCGCTGGTGAGCACAACTGCACCACCTGTCACATGGTCATATCAATATCTTTCGCGATCATTTCCATGCCAAGCTGATCATCACACGGCATCGATACTTCTCGTACCGGACACCGTGCGGGGAGGGACAGCCCTGTCCGTGGCAGATCTCAGCCACTACGGACTCCTCGATCCACTGCGCCGCGCGTACCACGCGGACGCCGCCACCCGCGACCGACGGCGCGCCCTCCGCTCAAGATCATGTGAGCGCCATGGACGTCTCCTGGCGCTTGTGAGGTCCATAGCGCTCACATGATCTTGGATCTCGCCTGCGCGTCGGAGACGTGCCGGGTAAACCGGATGACGCTGTCTGCCGGCCGCCCGATGATGGCCAACGTGGCGCAGGTCGAGGTCGTCGTCGCCCATCACGAGCGCGCGACCCTGCGCGTCGGCGACGTGTTCCTGAAAATCGATGCCGATCAGACACGCACCGACGTCGAGGTCGAGGCGATGGCGAGAGCACCGGTGCCGACTCCGCAGGTGCTGTGGCGTAGACCGCCCGTACTCGCGCTTGCTGCCGTTGCCGGGACGGCGCTCGGCCGGCTTGGCGAGCCGTCGGCGGCGTCGGCGGCGGCCTGGACAGCGACGGGTGCCGCCGTACGGATGCTGCACGACGCGCCGCTGCCACCGTGGCCCGGTCGCAGTCCCGACGAGTTGGCTTCGCAACTCGACGGCGAGTGCAGGTGGCTCATCGCGAACAGAGTGCTCCCCGCCGACCTCGTCATGCGCAACCGCCGGATCGCCGGGGCCGCGTTGCGGCCGTGGACACCGGTCTTCACGCACGGCGACCTGCAGATCGCCCACGTCTTCGTCGACGGTGATGAGGTCACCGGCATGCTCGACTGGTCCGAGGCAGGCCGAGGTGACGCCCTGTTCGACCTCGCCACCCTGACACTCGGGCACCGGGAGCGCCTTGGTGACGTCCTCGCCGGCTACGGCACCGCCGTCGACCTCGACGTGATCGGCGCGTGGTGGTCGCTACGCAGCCTGTTGGCGATCCGTTGGCTGGTCGAGCACGGCTTCGACCCGGCCTCGCCGGGCTGCGAGATCGACGTGCTGAGATCCGCGGGGACCCCGCTGACCGGCCAATGACCGACCGGATCGGTGAACTGTAGGGTCGGGCACCGTGGCGGGTCTCAGGTGGCGGGTACGGTTGGCGGGCGTGACCGCCGCCGCCGGGTTCCTCGCCGTGGCACTCGGCATCCGGGTGCTGGCCGGTGGGAACGGCGTGCTGGACAGTTCCGGCGCGCTGCAGCAGTACTCCGGCACCGCCCTGTACGCATCGATGGTCCATGCCGGCGTGTTCGTCCTGGCACCGGGTGCCGGGCCGATCGCGGCCGGGGCGGGTGCCGTCGCCTTCTGCTGGCTCGTCGAGTTCCTGCAGCTGACCGGCGTACCGGCGGAGCTGTCCGAGCGCAGTCTGCTGGCACGGCTGGTCCTCGGTGTCCATTTCGACCCCACCGACCTGGCCTGGTACGTGGTGGGCGTACTGCCGTTGGTGCTGCTGCACGCGGGCGTCGACCGTTGGCGACTGTGCCACCGGGACCGGCAGCCGGCTGGCGCCGGTGCCGGTCGCGGGCGTGGCCGGTGAGTCACGGTGTGGCCGGGCGGCCCAGGGCCGCCTGGACGATCCGGATCGCCTCGGCGGGGTCGATGCCGCTCCGGGCGATGATCGTCGCGTAGTCGCGGGCGGCGCGGTGGGCCTGTTCGAGGGCCTGGTCGCCGGCGGCTGTGACGAACGAGCCGGCCCGCCCACGGGTCTCGATCAGCCCGGCCTCCTCCAGCTCCCGGTACGCCCGACCGACGGTGTTCACGGCCAGGCCGAGGTCGGCGGCGAGCCGGCGGACCGTCGGCAGCCGGGTGCCGACGGCCAGCGACCGGTCCTGGATCTGCCGGGCGAGCTGGGCCCGCAGCTGCTCGTACGGCGGCGTCGGCGAGGCGGCGTCGATGACGATCATCGGACGATCATGGCCTGCCGTGCGGTCGCCCCGACAGCCGTGGTCCGGGTCTGGACCAGACCGAACGCGACGACACCGGCCACGACGAGTCCGATAGCGACCGCGTTCCACCAGCCCAGCGACTCCCCGTACAGGAAGATGGCCGGCAGCATCCAGACCAGGCTGGGGGTGACGAGGGCGCGGGCGTCCTCGACCCGCATGACGACGTCCGCCGTGAGCGACGCCTCGTCCTCGGCGACGGCCGGGCTGGTCAGCACCTGACGCAGCTGCATGACCATGCCGGCACCGGCACCGGCGAGCCCGATCAGCACGACGGCGGCCCCGGCCCGCAGCACCGGGTCGGAAACCGGCAGTACGCTCACCGCGAGCACCAGCGCGCCGGTGTAGGCGGCGACCGTGAAGACGGCGTACGGCCGGCCGAGCACCGCCGGCCAGCCGAACCCGACCGGATGGGCCACCCGCCGGGGCAGTTGCGCGCCGGCCCGCCGGTCGACGCGGCGGACCCATTGACGGAGCAGCCACTGCGCCGCCAGCATGCCGACCACCAGCGCGGTGAGCACCAGCAACGGCAGCCAGGAGTACGCCGTGTCGGTGGCCCGGCCCGTCGCGTGGGTGAGTGCCGCGCCGATCAGGAACCCGGCCAGCAGGATGTCGCCGACGAGCTTGGCCCGCCGTCGCACGGCCAGCCGGGTCGCCAGCAGCGGCGTCGGCTCGGCCTCGGTCAGACCGTGCCGGTCCAGCCACTGCCTGGTCTCGCTGTGCTCTGTCTGGCGCATCGCCACCACCTCCATAGTCGCAAGCTTTGTCTCACAACCATGAGTCATAACATGCGACAAAGTCAAGTCAGTCAGGGGTTGACCTCGACCCCGCCCTGCGACTGGAACCCAGGGGAGGGGAGGAAACCCCTCACAGCCCTGAAACACAACCGCTGGTATTACGTAGTACAAGTAAGTGGAGGCACGGTGAAGCTGAACAGCAAGGGTCAGGTGACCATCCCTGCGTCGCTGCGCGCCAAACACGGCCTGCATGAAGGCGACGAGATCGAGGTTGTCGAGGAGGGCGGCGCGCTGCGGATCGTGCGGGTCGACGGCGCCCCCTCCAGAGGACAACGGCTTGTGCGGCATCTACGCGGGCAGGGCGCCGCACGCGAGACGGAGGGCATGACCACGGACCAGCTCATGGAGTTGCTCCGTGGCGAGTGAACGGCTTCGCGCGGTGCCCCAGAGGCATTCGGACGGGACCGTCACCCTGGTCGACTCCAACGTCCTGCTCGACATCCTCACCGAGGATCCGACGCGGTCAACTGCCCCACCCTGCGGGTTTCCTGGCAGGGAAGGCATATGTCAAGTACCGCAGCTACTTCCCCAGGCTGGCGTGGTCACCGCTGACGGGCCCGTCAGTGGCCGAGGTCTGCGGCGCCCAAGCCTTCCCACGGGCCAGCCACGATGGCATCATGAGATCGTCATGTGTCGATCTCATGATGCCTGGAGACACGCGGAAGATCGACGAGTGCCCCGCCTATGGGAGGATGTATGCGAAGACTGACCACACTGCTGGTGGCGTTCATGATCGCCATGGCCGGCATGTTCGCGACCACCGCCGCCCCAGCCTCGGCGGACTACCCGGACCCGCCGGGCGGCACCCTGCGTAACGTCTACAGCAGCCTGAGCTTCTGTCAGTCGTACGGCAACTACGGGGTCCAGAACGACCTGTGGAGCTCGTACCTCTGCCAGTACCGCGCGTACGGCAACCCGCCCAACGTCCTCTACTTCTTCTGGACCTTCGACTAGCAGGTGGCTCCTGGGGAGGCTCCACCGTGGGGCTACGGTCTGCTCCCAGCAACGCCCTCACCCACGTCAACCGGGCGTGCGAGACGGGGGCCGGCGAGCGGGGTCGAAGACGCGGGCCATCATCAGGGCGGCCCGGCGCCGACTCACGAATCGGCTCACGAGCACGCCGAGCCGGTTGCCACCGCCGTCAACGACGATCGGGCCCGGATCCCGGAGCTCAAGGTGGCGCAGCGCGGTCGCGACGACGTCCTCTGCAGCCCGCACCTTCCCTGCGGTCAGCACCGCCGCGTCCGGACCCATCCCGGCCGTGAAATCGGTGCCGGTGGCTCCGGGGGCGACAGCGAACACCGTCAGGCCGGTGCCTCGCAGCTCCGTCCATAGTGATTCAGTGAAGCTGAGCATGAACGCCTTGGCGGCACTGTAGACGGCCATCCGGGGAGTCGGGAAGTACGCGGACACGCTGGCGAGGTTGATGATGAAGCCGTTGCCGGCACCCGTCAGCTGCGGCATGAAGGCCGCTGTCAGCGCGACCGGTGCCATCACGTCAACGGCGACCTCGGCGGTCGACTGACTCGGATCCACATCGGCAAACAGGGCGAAAGAGCCGATCGCGGCACTGTTTATCAGGCTTGTCACCTCGACGCCCCGGTCGGCGACCACTCGGCGGATCTCGGTCGGCGCAGCGGGACTGGACAGGTCCGCGGGGACGACCTCGATTCGTACATCAGCAGTGCGGCGCAGCTCGTCCGCGATCGACGCCAACCGGTCGGCGCGCCGCGCGACCAGCACGAGGTTCGCGCCGCGTACGGCCAGCGCCCTGGCGAAGGCGGCACCGATTCCGGAGCTCGCCCCGGTGAGCAGAACGGTCTGTGAGCGGTAGTCGACAGGCATACGACCAGCCAACGTCCTGCCTGCGGCCGTGTCCAAGACCTGTTTCGCACCCCGTCATGCAACAGGCGCATGACGATCGGGACCCAGGGTCAGCCAACGAGGTGCCGCTCAGCAGAGCGGACGAACTCCGCGACCAACGGGTTGGCGTCCCCGGCGCGGGTGACCACGGCGACCTGGCAGGGCTCGACCTCGTGAATGGCAACGGTGACCAGGTCCGGACGTAGGCTGAACCGCCGGTCATTGGCCGGGACGACGGCGATGGCGCTGCCGTCGGCGATGGCTTCGAGCTTGTCGTCGTAGGTGTCGGCCAGCGTGGGACCGAGCTGGGCGGGACTGCCGTCCGGGCGGGGCTCCAGCCGCCAGAAGCCGGTCCAGTCGGCGCCCATGCCGGTGCAGCCGACCAGCGGCTCCGCGGCGATGTCCGCGGCGGTCACCGACTCCTTGCCGGCCAGCCGGTGCGCGGCGGGCACGACCAGGACCCGGGGTTCGTCGTAGAGGACCGCCACGTCGAGGTCGTCGGCCGGAACCGGCAGCGGCGTACGGATGACCAGGGCGTCGGCCTGCCGGCGCAGCAGTGCGTCGGCATCCCGGGTGTCGAGGTGGCGGGTGCGGACGTGGGCGTCGGGAAACCGGTGGCGCAGGTCGCGTACGGCGGGGGTGACGATCAGATCATCGACGTACCCGATGGTGATGGTGCGCTCCGGTGCCGCCGCCCGCGCGGCGAGCACCGCCTGTCCGGCACCGTGCAGTAGCTGCTCGGCGCGGGGCAGGAACGCCGAACCGGCGGCGGTGAGCCGGCTGCCCTGGCTGGTGCGTTCCAGCAGGCGTACGCCGAGAGCGTCCTCCAGCCGCTGGATCTGTCGGCTCAGCGACGGCTGCGCGACCCGGAGCTGCTCCGCGGCGCGCGCGAAGTTCAGCTGCTCGGCGACCACGGTGAAGTACCGGACCAGCCGCAGGTCCAGATCCGGAAGCATGCCAACAGCCTAGTCGTCATGCAGTTCCTGCATAGCGACGTGCGCAGCAGGTCGGTGGAGCGCTCAGCCCGCTGGTCCGCGACGCCATCGGCCGCTCCGGCGGCGGTGGGATGCGCCGTCGAGGCGATTCCGGGCAATGGTGAACAGCTCGCCGACCTCGGTCGGCAGTCGTCCGGAGGTCTCCCGGTGCAGGTGCCGACGGGCCGCCGCCGGGAGACCGGTGAGCAGGGCGTCGTCCAGCCCGGTGACCAGGCAGAGCCCGGCTAGCCGGGCCTCCAGGTCGGGCAACGGCTCGCCGCGCTGCAGCCGTACGGTCAGCCGGGCCCACGCCCACCCGGCCCGGTTCGGGTCGACCGGCACATGGCGCACGGCGGTGGCCAGCAGGCGGCGTACCGTCCGGCGCCGCACCACGCCCGCCGCGACCAGCCGCCGCGCGACCTGCTGATGAGCGCCGGGCGCCAGCAGCGCCAACCAGGTGCCCACCCGCCGGTACCCCGGCTCGGCGGCCGTCCAACGCAGGACCCAGCCGCCGAGCGCGTCCACCGGCACGTGCCGCGCCACCAGCCAGAGCCGGCCGTCGCGCACCCGCAGCGCCCCGGCGTCGACCAGGTCCACCAGCAGCGCGGCGGCCAGACCGAACCCGACCGCCCGGTCCGGCAGCCGCAGCCGACCGGTCACCGCGTCCTGCGCCAGCAGGAAGAACTCGTCGGCCAGCAATGGTCTCCGCAGGTGCACCGCCGGCAACGGCAGCGTCATTGCGGCGTCGGCCCAAGCGGCGGTCCCGGTCCCGGCCCTGGCCCCGGTGTGGTGGACCATCGTGGCTCCCTTCGTGGTCACAGGCCGACGGCCTACGCCGGCATCCGGGCCTGGAACTGCCGCGACTGCCAGTCCCGCAGCGCCTGCTTGATCCGTACGTTCTCGTCGCGGGTCATCGCCAGCTCGGCCCGCACCGTGGCCAGCTCGTCGGCGACCAGGTGCAAGAAGGCGCGTACCTCGGCCGGGTCGAGACCGCGCCGGGTGCGGTCCAGGAACTGGCGGTCGCGGACCAGCCCCGGGCTGATCGACGGCCGGGCCGCAGCGCGGTAGTGGCGGGTGCCGGCGTTGCGGGTGTGCGGCCGGGACTGCCGCCGGGTACGCCGGGGGAACAGGACGAGGTGGAGAAGCCTGCGCACGGTGGAACCGCCTTTCGCATTTCGACGGGATCGCTGTCAGGGTGTTTCTGGTCAGGAGCGAGATTCGGGGGTATGGCCGTCACGTTCGACGACGCCGGGCCGCCGCAAGGCGTGTTTGAACACCGACAGCAGCATCATCTGGCCGGCGCGGGGGCCGCTGACGAAGGTGCCCATCACCGCGATCATGGTCACGTGTGGAATGTCGTGACCGTGCCGCAGATGTGACACCCGGATCGCCACCGGGCCGTTGCCGAATGCCCAGTCTTCGGCGCGCAGACGCAACACGTCGCCGACCTTGATCAACGGTTCACCGGACAATTTCACACCACCCGCCGCCGTTGCCGCTCCGGCCGTCGTCGCCGCTCTCCGGCGGGTGCGGGAACTCCGGCGGCGACAGGCCGGCGACGGTGAGGACGGTCCGGATCCGCCGTGCTCGCGGCACGTCGCGCCGGTCGAGGATCGCCAGGGCCATGGTGAACGGTGCGCAGAACGCCACCGATCCGCACGTCGGGCATTCGCCGATCCGCCTCGGCAGATGCTTCTCGGCGGTCTCCCTTGCGTGCCGCAACACCGGGTCGTCGTCCGGGTCCGCCCCGGCGGCTACCACCTTATTGATCATCGAATCCCTCCCGATTTTTCTGCTGTCAGCAGATCCACCCTGGACCCGCAGCGCCAGCAGTGGAAGGATTCCCACCAACAGAACCCGTTCCGAAATTTCGATCTTGAATCGGGAAGGACCGGTAATTCGTGAGCAGCAACGGGGTTCCTCGCACTCTCAAGTTCCTCCGCACGCTCAACGGAGGCATGACCCAGGAGCAGTTGGCGCAACGGCTGAGCGTCTCCACCTCGCTTATCGCCAAGTTCGAGACGGCCCGGCAGATCCCCCTGCCGGACACCGCCGAGCAGATCGACGATGTCTTCGGCAGCGGCACCCTGGTGCAGGAGACCGCCGCAGACGCCCGCAACGCCGTGCCGCCGGACTGGTTTCAGCCGTGGCCGGAGTACGAGGCCCAGGCCGAGATGCTGCGCGGGTACGAGTCGACCTACGTCCCCGGGCTGTTGCAGACCGAGGCGTACGCCCGCGCGGTGCTCGCCGTCGGTCTGCACCCGCCGGAGGTGGCCGAGCAGCGCCTGGCCCACCGGCTGGCTCGCCAGGTGGCCGTCTTCGACCGCCGGACGCCGCCGGTCACCTCGTTCATCGTCGACGAGGCGGCGCTACGCCGGGGCGACCCGGTGATGATGAAGGAGCAGCTGCTGCACCTGGTCGACATGTCGCGGCGCGACCGGGTGCTGCTGCACGTGGTGCCGGTCGACGCCGGGCTCTACATCGGCCAGCTGGGCAATTTCGCGCTAGCCACGCTGCCGGGCGGGGCGACGGTGGCCTACGCGGAGAACCCGGTGGACGGCCGCACCTACGAGGAGCCGGCCAAGGTCGCCGCCTTCGTCAACGCCTGGGAGGCGATACGCTCGGTGGCATTACCCCAAGACATGTCCCGAGACCTGATCGCGAGGATGGCAGAGGAGCTATGACCGAGCCAGCGTGGCGCACCGCCAGCCGCAGCAACAGCAACGGCGGTAACTGCGTCGAGGTCGCCGACAACCTGCCGGGCCGGGTGCTGGTCCGCGACAGCAAGGACCGCAGCGGCGGCACCCTCACCTTCACCCCCACCGCCTGGTCCACCTTCATCGCCCAGGCCGCCACCACCCACCACCACTGACCACCCGACACCACGCTGCGGTCCTGCCCTGCGCCTATGCCGGGCCAGGGCAGGACCGCAGCGCCGGTCGACACTTCCCACCCCCGGCTGGTCACCCGGGCCAGTCGCCTGATCGCGAGGATCGGCAGGCAAGCTATGACCCAGCCAGCGTGGCGCACCGCCAGCCGCAGCAACAGCAACGGCGGCGCATGCGTCGAAGTCGCCGACAACCTGCCCGGCCAGGTACTGGTCCGCGACAGCAAAAACCGCACCAGCGGCACCCTCACCTTCACCCCCACCGCCTGGTCCACCTTCATCACCCAGGTCAGCACCGCCGGCCATTGACCACCCCGACACCGGCCTCCTTGGAGGAGGACGCAGAGCCGGCGCGCATCGGCGCCGACCTATCCGCCGGATGCATCCGCCACTCGACGTGCAGGGCGTCGGCCCTCAGCACGTCCGAGCGGCCGCACTCGCCGCCGAGAGTCCGTACAGCTTGGGACGGGCGGCCGGCCGAGCCTCCTGGCACGCATCAGCTGTTTCCGGATCGGGCGGGCACCAGCGCGCGCTCATGCCGAGAAGCGCGCACCTCGGTCCGTCGAGTCTCGGTCCGCCGTCGAGTGGAGGGCTCAGGCACGTTATTCGGGCGAGTAACGTGCCTGAGCCCTCCACTCGAAGCAATGTCGCCGATCGCGGCGTCCGGATCTGAACCTGCCGCCACGGGCCGCCCCGGCGGTTGAAGGTGTCGGGGCGGTACAGCGAGATCCGCTCATGCCGCGAAGCCGCATCCTGCGCCACATCTGGCCGCGAGGTGCTCCTGAGCATGAGGTGCTGCTTTGATCGATATCATGCGTGCGTGGCGAGGGTCCTGGTGACGGGTATGTCGGACCGTCGAGCCTCGTCTGCGACGCGGCGCCACGACCAAGCTCGATGGGCGTCGTGACGTGTCCGAGCTGGCCGACACCCTTGAGAAGCTTGTGAGGGCAACGAACTGATCTGCCGCGATCGAGTCGTCGCGATGCGTGCGCCCTCGGTGGGGCATGCAGCAGGTCGAGCACCGTCCGGTCGGTCGGAGGCGGGCGCTGCGTCGGCGATCAACCTGTCGCTTCGCTCATGCCGCCGATCAGGCGTCACTTTGCGTGTACATGGCCAAAGTGTCGAGTGCGTTCGGCTGTTACCGACGTCAGCACCTCGGCGCGATGACGACGGCACCGGTCCAGGGCGCGTGCACGAGGTAGAGTTTCGCGTCGTGGTAGTAGGGCTCGATCAACATGCTGAGGATGGCCGCCGTCTTGGCCAGGAAGCGATGCGGCGGCTACGGCTCAGATCCGTCTGTGCGGTCGACCCCGGGCTGACCGACTCGGAACTCGACCGGATCGAGCAAGAATTCGGGTTCCGTTTCGCCGTTGACCATCGAGCCTTTCTGTCCGCAGGACTACCGGTGAACACCCGCCCCGAGCCGCGCGAGCCGGGCGTGATCTACACACACCCGAAGCCGTGGCCGAACTGGCGTAACGGGGACCGTGACAAGCTGCGCAGCCTGCTGTACTGGCCCTGCGAAGGGGTGCTGTTCGACGTCGAGAACAACGGCTTCTGGCACAGCAGCTGGGGTTCAAGGCCAAGCGGCACCGCATCGGCATTGGCGACAGCGACGCGCTCGCTGACGCAGGTTCCGAAGATGGTACCGGTGTATGGGCACCGGTATCTCCCTGGTGAGTCCGGGGCCTTCGGCCACCCGGTGCTTTCGATGTGGCAGACCGACATCATCTACTACGGGTTGCATCTGGCAGACTACGTCGACCGGGAGTTCGGTAACGTTGGCGTAAGCGAAACTCCGTGGGAGCCGAAGGCAAGCGTCGAGTTCTGGCGCGATCTAGTCTGTTGAGCCGTAGACTTCCCGTCGTCTCGTTCGCCGGGGAATCCCCAAACCAGCGCAGGTGTGCGGCGAGCAAGGCGGCGGCGATTCCGCTGCGGAGGGCTGTCTCTACCGCCCATGACTGTATGCGCACATCTTCCGCGATCCGAGCGTCACGATGCGTCACAACGATCGGTGTGCTGTCGTGCCGATGAGCGGATGTTGAACCGCATCAAGTCCTCGTGGCCTGAGAGGTGAGCCAACCGTGCAACGTCGTGGCCAGTTGTACGGGCTGGTCAAGCTGGACCAGGTGACCCGCCCCATCGATCAGCTCGAGTTGAGCGCCCGGGATGAGTTCTGTCAGTAGGTGAGCACGGTCGACAGGGATCCACGTGTCGTTCTTGCCCCACACCACCAGAACGGGCAAGTCCAGACGCGGGTAGAGACCCTGAATCTCGTCCGTATAGGTCTGGTCCGCCTGGGCGATCTGTCGGTAGAACGCGGCTTGCCCGTCGGTGTCCAGCCAGGGAGAAACGAGGTCCTGCAACTGGCTAGGCCTCAGGCCCATGTGACTAGCTCCTGCGATGTAGGCCCGGAGCGCTCCTTCGTGGACGGCCTTCGGCAGCGCGCTGAGAGCTTCGGCGTTGTCGCGCACAAGCCGGAAGAAGTCCGACCCCCAGGGAGCCAGCGCCACCACGTCGACGAGCGCCAACGACGCGAACGAACAGCCATGCAAGAGAAGGGCCCTCAACGCGACGGCGCCGCCGTAGTCGTGAGCTACGACATGCGGGGACGGCAGCTCCCAATGCGAGACGAGGTCAGCCAGTAACTCACCCTGGACGTCCAGAGACACCCGGTGATCTGGGAACTTTGAGGACTGCCCGTAACCGGGCATATCCCACAGGTGAACCGTGAACTGGGCGCTCAGAGCCTCGGCGTAGGAGCCCCACAACTGCGAGGACCACGGCGTCCCATGGCAGAACACGACGTCGGGCCCAGAACCCGTCCGACACCATCGGACCTCACGTCCGCGCCACTCGAACTCTTCCGTCAGATGCACCCGGCCAACATTGCCAGACGATCGCCCATCCCCTGAACATCCGCACATGCCGCGAGCCACGCGTCACGGAAAGCTGACCGGCTCGGGACGTACGCCGACTCCCGCGCCGAGCACCACGTCCTGCTCGACCAGGATTTCGACGGCGTACTCGCCGGGTGACACGGTCTGGGCGGACGCTTAGTGGGCGACTTCGCCGGCGGGGAAGCCCTCTGGCGGTTCGGCGGCCTCCAGTCGACCGCTGCCCCAGCCGTCGTTCCGGTCGGAAGTGCGGCGGCCTGGATGTCCCGCCCGATCCAATCATGCCCCACCATTCGCCGCCGAGCCCGGCGTGCGTCGGGCTGTCACGCCCGGCACGTTGTCGAGTGGAGGGTCCGGGCACGTCATCCCCGATGAATTACGTGCCTGGACCCTCCACTCGATGCGTACCGACAGGCGCGGGGAGAGGCGATGCACACGCTGCCCCGTAGCGCCCGAACAACTCGGCCCCCTTCACCGCCACTGGGCTGCCGGCGTCGAGGCTCAGCAGACAAGTTGGACGGCGACCAGCTGGACATCGTCCCCACCGGTCAGAGTTTGCGGGCGACCAGCATGCCCAGCGGCGGCCGGTCCGGCGCTGGCGCAGTCTGCTCGACGGTCACCAGGACCTGGAAACCGGCTCCGGTCAGCAACCGCGCCACCTCAGCCGGCCGCTGCCGGTGGAAGCGCAGGTCAATCCGCTTACCCTCGAACTCCTCCCGGTGCCGAACGTGGTCGCCGATCTGGAAGGCCAACATCAGGTAGCCGCCCGGCACCAGCACCCGATGGAACTCGGCGAACGCCTGCGACCGCCGCTGCCACGGCAGATGGATGATCGAGAAGAAGGCGAGCAACCCGCCGAGCCCACCGTCGGGCAGATCCAGATCGAGCATCGAGCCGACCTCGAACCGCAGCCCCGGGTACGCCCGGCGGGCGTGGTCGATCATGCGTGGGGACAGGTCGACCCCGAACGCGTCCAGTCCGTGCCCGGCCAGCAGCACGGTGACCCGGCCCGGCCCGCAGCCGACATCGGCGACCGCGGTGTTGCCCGTCGAGCGCACCAGTTCGGCGAACATGCCGAGCATGGCCCGGTCCAGCGGCGACTCGTCCAGCTCGCTCTTCACCGCCTCGGCGTACTCGCCGACGATCGCGTCGTAGGAGTCCCGGGTGGTGGTCAGGAAGTCGGCGTCGGACACCCGCAGCACGGTACGCGACCAGAGCCCGCGCGGTGGCGACGACCTCTCGTCGCAGACGCGCCGCGTACCGCGATCGGTTGCCTGATTTCCCGTCGCATCGATGTGGTGAGGTGACCGGCATGGGTGTGCTGTACGACTACTTCCGGTCCGTCGACGACGACGCGGCCATCGCGCTGATGGGCGAGCTCGACGGCGGGCCGGTCGCCCGCGCTGCCGGCAGCGGCGACATCGACGGTGCCGGCGGCGTTGCCGTGGACGCCGTCGACCTCAAGTGGATCGACCCTCCGGTCGCTCTCGGTCAGCTCGTCAGCTTCGTCCGCGACGCGCCCTGGCGGGCCAGCCTGGTGCAGAGCCGACTGATCTGGAGCCCGGAGCGGCACGGCCCGTGGCTGTTCGGCCTCGACGACGCCACCCGGGACGCCCTCGCCTCGATCACCGGCGGTCAGCTGCCGGAGCTGTCGGCGCGCTGGGGTCGGATCGACGAGTTCATCCACTCCGGCCCCCTGCCCGAGGACGAGCTCGTCCCGGTGATCGAGGCGATCGCCGGTCTCGCCCGACGGACCCGCGACGCCGGTGACCACCTCTACTGCTGGTGCTGCCTGTGACGGGCCGCGGCTGACCGGTGCCGCCGGTTCTCATCCTTCTCCCATGATGGCGTGATCTGATCAGCGGACATGGGCAACACATCGGCGCGCATCCTGGTCGTCGACGACCAGCCGAACATCGTCGACATGCTGGTCACCGTGCTCACCTTCCACGGTTTCGCCGTCGACTCCGCGACCACGGTGGCGCAGGCGGAGCAGCTCGCCGAGTCGGGTCGACCGGACCTCGTCGTACTCGACGTGATGCTGCCCGACGGCGACGGCTTCGACCTGTGCCGGCGGCTACGGCAACGCGGCCACCGGTTCGGCATCGTCTTCCTGACCGCCCGCGACGCCCGCCGCGACCTGGTCTCCGGGCTAACCCTCGGCGGTGACGACTACCTGACCAAGCCGTTCGCGGTGGAGGAACTGCTGGCCCGGGTACGGGCGGTGCTGCGCCGGGTCGGCTCCGGTCCCGCCGGGCGCGACGGTCCCGCCGGCCGGGACGGCCCCGCCGGGCCGGGCGATCCGGCTGGTACGGCCGGCCGGGCCGGCTCCGTGCTGCGCTACGCCGACCTGGAGCTGGACGAGGACACCCTGCTGGTGTCCCGGGCCGGCGCACCGGTGCAGTTGTCGCCGACCGAGTTCAAACTGCTGC
Organism: Solwaraspora sp. WMMA2065; assembly: GCF_030345075.1. NCBI lineage: Bacteria > Bacillati > Actinomycetota > Actinomycetes > Micromonosporales > Micromonosporaceae > Solwaraspora > Solwaraspora sp. WMMA2065. The sequence goes on from NZ_CP128361.1 coordinate 4,342,262, forward strand.
GCTACCTGATGCTCAACTCCGGTCGGGTACTGTCCCGCAGTCAGATCCTGGAGGCGGTGTGGCGCTACGACTTCGGTGGTGAGTCGAATGTCGTCGACACCTACATCGGCTACCTGCGCCGCAAACTGGACCCGCTCGGTGAGCCGCTGATCGTCACCCACCGCGGCTTCGGCTACGCGCTGCGTACCGCCGTGCAGGGGTGAGCCGTGCTGCCGCGCAGCCGCACCCGGCGGGCACCGCGCTGGTCGCTGCGCGGGTCGCTGATCGCCGCCACCGTGGCGCTCACCTGCGCCGCGCTGCTGATCACCGGCGTGGTCAGCGCGGTCGCGATGCGCCAGCAGCTGATGAACCGCACCGACGAACAGCTCACCACTGCCGCCGCGCTGGTCGCCAGCGGCAGCCGGCAGATCGCCCGGGTCGGCGAGCGGGACCTGCGGGACCAGACGGTACGCGCGGTGATCGGCCCCACCGAGTTTCTGGTGGAGTTCCGCACCGGTGACGGCGAGCTGACCCGGTTCGCGTCGACCGCGCCGGTGCCGGCGACCCCGCTGCTGGACGCCGCACCGGCCCCGCCGCCCGGCGGGCGGTCCCCGCTGACCAGCATCACCACGCCGGAAGGGGGGTACCGGGTGGTGACCGTCGACGCCGGCCCCGGTGTGGTGCTGCTGGGGCTGCCGCTGGCCCCGGTCCGGGAGACCGTGGCGCGGCTGCTCGGCATCGAGGTGCTGGTGTCGGTGGCGGTCGCCGTACTGCTGGCGTTTCTGGCCCGGATGCTGATCGTGGCCCGGATGCGGCCGTTGGACGACATCGCGCGGACCGCCGACGCGATCGCCGGTGGGCAGTTGGACCGCCGGGTGCCGATAACCGACGACCCCCGACGGGTACGGCGTACCGAAGCGGGCCGGCTGACCCTGGCGGTCAACGGCATGCTGGACCGGATCCTCGCCGCGTTGGCCGTGCGGGAGCGATCCGAACAGCGGATGCGGTCGTTCGTCGCGGACGCGTCGCACGAGCTGCGCACCCCGCTGACCGTGATCCGCGGCTACACCCAGCTGCTGCGCGGCGGCATGGTCGACGAGCGGCGCCGGCCGGACGTGCTGCGCCGGCTCGACGACGAGGCCGCCCGGATGTCCAAGATGGTGTCCGATCTGCTGTTTCTGGCCCGGTTGGACGCCGAGCCGCAGTTGCAGGACGAGCCGGTCGACATCGCCGTGCTGGCCCGCGACGCGGTCGCCGACGCGCTCGCCGTCGAACCGCAACGGGTGATCGCGCTGGATTCGCCACCGCATCTGCTCGTCGCCGGCGATACTGACGCGCTGCGGCGGGTGCTGGCGAACCTGCTGGCCAACGTACGGGCGCACACGCCGGTCGAGGCGAACGCCGAGGTGTCGGTGCGCGCCGCCGCCGGCCGGGTGCGGGTGGCGGTGTCGGACACCGGGCCGGGGCTGACGCCGGAGGCCGCCGAACGGGTCTTCGACCGCTTCTACCGGGTAGGCGCGGCGGGCGGCGCCACCGAGGGCAGCGGGCTCGGGCTGGCGATCGTCGCCGACGCGGTACGGGCTCTCGGTGGCGAGGTCGGTGCCGACACCACTCCCGGCGGCGGGACCACCATCTGGTTCACCGTCCCCGCTGGACCGGCCGGTGCCGCTGGCGTCACTCGTAGTGGTAGCGGCATGAAATGACAGTGATTGCCCCCTGCTCGACCGCGTACACCAGACGGTGCTCATCGTCGATGCGCCGCGACCGCAGGCCGGCAAGGTTGTTCCGAAGAATCTCGGGCTTGCCGATGCCTGGCCCGTCAGGGTCCCGCTTGATGTCGGAAATCAGGGCGTTGATTCGCCTCAGCGTCTTGCGGTCCTGGGTCTGCCAGTACAGGTAGTCGGACCAGGCGTTGTCGGTCCAGGTGAGCTTCACTCGTCGAGACCCAGGTCACGCTCGACGGCGGTCCCGGCCCGCCACTGGTCGATGCTCTCCATCAGGTGATTCGCGTTGGCAGGCGTCCGGAGCAGGTAGTTCGTCTCCATGATCGAATCCCAGTCCTCCTTGCTCACCAGCACTGCGTTGCCCCGCTTGGAGACGATCTCGATCGGGGTGTGGTCCTCGTTGACCCGCTCGATGAGCGGGAACAGGGTCTTACGGGCCTCGCTCGCACTGATCGCCGCCGCCACGACTCCTCCTCAATCTTGTACCGGATACGGTACCACTTACCGGACTCCGCTGCCAGGATGCTCCCTCGCACCCCCGTAGCGGCTTGCGGTTGACGAGCAGCGCCGGGCGGGAGTGTCGCGGTGACGTCGGCGGGCGCAACGGGTACGGTCTCCGGCCGTGGCGACGAAACCGGCGAACCAGGCCGCCGCGCGGGCGGCGGCGCTTGAGGCCGACGCGGAGAAGTATCCGAACGAGCGGGCCGAGCTCCTGCTGGAAGCGGCCGAGGCGTGGCGGGTGGCCGGCCGACTCGACCGGGCACGCAAGCTGCTGGCCGAGCTGATCGCGGCGGGCGGCGAGGACGGCTGTTACGCGCGATGCGACCTGGCCGGCATCGAGTTCGAGGCCGGGGCGGACAGCGAGGCGTACGAGGAGCTGGCCCGGCTCGCCCGCGACCCCGACCTGGGTCAGGCGCAGTGCACCCTTGTCGCCGAGTTGCTGGCTGAACGCGGTGACCTGCCGGCGGCGCTGGTTTGGTACGACCGGGCCGTCGCTCGCCTGACGGCGGACGATCTCGAGGCGCTGCGCGGGCCGAACGGCTGGATGCAGATGTCGTCGGTGCTGGTTTGGGGCCGCCGCGAGGTCCGGCGCCGGCTCGGGTTGCCGGCCGACGCCACCGACGAGATAGCTCCGGCGGCACCGGCGCAGCGGATGGCCGAGCCGACCGGACTGCCGACGACCCTGGACGAGGCGCGTGAGCACTTCGAGTCGGGTCGGATACCTGACCAGTTGCGGCTGCTGGTGTTTCAGCGCGCCGAGCGGGCCGAGGCCCGCCGCCGGTGGCCCGACGCGTACGTCGACCCTGACGAGGTGTACTTCCCGGCGGCGGAGCGTCGCTGGCGCGGCCTGGCCGAAAGCGGGGTGCCGGCCATCCGCGTGGTGCCAGCCACGGTTGCCGGGTTGTCGGAGTTCGCCGAGCGGATCGGTGAGTCGCCGCTCGACTCAGCGGTGAAGACCCGGTACGCCAGGCTGGCCGCCGACCAGGACACGATCGTCTGGCCGCCGGCACGCAACGATCCGTGCTGGTGCGGGTCGGGCGCCAAGTACAAGAAGTGCTGCGGCCGAGCAGGCCTGGGCTAGTAACGCCGTACCCGACCCAGCGACCTAGCTGAGACCGGGGCAGGCTGTCGGTAGTCCGATCGTGCGGGCGATGTCCAGCATCCGCTTGTCGTAACTGATCAGGACCGTCAGGGCGTCGCCCAGCACCTGGGCGCTTGCGATGTGGATCGCGTCCAGGGACCGCGCACCTGATGGTATGAGCGCGGCGGCGTCCCGGACCTCGGCGGTCAGCAGGATCTCGGTGAAGTTGCGCAGCAGATCCGACATCATGTCGGGGTAGTCACCGATCGTGTCGAGGGTACGGACGGTCTCGACGAACCCGAGGGTCGACGTGGCCATCGGTGCCGCAGGTTGATCGGCAAGGTACTCGCGCAACTCGGGCGCGTACGACCGGCCAGAGACGAGGGTGACGAGAGCCGAGGAGTCAAGGTAGATCAACGGTCCTCGTCCTCACGGGCTTCGAGCAGCAGGTCCAGCGGTGACACGTCCTCTGGTACGTCGAAGTGCGGGATCTGGTCCAGGTCGCTCGTCGTGGTCGTGGCGAGTCTGATCAGGCCCTTCGCGACCAGCGGCGAGTAGCGGCTGAGGGCGGCCGAACCAGGCAGCAGCACGGCGATCACGGTGCCGTGCCGGGTGACCTCGAGCGTTTCGCCACGCTCGACCCTGGCGAACATGGCACTCGGGTTGTACGAGAATTCACGTACGGACACGGTGCTCAACCTGACCCCCTAACTGTGCCTACAACTCAACAATAGTACCTACAGCTTCAGCCGCCGCCCGGAACCACGGGACGAGCGGGTGCGGTTGCAGCGGTGCGGGCAGTTCTTAACGGGTTCTCATCGAACTCACGTCCGGCTTGCACCCCGGCCGGGTGTGATCGGGGCATGCGCATCTGGAGACCTCGCAACCGACGGGGATGGCTGCTGCTCACCGCGGCGCTGCTGATCCCCGGGAGTCTGGTCGTCGCGGACCGGATCGCCGCCGGGGTGGTCGGCGGCCGGCTCGCCGACGCCGTCGGCTGTGTCCTCGGGCTGGCCGAGCCGCCGCAGGTCGACGTAAACGGCTTCCCGTTCGTGACGCAGGCGTTGGCGGGCCGGTTCGCCGGTCTCACCGTCACCGCCGACCGCTTCGGCGAAAGCGACCTGCCGATCGCCGGGGTCACCGCCGAGGTGTCCGACGTCGAGATCGACGGCGACCTGGCGGCGGCCGGTGCCGGCTCCACCGGGTCGGGCCCCGTCGAGATCCGGATCGGTCGGCTGTACGCCGCGCTCACGGTCGACCTCACGCGACTGGACGCGCTGGCCGGCAACCGGTCCGACAGCGGGACCGAGGACCGGTCCGACGGCGAGGCCGCGGACTCCGGCGGCGGTCTGCTCTCCGGGGCCGACGTGCAGATTCGCGGCAGCGGCAACGGCCAGCTGATCGTCGACCTGATAGCGACGAGCTTCGGCCAGGCCGTGCCGGTGACCGTGTACGCCGTACCCGTGCTCGACGGCCGGATGTTGCGGATCGAGCCGGTGGAGGTCGAGGTATTCGGGCTGCGCCGCTCCGCCGACCAGCTGGCCGGTGCCGTCGGCGCCGGTGCCCTCGGCGAACGCCGGATCGAACGGGAACTGCCCGAGCTGCCGGCCGGGCTGGCGTACCAGGGGCTGACCGCGACCGCCGACGGGCTGCGCCTGGAGATCACCGGCGAGTCCGTCGCCGTCGGCGGCGACGAGCTGCGACCCGCCGGGCGGGCGACGCCGTCAGGGACCGACAAGTGCGGGGAGTCAGCGTGAACACGGTCCAGACCGGTGGCCGCCCTGATCGCCAATTTGGACCGTCGGGGACACCCAGACGGACACTTGGCGCGACGGGCTGCTACCGGCCAGCGAAGCGGGTCGACCACTCGACGCAGCAGCCGGGCTGCCGTTCAGCACCGGCGGTAACCCACCGTAGTATGCCGGGTGGACCAGATCACGGGGGGTGCGGTGGCTGGGCGGCTGGCAAACCGACTGGGAACGGCCCGCGAGGAGGCGTTCGTCGGCCGTACCGCCGAACTGGACGCCTTCCGGGCCGCGCTCGCCGGCACGCCCGACGGATGTCCGGTGTGGTTCGTGCACGGCCCCGGCGGCATCGGCAAGTCCATGTTGCTGCGTCGGTTCTCGGCCCTCGCCCGCGACGCCGGCCGGATCGTCGTCCAGGTCGACGGTGCCGGCATCGACCCGTCCCCGGCCGGATTCACCGCAGCAGCCTACGCCGCGCTCAGCGGTGCGCCGGCCGTCCTGCTCGTCGACACGTTCGAACGCTGCCAGGGCCTGGAAGGCTGGTTGCGGGACCGGTTCCTGCCGCGCATCCCGGACGGGGTCGTCGTGGTGGTCGCCAGCCGGCAGGCACCGGACTGCGAGTGGCAGGCCGACCTCGGCTGGTCCGGCGTACTGCGGGTCGAGAGCCTCAGCGGCCTGCCACCGGCCGCGGCGACCGAGCTGCTGGACCGGCGCGGCGTACCACGTGAACTCTGGGACGCGGTGCTGCGTTTCGCCGGCGGCCATCCGCTCGCGCTCAACCTCTCCGCCGCGGTCGCCGTCGGTGACCGCCGGGCCGCCGCCACCTGGACGCCGACCCCGGACGTCGTCGCGACCCTGCTGCACCATCTGGTCGGCGAGCTGCCGTCGGCGCGACACCGGCTCGCGCTGGAGACCTGCTCACACGCGCTGACCACCACCGAGGACCTGCTGCGTTCGGTGGTCGGCGAGGCGGCGGCGGAGCTGTTCGCCTGGCTGCGCCGGCTACCATTCGTCCAAAGTGACCGTGATGGGGTCGTCCCGCACGACGTGGTACGCAGTGTGCTGGACACGGATCTGCGCTGGCGGGACCCGCACGGCTACCAGGTGATGCACGCCCGGGTGGCGGCCCACCTGCTGCACCGGGCACGGGCCGCCAGCGGCGATGCCGTCCTACCGGCGGTCCGCTCGCTGTACCACATCCTGCAGGACACCGCCGTGATGGCGCCGTTCGCGCTGCGCCACGGCGGCGGCGCGGTCTACCCGGACCGGATGGCACCCGGCGACCACGCCACCCTGCGACGGATCGTGCGGGAATCCGGCGACGGCGCCGACGATCTGGTCGGCTTCTGGCTGGACCGCCAGCCGGAGGCGTTCGACGTGTACCGGCGCTCGCACGACGGGGCCATCGCCGGGTTCCAGGTGACGCTGCGGCTGACCGGTCCGGATCCGGACGAGGTCGCCGCCGACCCGGTGGTCGCGGCGGTGTGGCGGCATGCCGCAGCCGCGCAGCCACGGGCCGGCGAACACATCCTGCTCACCCGGTTCAGCTACCCGCTGGCGGCGCGGCGGCGCTCCGCGGTCCGGAATCTGATGCACGTCCGGACCCTTCAGTGGTGGATCCGCTCGGAGCGTCTCGCCTGGTCGTTCCTCACGCTGGCGGACGAGGCGGTCGGGGTGGCGGAGTTCATCGACCACCAGCCGGTCCGGCCCCGGCCGGTGGTGGACGGCCGAGCGTACGACCTGTACGCGCACGACTGGCGGGCGGTCCCGGTGGATGTGTGGGCGGCCCGGGTGACCGCGTGGCCGCTGACCGCCGCGCCGGTCCGGTCCTCGACGGCCGCGACCACCACTGTCGCGACCCCGGTCCATACGGTGCTGTCCCGGCCCGACTTCGACGCGGCGGTCCGGTCGGCGCTGCGACGGCTGCACGACGGGTCGGCGCTGCGGGCCAACCCGCTGACCGGCAGCCGGCTGGTGGTCGACCCCGGGGGTGGCTCCGACGCCGATCAGGCAAGCGTCCGGGACCCGGTGGACACGCTGCGGACGCTGTTGACCGACACGGCGGAGTCGCTGCGGCACGACCCCCGCGACGCCAAGCTGTACCGGGTGCTGTCCGCCACCTACCTCGCCGGGCCGACCACCCAGGAGGCGGCGGCGGACCGGCTCGGCCTGCCGGCCAGCACGTACAAGCGGCATCTGCGGGCCGCCATCGACCGGGTCTGTGAGCTGTTGTGGCGCCGGGAGTCGTAACCGGACCGTCGCTCAGCTACGGTCGGGCCCGTGCAGGTCCGCCGTGCAGTTCGCGGTGCCACAGGGCGTCGCTGATCCGGTCCAGTGCCCGGGTCAGGTGCCGCCGGTAGGTGCTGTACGGCAGACCGAGCCGGTCCGCTGCCGCCTCCTGCGTCGGGGTGCCGTGCACGAACGTGGTGACCAGCACCCGGTGTGACCGGACGTCGTCACGCAGGCCGTCGAGCGCGGCGCCGAGGACGCCCCGTAAAGCGTCGACCGGGTCGCCGTCCGGACGTTCGGCGACCAGCCGCGTACGGACCAGCGGGTTGGTGGCCAGTGCGTCGGGGCGGCGCCAGGCCCGCATCGCGGACCGGACCGCGGCGTCGAACTCGGGGCGGGACAGCACCAGCAGGTCGGCACCGGGCCGGGCGGGACGAGGCTGCAGCCCGTACAGCAGTTGCTGCTGGTTGTGATCGAGCCAGTGCATCAGCGGGGTGACCCGCCAGTCGTGGAAGAACAGGTGGTACGGGCGTCCGCCGACCTGCGGCACCGTCTCGACCGGATGGTCGTCGAAGTAGGCCAGGTTCGGCCCCCAGAACTCGGCGTCGTGCAGCACCAGATAGTGCAGGGCCAGACCCTTGTCATGCAGGTAGTGGGCCAGCATCCGCATCTGGATCATGTCGGTCACCGGCGACGGCCGCTGGTAGGGCGGGCGATGCACCATGAACCGGGCCAGGCCGATGTGTTCGCGGCCGCGCAGCGGGGCGCTGGCCCGGCAGTGCCGCCAGGCGGTGTCGACGACCGGATCGGTTTCCAGCTCGGCCGGCTGCGGGTCGTCCAGGTCCAGCCAGATCATGAAGCCCACCACCTCGCCGGTGGCAGAACTGCGGTAGACGTGGCAGCCCTCGGGCCGGCGGTCCAGCCAGAAGCCGACCAGCGCGGCGGACTCCGGGCCTTCGGCCTCACCTGCGAGGTCCAGCACCGTCGACCGGTCCGCCGGCTGGTACGGATCCTCGTAGGCCTCGCCCTCGCCGGCGAAGGTGAAGTAGCGGCGGATCTCCTGCGCGTGCCGTTGCAGGTACATCATCGCGCCGACCGCCGGCAGCACCGCCGGCCCGGTGGCGGCCAACGCCTGCTCGAGCAGGTAGGCGTGCAGCCGCCGGTGCATGGTCTCGTAGCCCTGCGGGTCGCGCCAGCGCAGGTCGTCGTTGAGCGCGTCGCGGACCACATCGTGCGGGCGCAGGCCGCGGGCGTCGGACTCGATGAACGGCAACTCACGCAGCCAGGCGAAGATCGGCCCGGGGTCGCAGTCCAGGGCCGCCCGCAGCAGTCCTTCAGTGGTCGTCTGGGCGTGCGCGCAGATCTCCAGCGCCTGCCGGTGCAGTGGCGACGGCGTCTCCCCGATCAGCTGGGTGAGCAGGGTCTCCACCACGTTCAGGCTGGGCCGCCAGGCGGCGGTGGCGGCGGCCTCGTGGGTGACCGCGACCTCGGCGGCGAGCCGCAGCGCCAGCGGGTGGCCGCCGGCGAACGACAACACCGAGGGGTGCAGATCCGGCGGTACGCCCCGGCGGTTGAGCAGCGCGACGGCGTGCTCCCGGGACAGGTTGCCCATCGGGATCACTTTCAGCAGGTCACGCCAGGCCGGATCGGCCCGCCACTGCGGCCCGGGGCCGCCCCGGCCGGCCAGCACCACCAGGACGGACTCCGGCAGTCGGGGCAGAAACCGGTCCCGCAGCCAGTCCTCCAGCCCCTGGCAGTGCTCGAATGAGTCGACCAGCAGCACCGCCGTCTCGTCGGCCAGCGCATCAGCGGCGGCGAGCTCGAACCGGGCCGGAGACGGACTGACCGCCCTTCCATCCACATGCACCACCCGTCGTCCGGCGGCGGCCGCCTCGTCCCCGAAGTACCGCAGCAGGGTGGACTTGCCGATGCCACCCGGCCCGTGCAGGTAGAGCACTCCGAGCGGCTCGGGGGCGCGCTCCAACGCCTGCCGCAGCAGGGCGAGCTCGGCGGCTCGGCCGACGAAGTGGCGCTCCCGGGTCTGCCGCAGCCGCCGGTCCAGACTGGTGGTCGCTTGCCCACATCCGGCCATCACAAATCGATATCTTAGTGAAGCCGGTACGCCAGCGGCCTCCCCGGCCCGGCTGCCGGGACGGCACCACCGGCCGCCCCGGGGCAGGATCGGCGGGTCACCGCGACTGCAGGGCGTCCAGCGCGACGGCCATGGCGATCACCAGCCGACGGTCCAGTTGCGGGTGATGGATGTCGACCTGGTAGTTGTCCCGCAGGCCCCACCTGCGCACCACGGAGAAGGCCGGCTGGCCGTCGATGGTGAAGTCGAAGTGGTACGGCAGCCAGGAAAGCAGGTCACTGAACCGGCGCAGCAGGGCGACCACCATGTTGCGTTCCGCGCCGGTCGCCACCCCGATGCCGGGCTGCTCCAGGTGCCAGGTGGAGCGCAGCAGCGACCGGGCGAAGTCCTTACGGAACAGTCCGATCGGGTGGCCGGCGGCATCCGTCACGTCGTAGGTCGCCCCGAGGTCGATCACCTGCCGGGCCTTGAACCCGAGTACGGGCCGCTGGCGCTGGTCGTCGGCGTAGAGGGTGACCTGTTCGCGGAAGGCCAGCCGCTTCTGCTGGGCGAAGGCGAGCAGCGGCCCGGGTGCGCCGTCCGGGCCGACGGCGCGGACCTCGTACTGGTTGACCATCAACCGGATGCGCTGTCGCACGTACAGCTGTCGGAGCGTCTGCAGTTGCTGCTGGTCCATCGGTCGGTGGCCTTCTTCCGTCGGGGTGGGCGGCCGTTCGCCACCGGCGCGGTGGGCGGCCGTTCGCCACCGGCGCGGTGGGCGGCCGTTCGCCACCGGCGCGGTGGGCGGCCGTTCGCCACCGGCGCGGTGGGCGGCCGTTCGCCAGCCGATCGAAAGTTTGCCATGGATAGCCGGTACGACACTCACCGGCATCACCGACCACATATCCTTCAGTAGCCTCCACGCTACGTTCCGTCCGCCCCTGCGGCAGGCCGACGACAAAGGATTCGGACGTATGTGGCCTATTCAGCAGAAAGCTTCCGCTGCCGCGCAACCATCCGACGGCTTCCCCGACGACGGCGAGGCGCTGCCCGAACTCGCCGACGCGGACTGGATGCACCACGCCCGCGGGTTCGCCGAGACCAGCTTCTGGACGGTCGCCCGCCGGCTGCCCGGAATCCTCGCCGAGGCGGTCAAGTTGGCCTGGTCGGTGAGCCCACGCGACACGGTCGCCGCGATCGGGCTGAACGTCGTGGCCGGGGTGATGACCACCTTCGGGCTGCTGGCCACCAGCAGCGTACTGCGGGAACTGTTCGCCTCCGGGCCGACGCCGGACCGGATCCGCGCGGCCGCCCCGGCGCTCGCCGTCGCCGCGCTCGCCGTGGCGGCCCGGGGCGGACTGACCATCGCCGCCGGCTGGGCCCAGGCCCGGCTGATGCCACAGGTCACCTACCGGGCCGAGCTACGGCTGTTCGAGGCCACCACGTCGGTGGAGCTGGCCGCGTTCGACGACGCCGGCTTCGCCGAGGAGATGGACCGGGCCCGCGACCGGGGCACCGTCGAAGCGGCGTCCATTGTCGATGACGCGGTGAACCTCACCACCGGGGTCGTCGGGGTGGCCGCCACCGCCGCAGCGGTCACCGTCATCGAGCCGCTGCTGCTGCCGTGTCTGCTGCTGGCGGCGGTACCGGCCGCCGTCACCGCCATTCGGATCGCCCGCCGCGAGTACCTCGCGTTGCTGGCCCGGATCACCCGGCGGCGGCGGATGTGGATGTTGGCCCACCTGATGGCCAACCGGCACACCGCTGCGGAAATCCGCACCTACCAGATGCGGGACTTCCTGCTCGGCGAGTATCACCGCACGATGACCACCGAGACCCGGGCCCAGCTGCGGTTGGTGCGGGCGCAGACCGGCACCCGGGTCGTCGGGGGTGCGTTCAGCGGTACCGCTGCCTTCGTCGTCTACGCCGTACTCGGCGGTCTGCTCCTAGTCGGCATGATCCCGCTGGCCGCCGCCGCCACCGCGATGATCGCGCTCCAGGCGGCCCGGGCCAACCTGAACACCGCCATCCACGCCACCAACGCGCTGTACGAGGACGCGCTGTACTACCGCGACTACCGCGACTTCCTGGCCCGCGCCGACCGGCAGGTGCCACCGGCCGGCGGCCGGCGGATCGGCGGGTACGACGAAATCGAGCTGGACGGCGTCAGCCTGAGCTACCCGGACACCGACCGGCCGGCGGTCGACGGAGTCAGCCTGACCCTGCGTCGGGGTGAGGTGGTCGCGCTGGTCGGCGAGAACGGCTCTGGAAAGTCGTCGCTGGCCAAGCTGATCGCCGGGCTGTACCGGCCGAGCAGCGGCACCATCCGCTGGGACGGCGTCGACATCGACGAGATCGACCCGCAGCGGCTCGCCGGCCAGGTCGCGGTGGTGAGCCAGGACTGGTGGCGGTTCCCGTTCACCGCCGGGCAGAACATCACCATCGGCCGGCCAGGCCACGACCAGGCTGAGCCCGGTCGTCCGGACCACCACCAGGCAGCGGGCGACCGGGTACGGCCGTCCATGGTAGACGCCGCGACGGCCGCCACCGCCCACGACATGATCGAGAGCCTGCCCCGGGGGTATCGGACGCTGCTCGACCGCAACTTCCGGGAGGGCCACGACCTGTCCGGTGGCCAGTGGCAGCGGCTGGTCGCCGCCCGCGGCATCTACCGCGACGCGCCGCTGCTGATCTGCGACGAACCGTCGGCGGCGCTGGACGCCCGCGCCGAACACGCTCTGTTCCAGCAGCTCCGCCGCCGGCCGGACCGGACCGTCGTACTGATCACTCACCGGCTGGCGAACGTCCGTCAGGCCGACCGGATCTACGTGCTGCGGTCGGGTCGGCTGGTCGAGGCCGGTACGCACGACGAGCTGCTCGCCGCCGACGGGCTGTACCGGGAACTGTTCGAGCTGCAGGCGAGCGGGTACGCCGACACGCCGGTCGGATAATCGACCGGTGACCGCCACCACCGGACCCACCGCCGCCCCGGCCACGCCCTCCGCAGCGCCCCCGACCACGCCGCCAGCCACGCCCCCGGCCGCGCACCCGGCCCGACACCCGGCAGCGGTGCTGGAGGCGGTCCTGGAACGGATCACCTATGCCAACGAGGAGACCGGCTACACCATCGCCCGGGTCGCCACCGACCGGTCCGGCACCGACCTGCTGACCGTGGTCGGCTCGCTGCTCGGCGTACAGCCGGGGGAGAGCATCCGGCTGGTCGGCCGGTGGGGGTCGCACCCGAAGTACGGCCGACAGTTCGAGGTCCACTCGTACACCACGGTGCTGCCGGCCACCGTGCAGGGCATCGAGCGGTACCTCGGATCCGGCCTGATCAAGGGGATCGGGCCGAAGATGGCCGGCCGGATCGTCGCCCACTTCGGCGCCGACACGCTACGAATCATCGAGGAAGAGGCTGGCCGGCTGGTCGAAGTGCCCGGTCTCGGGCCGAAACGGACCTCCCTGATCGCCAAGGCGTGGATCGAACAGCAGGCGATCAAGGAAGTGATGATCTTCCTGCAGGGGGTCGGGGTCACCACCTCGCTCGCCGTACGGATCTACAAGAAGTACGGCGACGGGTCGATCTCGGTCGTCCGCAACGAGCCGTACCGGCTGGCCGCCGACGTCTGGGGCATCGGGTTCAAGACCGCCGACACCATCGCCCAGGCAGTCGGCATCCCGCACGACAGCCCGGAACGGATCAAGGCCGGCATCCAGTACACCCTCTCCGAGGCCGCCGACCACGGCCACTGCTACCTGCCGGAGCCCAACCTGTGCACCGACGCCGCCGGCATCCTCGGCGTCGCCGTCGAACTGGTCCGCGACGCGCTCACCGCGCTGGTCACGGAGGAAGGCGTGGTACGCGAGGCGGTGCCGAACCCGACCAGCGAGGGCGGCATCATCCCGGCCGTCTACCTGGTGCCGTTCCACCGCGCCGAATGCTCACTGGCCGGCAGCCTGCTGCGGCTGCTGCACCACCGGGCCGACCGGTTGTCGGCGTTCGCCGACGTCGACTGGGGCCGGGCGCTGGCCTGGCTGCGCGCCGGCACCGGCGCCGACCTCGCCCCCGAGCAGGAGCAGGCGGTACGCCTGGCGCTGACCTCGAAGGTGGCGGTGCTCACCGGCGGGCCGGGCTGCGGCAAGTCGTTCACCGTCAAGTCGATCATCACGCTGGCCGCCGCCAAGGGTGCCAAGATCGTGCTGGCCGCGCCGACCGGCCGGGCGGCGAAACGGATGACCGAGCTCACCGGTCACCCGGCGGCAACCGTGCACCGGCTGCTGCAACTGCGGCCGGGCGGCGATCCGACGTACGACCGGGACAACCCGATCGACGCGGACCTGATCGTCGTCGACGAGGCCTCGATGCTCGACCTGATCCTGGCCAACAAGCTGGTCAAGGCGGTGGCACCCGGTGCCCACCTGCTGCTGGTCGGCGACGTCGACCAGTTGCCGTCGGTCGGTGCCGGCGAGGTGCTGCGCGACGTGCTCGCCGCCCCGGCCGTACCGCAGGTCCGGTTGACCCGGATCTTCCGGCAGGCCCAGGAGTCCGGGGTGGTGGTCAACGCGCACCGGATCAACGCCGGCGAGCAGCCGCGCACCGACGGCATGGCCGACTTCTTCCTGTTCGCGGCCGACGAGCCGGAGGCGGTCGCCGGCCTGGTGGTGGACATCGTCGCCCGGCGGATCCCGCGCAAGTTCCGGGTGCCGGCCCGCGACATCCAGGTGCTCGCCCCGATGCACCGGGGCCCGGCCGGCGCCGGCAACCTGAACACCGCCCTGCAGGAGGCGCTTGCCCCGCCGCGCGACGACCGGCCGGAGCGGCGGCACGGCGCCCGGGTGTTCCGGATCAACGACAAGGTCATCCAGATCCGCAACAACTACGACAAGGGCACCGCCGGAGTCTTCAACGGCACCATCGGAGTCGTCACCGCGGTCAGCACCGAGGACCGCAAGCTCACCGTCCGCACCGACGAGGACGAGGACATCGAGTACGAGTTCGACGAGCTGGACGAGCTGCAGCACGCGTACGCGATCACCGTGCACCGCTCACAGGGCAGCGAGTACCCGGCGGTGGTCATCCCGGTGACGATGAGTTCGTACACGCTGCTGCAGCGCAACCTGCTCTACACGGCGGTGACCCGGGCGAAGAAGCTCGTCGTGCTGGTCGGCTCGCGCAAGGCGATCGCGATCGCGGTCCGAACCGCCGGGGCAGGCCGCCGGCACACCGCACTCACCCACCGCCTGGCACCCGACTGACCCGGGTCCGGACCACCCGGGTCTTACGACCGGCCGGGTCTCTCGGCCGAACCCGGGTCTCACAGCCGGACCCGGATCTCACGGCCGCAGTTCGGCGACGACGACCCGCGCGGCCTGTGCGATCAGCGCGTTGTCGTACCCGGCATCCGGGCCTTCCCGGTCGGAAAGCACCGCCAGCACGATCGGTTGGCCGGCCGGCGGCCAGATCACGGCGATGTCGTTGCGCGTGCCGTATCCGGCGGCACCGGTCTTGTCTCCGACGCGCCAGCCATCCGGCACGCCGGCCCGGATCAGCTCGTCACCGGTTGTGTTCGCCACCAACAGGTCGACCAGCAGGTCCCGGTCGTCCGTGGCGAGCGCGTCGCCGACGGCGTACGCCCGCAGGCTTCCGGCCAGCGCCCGCGGGGTGCTGGTGTCCCGGGGGTCGCCCGGGGTGTAGTCGTTCAGCTCGGTCTCCCAGCGGTCCGGATCGGTCACGTCGTCGCCGATCTCCCGCAGCCGCTTCTCGAAGCCGTCTGGGCCACCGAGCTGCTCCAGCAACAGATTGCCGGCGGTGTTGTCGCTGTACCGGATCGCCGCGTCGGCGATGTCGCGCAGCGGCATGCCGGTGTCGACGTGCTGTTCCGTGATCGGTGAATAGGTGACCAGGTCGTCGGCGGTGTAACGGATCACCTGATCGAGCTCGGCGCCGGTGGTCTGGTCGAACACTGCGGCTGCGGCGAGTGGCTTGAAGGTCGAGGCGTACGCGAACCGCTCGTCTGCCCGGTGTTCGACAGTCTGGCCCGTGCCGGTGTCGACGGCGTAGACGCCGAGCCGGGCGTCGAAGCTTTCCTCCAGGCGTCGGAGCTCGACCAGGTGTGCGCCGGTGGTCGCCGTCGTGGTCGGCTGCCCGACAGCGCTCGGGGCGGCGTCGGGCGACCCCGAGGTCGCACAGCCCGCCAGCGGTACGAGCGCCACCACCGCGACGGCGATACGGACACAGGTACGCAAGGTCATGCGAAGCATCCTTTCCAGGTGCACTTGGGATGTCAGTCAGCCTGGCAGAGGAGTCGGATGCGGTAAAAGACGACGGTGCGCGTTCTGATGCTGATTCGGCATAGAACCGGGCATAGAATCAGCTGCCGTGGACGTGGTGGCCGCCTGCCGGGCTTTCGTTGCGGTCAGCGCCCACGGCAGCTTCACCATCGGCGCTGCGGCGGCCCGCATCCCGCAGTCCGTGGCCAGCCGGCGGATCGCCACCCTCGAACAGCACCTCGGTGCCCGGCTGTTCGACCGCTCGTCACGCGCCGTCACCCTGACCGCCTTCGGGCGGGACGTGCTGCCCTCGGCCCGGCGCTTGGTCGACTTCGCGGACACCCTGGAACACAACGCCGAGCAGGCCCGACTGCGCCCGCTCCGGCTGGCCGTTCCGGCGATCTGCCCGCCCCGGCGGCTGGCCCGGTTGGTCACCGAAGCCCGGACCGACGGCCTGCAACTGGATCTGGTCCCCGCCGATCCGGCGGAGCGCGCCGACCTGGTCCACGGCTTGGAGGTACGCGCGGCGCTGCTCGCCGTGGCACCCGACGGCAGCCGGTGGCAGGTACCGCTGGGGCTTGCCGGCTCGTCCGACGGCTCCACCGGCGACGCCGCCGACCCGATCTTCCTCGCCGCGCTGCGCCCTGGTCGGTTTCGGCGTGACCGGGCCGGCAACCGGATCTGGATTCAGCCTGAAGACGACGTCCCGCATGTACGGGATCGGATGGTCCGCCTCGCCCAGTCCGTTGGTCTGGCACCCGCGCAGGTCAGGATCGCCACCGGACTCGTCGCCGCGCTCGCCGACGTGTACGGCGGCGACAGCGGCGACTTGTTGCTCTGCTCGGCCAGTCAGGCCCGGGATCTCGGGCTGCGCTGGCACCCGATCGGCGAGCAGGTGTTCGCCCGAGGCTACGACATCGCGGCCGGGTTGGCCGAGGACGCCCGGCGGTTGCACGACCTACCGGACGCCGTAGTGCGGACCTGCCTCGGTGCCCCGCCCGACGAGCAACGGTGAGGAAGGTATGGGCGTCGCCAAGGTGCTGCGGCTGGCACGAGCCACCCTCGACGAGGCGGGACTCCGTGGCTCCGTCCTGGTCCGAGATCTGCGTACCGGCGACGAACTTGGCATCGACCCCGACCTGGAGTTCCCGGCGGCATCGCTGGTCAAGGTCCCACTGGCGGTAGTCACGTTGGACCGGATCCACCGGGGGGAACTCGATCCGGCGGCGCCGACCCTGGTGCGCCCGAACCGGGTCGCTGTGCCCGGCCCGACCGGGTTGAGCAAGTTCCGCCACCCGGCCACGGTGGCCCTCGAGGACCTGCTCTATCTCAGTACGGCGATCAGCGACGGTGCCGCCGCCGACGCGTTGTTCGACCTCACGCCGCCAGCGGAGGTCACCATCGGGCTGCGCCGGCTCGGGTTGTCCGGAATTATCGTCCGGCACCCGATCAGTGACCTGACCGACACCCCTGCCGAACGGTTCGCCCCGCAGGAGAGTCACCTGGCGCAGTCGTTGGCCATCGGCGCGGCAACCGCCGGTCACGGCCACCCGGTCGCCCAACTCGACGTCAGCCGGGCCAGTACCGGATCGGCCCGCGCCTTCGTCGACCTCCTGCACGAACTCTGGCTGCCGGCCACGATGAACCAACAGGTTGCCGGCCGGGTCCGCGAACTGATGGGTGACAACGTGCTGCGACAGCGACTCGCGCCCGACTTCAGCTCCGATGCTGCCCGCTGGTCGTCGAAGACCGGCACCCTGCTCAACCTGCGGCACGAGATCGGCGTCGTGGAACACGCCAACGGCCAGATCTACGCGGTCGCCGCGCTGACCGAATCCCGGGTGCCGGCGATGGTGCAGCCGGCGGCCGAGGCCTCGATGGCGTACGTCGCCCGCAGTCTGCACGACGAGCTTCGGCTGGTGGGCGGCTGACCCGACCGACATCCCAAGATCAGGTGAGCGCTATGGACCTCTCAACAGCGGGGTGAGGTCCATAGCGCTCACCTGATCTTGATACGGTCAGCTTGCGGAGCCGGCCCGCTTGGCCAGGTCGACGAACCCACGCCAGGCCGCCGGCACGAAGGCCAGCGTTCCGCCGTCGCGGTCCTTCGTGTCCCGGACGTACACCCGACCCGGCTGGTTATCGGCCACCTCCACGCAGGACCCGCCGTTAGTGCCGCTCCGGGTGCTCTTTCGCCAGTTCAATTCGGTGCTCATGGTCATCGACCACCCTCATCATCAGGTCACGGGACAGGTCACACGGTAGCGCCCGTGCGGACACCAACTCCCATGCTCGCTGCACGTTGCGTACGGTCGCAAGCCCGGTGACCACCTCTCCCTCGTCGACGCTGTCCCGGTAGACGACGGTTGCTCCCTCGATCAGGGTGGCGATCTCGAACGCGCCGGTCAGCGCGGGATGCGGCCCTGCCGAGAACGGCACCACCCGCACCACGACGTTGGGGAGGAATCCCACCCCGACCAGGTGATCCAGCTGCTCTTTCATGATCACCGAGTCACCGATCCGCAGCGCCGCCTCGCCGATGATCGCGTGCAACAGCAACGGATCCTCGCGACCCAGGGTCGCCGCCTGCCGCGCCATCCGTTCCCGGGTAATCTCCTCGACCTGGACCTCGGTGTGCGGCCCGGCCGCGATCACCGACCGGGCGTACGCCTCGGTCTGCAGCAGCCCGGGGACGAGATTGGCATGGCAGGTACGCATGATGGCCGCTCGGCGCTCGTTCTCCACCCAGGACCGTAGCCAGGGCGCGACCGCCTCACCGCGTGCCCGCTCGGCAAGCTCCTGCAGCTCGGGCCCCGCCTTGAGCACAGCGACCAGGCCAGCCAGCACGTCGTCGGGTGGGATCGGCCGCCCTGACTCGTAGTTCCCGATCTGGGAACCACTGATGTGCACCTCCGCACCGAGCGCATCCTGAGACATCCCGAGCTGCATTCGCATTTGCTTCAGCACTTGTCGAAATTCATTCGGATCGCTCAACGTGTCACCTCACAGATTCAAGAAGCGAAACTCACGCCCCCGATCCTCCGGCATCGGCGCGTCACAGTCCAGGGTGGAAGTCGACAACTCGACAGCACCCGCCCGACCACTTCTCAATTGATCATGACCAGTGTCATGAAACGGCGGAATCGGCGGAGAATCGCGCTCGACCGCAAGCAGATTCGGCCAGGTGGACCTGGCTCGCTATCGATCTTTCCGTGCGATGCCCGAAGGCCTGCTCCGCGCGCCGCTCCTGGCCCTGCCGCCCTGTATCGGCACCTGCTGGGTGCCGGTTGCTGCCTGCTCGGGCCCCGCCGGTCCCGGCTGCCGGCCGGCTGACGCGCGTTGTCGGCCGGCCGGGCGCCAGGTCCGGCCGTTGGCGTAGACGATCCGGAAGCCCAGGTACGCCGCCAGTGGCGCCCAGTGCGACGAGCCCATCCGCAGCTCGGCGGCGTTGTTGTAGACCCCGTTGGCGAGCACGTCGAGCAGCACCGTCTCGAACGCCGCCGACTCCACCCAGTCGACCTCCCGGGTGTAGCCGCAGATCAGCGAGGCCCCGGTGGTGGCGAGGAACTCGCGCATCCGGGCGTCGGAGGCGCGCAGCACCGAACAGCTGCCGAAGTACAGCCGCTTGCCGGCGCACCGGCCGGCCATCTGCTCGGCCACGTCGTCCAGGTCGACGTGGTGCCGTTCGGTCAGGCACAGTTTGGTCGGCTCGCCGTGCATGGCGAAGAAGCCGACCCGGTAGTCGGCGTACTGGCGCAGCAGCCAGCGGTCCAGGAAGTAGGCGAGTTCGTCGGGGGTGGCGGCGTCGCGGTGGATGAACCGGATCCGGCTGAGCCGTTCCAGCAGCTCCAGGGTCGGCAGCACCGAGCCGCGCTCGTTCAGGTCGCGATGCCACTGCCCCTCGATGCAGAAGACACCACCGCGCGCCACGTCGCCTCCCACCGTCGCGGACCACCCGCCGGACCCGCCACCCACCTGTCGGTCCGGTCAGTGACCATACCGCCGGTCAGGCCGGTGGTGTCACCTCGGACCGGGGCACCGCTAGACGGACCACCCCGGCGTCGACCGCCGCCAACTGTTCGACGCTGGCGTAGCCGACACCGCCCGGCAGCGCCGCCGGCTCCGTCGTGCTGATCTTGATGAAGCCGGTACGTAGCAGCCGGGCCGCCACGTCGGGCGCGGTGGCTGGCTCGTCGCCCACCTCCGGGTGGGGCACCTCGTCACCGATCGCGTCCTGCGGATCGACGGCGCCTTCGACCGTCACCGCGTTCGGATCCGCCGGACGGACCAGGGCGACCGTGCCGATCTTCTCGCCCCGTGCGTCGACCACCGGCATGCCGGTGGTGATCCGGTCTGTCACAGATGCGTCAGCCGCGTTCATGGACGTCCGGTTCCCCGTGTCGGCGTGCGACAAACCGTCCGTCGGAGACCTCGCGCCAGGCGCCGGGGCCGTCGATCAGGCGACGGACCGCGTCGTACGCGGACTCCTCGGTGTCGTACTCGGTGAACCGGGACCTGCCCTCGGCGCCGCCGACCCGGGCCTCGACGAACCACCTGTCGGCGTCGGCGCGGAGGAACACGTCCCGCCGGGCCAGCCGTCCCCAACTGCCGTTCCACCAGTGTTTACGCTGCTCCACCCGACGGACCCTATCGAACATCTGTTCGAGAGGATACGGCAGTGGCGGGTGGCCACCGGATCGGGCGACCGACCCGGGCACGGCGGTCAGTCCGTCTCCGGCCGCTGGTAGCAGGTACCGCAGGTGGGGTCGTCGCAGCGGGGTCGGACAAGGGTGGCTACCGCCCGCCCACCAGCGGGCTGGGCGGTCGGTCGGCCAAGGTCGGCGACAGGTCGGGTAGGGGTTGCGCAGTCCTGGGACGTGATCCCGGCTAGCTGCTCCATGCGTCAAGTGTCACGCAGATCACGTCCCGTCGCCGCCACTTTTCAAGTGCTGGGAGTAACAAGGCAACCACGGATAGCTCTTTGAATCACCGGTCGGTGCGGCGGGTCACCAGGGCGTCCCGGATCTCGGTCAGCAACTTGATTTCCTCGCTCGGCGCGGCCGGCGGCGGCTCCTCGCCCCGACGCCGACGCTCCGCGAGCCGGTTCATCGGCATGACGACCAGGAAGTACAGCGCGGCGGCGGTGAGCACGAAGGTGATCACCGCGTTGACGAAGGCCGGCCAGTCGAAGACGACGCCACGGACCGTGAACCCAGCACCGCCGATGCCCTCCTCGCCGGTCAGCAGTACGGCCAGCAGCCTGATGAACGGCTCCAGGAACGACTTGGTCAACTGGGTCACCACGGCGGTGAACGCCGCACCGATGACGATGCCGACCGCCAGGTCGACAACGTTCCCGCGCAGGATGAAATTCTTGAAGCCGTTGATCATGAGGGGCACTCCCGGCAGCTGAGCGGAATATCGGTCGACAACCTACCGCGACGAGCTGCCCGCCCCGCCGGCGCACGCCCCGCTGCCCGACCCCGGCCACGGGGTGGAATGCCTGGTGACCGGCTGTCGTTGTGCATGGTCCGCCCCCGCACCACCTGGAACGGCGATCCCCCGGCACGGAGAGGTGGACCCCCCATGAACACGATCATCACCGGTACCCTCCGCGACAAGCTGCGGAACACCGCCCTCGGCATCGCCGGGCTGGCCATGGCCGGCGGCGCGATCGCCGCCCCCGCTCTGGCCGCCCAGCACACCCCCGGCGTCCGGGCTGCCACCACGGACACCGCCGTCACCACGAGTGACACCGGCGCCACCAGCGACCGCGTCGACACCGGCGACCGCGTCGACACCGGCAAGTTGACCCCGCACGGCGTGCAGGGCGAACAGTCCCGCATCACCCTGTCCGGCGAGCAGACCGACAACGTCAAGGGCATCATCGCCGCCACGAAGAAGGCCGGCATGCACGAGCGGGCCGCCGTGGTCGCCATCGCCACCGCCCTGCAGGAGTCCAAGCTGGAGAACCTCGGCCACCTCGGTGACCGCAACGACCACGACTCGCAGGGCCTGTTCCAGCAGCGCCCGTCGTCGGGTTGGGGCACCGTCGAGCAGATCACCGACGTCGAGTACTCCACCACCGCGTTCCTGAACGGGCTCAGGGCCGTCGACGGCTGGCAGGACATGCCGCTGACCGAGGCCGCCCAGACCGTCCAGGTGTCGGCGTTCCCGTTCCACTACGCGCAGTGGGAGACCCAGGCCGCCGAGCTGGTCGCCCAGCACTGGAACAGCTGACCCACCGCACCGATCCGCAGCAGCACCGAAGCAGCGCGCCGCAGCGCGGCACTACCGCGCAACGCCGCTGGTCAGCACGAGGGCCGGGCCCCGCCCCCCGGGGTCCGGCCCTCGGGGCGTGAGGGTCGCGGGGTCAGTCTTGCGTGAGCGTCGCGAGTCAGTCGGTGCCGAGGTAGGCGGCCGCCTCGCTGGCCGCCCGCTCCGGGTCACCGTCGCGGATCGCCGCAACCAGCCGGGCGTGGTCGACGTGCCGGTCCGGGTGCAGGTCCGGGCCGACCGCCTCGGCGACGGTGGCCCGCATCGCAGCGCCGATCGAGTCGTACAGCTCGGACAGCATCACGTTGTGTGCGGCGGCCATGATCGCCCGGTGCAGCGTCAGGTCCGCGTCGACGAACCGGGCCAGGTCGCCCCCGCGCCAGGCCGCCTCGCGGTCGGCCAGCGCTGCGTCCAGCGACGCCACGTCCGACGGGGTACGCCGCTGCGCCGCCAGCCGGGCCGCCTCGACCTCGAACGCCCGGCGGACCTCCACGGTCTCCCGCCACTCGGCGGAGGCACAGCGGCGGGCCACCGCACCGGCCAACTCGTCGGTGGAGATCACATAGGTGCCGGAGCCTTGTCGGCACTCCAGCACGCCGGCGTGCACCAACGCGCGTACCGCCTCCCGGACCGTGTTGCGCCCGACGCCGAGCGCCTCGGCCAGCCGTGGTTCGGTCGGGATCCGGGTGCCGAGCGGCCAGTCGCCGGCGGCGATCTGCTCGCGCAACGAGTCGATCGCCTGGCGGACCAGAGTCTGCCGGGACCTGCGGGAAGTGCCGGACCGGCCGGCAGGTGCCGACGGGGAAGCTGCCGAGGGTGTCATCCGCTACATCACCCGACCATAAATCATCCCATGATTTTAGGATGGTCGACATGACTCCGCCAACCGCCCTCACCGGCCGCCCGGCTACCCGGACCGCACCGGGGTCGACCACGCCGAGGCAGACCTCATCGGGGCGGGCCGTGTCGGGGCCAAGCACGACTGGGCCAACCACGACTGGGCGGATCCAGCCGGTGCCGGCCACTGCACCGGCCGGGACGGCGACCACCGGGGCCGCCCGGCGTGGCACAGTCGTGGTGCTGATCGCGATGATCCTCGTCGCGCTCAACCTGCGGCTCGCGATCACCAGCCTCGGCCCGCTGCTGGACGAGGTCCGTACCGGCCTGGCACTGTCCGGCCTGCTGGCCGGCGTGGTGACCATGCTGCCGGCGTTGGCCTTCGCCTCGGTCGGCGCGTTCACCCCGTGGCTGGTCCGCCGATTCTCGCCACCGCGGCTGCTGGTGGCCTCGATGGCGGCGCTCGCCACCGGTCAACTGCTCCGGGTCACCATCAGCTCCGCCTGGTTGTTCGTGGCGACCAGCGCCCTGGCCCTGGCCGGAATCGCGGTGGCGAACGTGCTGCTGCCGATGCTGGTCCGGCAATACTTCCCGCACCGGGCCGGCCTGGTCACCGGCGCGTACATGATGTCGTTGACGATCGGTGCGTCGGTGTCGGCCGGTACCGCGGTCCCGATCGCCCACGCGGCCGGCAGCTGGCGGGCCGGGCTCGGCTTCTGGGCGCTGATCGCCGTCGCCGCCGCAGCGTTCTGGGTGCCGGTCGCCTGGCGGGACCGACGACGCCCGGCGACCGGCACGCCCGGCACCGTCGGCGAGCGACCGCTGGCACGGCCGGGCGCGACGGCCGTGATCCGACCGGGCCGGACCCGGCTCGGTTGGCTGATGGCCGGCTTCTTCGGCGCACAGTCGTTCGGCGCGTACGCCCAGATGGGTTGGCTGGCGCAGGTGTTTCGCGACGCCGGTTTCCGACCGGAGACCGCCGGGCTGCTGCTGGCCGGGGTCACTGCGGTCGCTGTGCCGATCGCGCTGCTGATGCCGACGCTGGCCACCCGGATGTCGAGCCTGCGGCCGCTTGTGCTCGGCACCACCGTGGCGTCCGCACTCAGCTACGCGGGGCTGCTCTGGCTGCCGTACCAGGGTGCCCTGGTGTGGATGGTGCTGCTCGCGCTCGGTCAGGGCACCTTCCCGCTGGCGCTGGCGATGGTCGGGCTCCGGGCGCGGACCGGGGCCGGCGTGGTGTCGTTGTCGGCGTTCACCCAGAGCACCGGTTACCTGATCGCCGCGCTCGGCCCGCTCTCGGTCGGTCTGCTGTACGAGCAGACCGGCGGCTGGTTGGTGCCGATCGCGCTGCTCGGTGTGGCGCTGCTGGTGCAGACCGGTACGGGCTGGGCGATCGCCCGGCCCCGCTGGATCGAGGACGAGGCGGGCACCGCCTCGGTCAGTCGGCCGCAGCCGGCTGTGGCGCCGAGACCGCTTCGTCGACGCTCGGGAAGGTCTGCAGGACCTCGACCAGGCCGCTGACCTCCAGGATGCGCAGCACCCCGCGCTGCGGCGCGGCGAGCCGGACGACGCCGCCGGCCTCGTCGCACCCGTTCTTCGCCCGGACGAAGACCGACAGACCGGTGGAGTCGCAGAACGACACGTCGGCCAGATCGAAGACCAGCCGACTGCGACCTTTGTCCAGTAGATCCGTTATCTGGTCCTGGAGCTGGGGTGCGGTGGCCATGTCCAACTCACCACCGACCGACACGACGACGACGTCGCCACGCTGCTCCGTCTGCACCGTCAGGGACATTCGAGACCTCCAGCCATTCCGCTCGAACGGTACTCCACTTGCTGTCGTCCGCGCAGGACCGGGAGTTCCTTGCTCAGCAACCATAATCCCAGGCCGTCGGGAACCCGCCGCGACCGACGTCATCGCGGCGACGGCGGGTCCCGTCCGCCGGCCGGGTCAGCCGGCCAGCCCCACCCGGTCCAGGATCCAGGCCGTGACGAAGGCCTCCTCGTGCCAGGCGTCGTAGCGCCCGCTCGGGCCGCCGTGACCGGCACCCATCTCCGTCTTCAGCAGGTACGACCCGCCGGGAGCCACCGCGCGCAGTTTCGCCACCCACTTCGCCGGCTCGTGGTAGAAGACCCGGGTGTCGTTGAGGCTGGTCACGGCCAGGATCGGCGGGTAGTCGACGGCGGCGACGTTCTCGTACGGGGTGTACGAGCGCATGTACGCGTACACGTCGGGGTCCTCCAGAGGGTTGCCCCATTCCTCCCACTCGGTGACCGTCAACGGCAGCGTCGGGTCGAGGATCGTGTTCAGCGCGTCCACGAACGGCACCTGCGCCACGATCCCGCCGAACGCGTCCGGGGCGAGGTTGACCACCGCGCCCATCAGCAGCCCGCCGGCTGAACCGCCCCGGGCGATCAGCCGGTCCGAGGTGGTCCAGCCCGCCTTCACCAGATGTCGGGCGCAGGCCACGAAGTCGGTGAACGAGTTCTTCTTGGCCATCATCTTGCCGTCGTCGTACCAACGCCGGCCCAGCTCACCGCCGCCCCGCACGTGCGCGACAGCGAACACCACGCCACGGTCCAGCAACGACAGCCGGGGCACCGAGAACCACGGGTCCATGCTGATCTCATACGACCCGTACCCGTAGATCACGCACGGCGCGGAACCGTCCCGGGGAGTCCCGGCGCGGCACACCACCGAGATCGGCACCCGGGTGCCGTCGTCGGCGACCGCCCATTCCCGGTGCTGCTCGTAGCCGGCCGGGTCGTAGCCGCCGAGCACCGGCTTGCGCTTGCGCAGCGCCAGGTCGCGGGTGACCAGGTCGTAGTCGTAGATGGAGTCGGGGGTGATCAGCGAGGTGTAGCGGATCCGCAGGCTGGTGGTGGTGTACTCGGGGTTGGCGTCCAGCCCGACGCTGTAGATCGGCTCGGGGAACTCGATGTCGAAGGTGTCGGTACTGCCGACCGGGAGCACCCGCAGCCCGGTCAGTCCGTCAGTACGCAGCGACACCACCAGGTGGTTGGCGAACGCGTCCACCGATTCGAGCCGGGTGCCGGGGGTGTGCCCGATCAGCGGCACCCAGTCGCCGGGGGCGTCCACAGAGGTGTACGCGAGGGCGAAGTCCTCCGCGCCGTCGTTGTGCAGGATCAGGAACCGGTGCCCATGGTGTTCGACCGAGTAGTCCACCCCCTGCCGGCGCGGGGCGATGACCACAGGCTCGGCGGTCGGGTCGGTGGCCGGCAGTGCCCGTACCTCGCTGGTGGTCTTGCTGTGCGCGTCGATCAGGATGAACCGCTCGGAGCGGGTCAGCTCGACGCCGACCCAGAACCGCTCGTCGTCCTCCTGGTGGACGATGACGTCGCGGTCCGCGCCGGTGCCGATCTGGTGGCGCCAGACCCGGTACGGCCGCCACGCGTCGTCCACGGTCAGGTAGAACAGCGCGCTGCCGTCGGCCGACCAGGCGGTGCCGTAAAAGGTCGACGGCACCTCGTCGGGCAGCACCTCGCCGGTGGCCAGGTCCTTGATCCGCAGGGTGAAGCGCTCGTCGCCGGAGAAGTCGGTGGAGTACGCCAGCCAGCGGCCGTCCGGGCTGACGTCGAAGGTGCCCATCGCGAAGAAGTCATGCCCCTCGGCGAGGGCGTTGCCGTCGAGCAGGATCTCCTCGCCGTCGATCGACACGCCGTCGACAGTGGCCGGCGGGGCCGAATCGCCGGGCCGGACGGCAAGCCGGCAGTGGATGCCGTACTGCTGGCCTTCGACGGTCCGGGTGTAGTACCAGTAGTCGCCCTTGCGGGTCGGCACCGACAGGTCGGTCTCCTGGGTACGCCGCTTCGTCTCGCCGAACAGTGTTTCGCGCAGCGCGGCGAGGTGTGCCGTGGCACCCTCGGTGTAGGCGTTCTCCGCCTGCAGGTAGGCGATCGTGTCCGGGTCGTCCTTGGCGGCGAGCCAGGCGTAGTCGTCGACGACCGTGTCGCCGTGGTGGACGCGCTCGGTCGGGACACGCTTGGCGGTCGGCGGAACCGGTGTCTGGGTCGTCACCCGGCCACGGTACCGCCCGGAGCGGGCCGCCCGGTCGCGGCGGCACGCCGCACGGCCAATCCGGATCGATTAGAACACGTGTACGATCAGCGCGGGGGGTGACTCGACGGTGATTCAGGACGTGGCCGCTCGACTGGCTGAGATCTGTGGTGCCGCGCACGTGCGCGACGCCGGCCCGGACGACGAGGTGGCGGCCGCCGCTCCGCGTTGGGTGGCGGCACCGGGCACGGCCTCGGCGACCGCCGAGGTGCTGCGCCTGTGCGCCGACCGGGATCTGACCCTGATCCCCCGCGGCTCCGGCAGCAAACTGGACTGGTGGACTCCACCGTCCCAGGTGGACATCGTGCTGGACACCTCCCGGCTGGCCGGCGTCTGGCACCGCCCGCCAGGATCACGCACCGTCCGGGTCGGCGCGGGCACCCCGCTGCACACCGCCCAGCAGGCCGTCGGCCGGGCCGGCTGGCGGATGCCGCTGGACCCGCCCTCCGCGTCGGCGACGGTCGGCGGGATCGTCGCCACCGACGAGACCGGACCATTGAGCCACCGGCACGGTCCGCCGTGCCGGCACGTCACCGGGGTCGACTACGTTGACGCCGCCGGGCGGCTGGTCCGGGCGGCGTCGGAGACTGACGACGCCGGTGACGAACCGCCCCAGCTGCTCTGCGGTTCGCAGGGGGCCCTGGCGGTGCTGGTCGCCGCGACGGTCCGGCTGCAGCCGGTGCCGGCCGACCGACGCTGGGTGCGACGTACCGTGCACACCCCGCTGGAGGTACGCGACCTGGTCGGCGAGCTGACCGTCGACGGGCTGCACCCGGTGGCGGTCGAGCTGGACCTGCCGGCACACGCCGCGCGCACCGTCCGGCCGTCCCAGGTGCCGCCCGGTGGGCAGCTCGCGGTGCTGTTCGAGGGCGAGCCGGGTCTGAACCGGCAACGCGCCGGCCGGGCGGCGGCACTGCTCGGCGGGGACGCCGTCGACACCGCCCGACCGCCGGTCTGGTGGCGGCGTTACCCGTTTACCGCCAGCGACATCGCTCTGCGGCTCGACGTACCGGCCGCGCACCTGCACGCCGCGATCTACGCGGTGCGCGACGCGGTCGGCGCACCCATCGGTGTTCGCGGTTCGGTCGGCACCGGCCTGGTGCACGCCGTACTTCCCGGGTCGACCACGCCGGAGCGGGTCGCCGAGACCCTGGCGACGGTTCGGTCGGTGCTGCTGGCGCGCAGCGGCAGCTGCGTGGTGCTGACCGCGCCCGCCGAGGTCCGACAGGCCGTCGACATCTGGGGCCACCGGCCGGGCCTGCCCCGGCTACTTGAGCTCAAGCAACGGTTCGACCCGCAGCACCGGCTGGCGCCCGGCCGGTTCACCGGCGGGTCGTGACCGGGTCACCCGGTCAGTCGGTCACGCGCTGGTCTGGGTGGGCGGCGAAGGCCGGCCGGGCCGGCCTTCGTCGCCGGCTCGTTGCGTACCACCAGGATCGCGATGTCGTCGCGAGGTGCCTCGACCGAGAAGTCCAGCGTCGTGGTGCGCAGCCGGGCCGCCACCACGTCGGCGGAGAAGCCGGCCAGCGGTGCCGCGGCACGGCGCAGCCGCTCGGCGCCGAACAGCTCCCGCCCGTTGCGCCGCTCGGTGATCCCGTCGGTGTAGAAGACCAGCGAGTCGCCGGGTGCCAAACTGAGATCCACCGACGGCGCGACGATCTCCTCCAGCAGCCCGAGCGCCGTGCCGCCGGCACCGACGAACCGGGCCTGCCCGTACCCGCTGATCAGCACCGGCCGGTCGTGGCCGGCCAGGTGCAGCCGGACGTCCAGCTGGTGGTCGGCGGTCACCGTCACGGCGGCCATCGCGAGGGTGCAGTAGCGGCCGCCGCCCCGCTCGACGAGCGTGTCGTTGAGCCGGGCCAGCACCTCCGGCAACGCCTTTCCGTCGCGTACCAGCACCCGGATGACGTCCCGGACCAGGCCGGTGACGGTGGCGGCCTGCACCCCCTTGCCGGACACGTCGCCGACCACCACCAGCCAGCGGCCCTCCGACAGCGGCACCACGTCGTAGAAATCCCCGCCGACCTCGACCGCGTCGCCGCTGGGCACGTACTCGGCGGCCAGCCCGATCCCGCCGATGGTGGGCAGTCCCGGCGGCAGCAGCGACTGTTGCAGGGTGTGCGCGACCCGCCTGCGTTCCTGATGAATCCGGGCGTTGTCGATGGCCAGCGCGGCCCGCCGGGCGACGTCTTCCAGGACCGACACCTCGTCCGGGTCGTGTCGGTGCCGTTGGTGCCGGCCGACCGCGAGGGTGCCGAGCCGCTGACCCCGGGCCACCAGCGGTACGGCGAAGCCCTCCATCGGCGCGCCGAGCGGCACCTGTGATCCGCTGCGCGACGCCTCCCGCAGCCGGGCCAGCACCGAGTCGGGGCCGGACTCGCGCAGCGTGGCGTGCAGCGCGGGCAGGACCGTCTCGTCGGTGTGGCTCGCGGCGGCCAGCTGCAGCTGGCCCCACTCGTCCGCGGTGTGCACCGCGCACCACCGGCCGAGCCGGGGCACCACCAGCTGCGGGATCAGCGCCATCGTCAGGTCGACGTCGAGTGACTGGGCGAGCAGTTCACTCGCTTCGGCCAGGAAGGTCAGCCAGGTCTGCCGGCGCAGGTCGGCGCGGCGCAGCCGGTCGTTCTCCAGGTGCAGCGAAAGCCGCTCGGCGACAAGCGCGGCCAGTGGCCGGGCGTAGTCCGACGGCGCGGCGTCGAGTTCGAGTTCCCCGGAGTACGGCCGGTGCACGGTCAGCGGTACGCGCAGCAGTTCACCGGAGCGTGGCTGCCGGCCGTACCGCGCCAGGATCTGGACCCCGTTGCCGTCGCCACGGTCCAGCCGGACGGTGCCACCGGCCGCGCCGACCAGGTCCGCGACCCGGGCGAGCAGGCTGCCGGCCAGGTCCGCGAGCGGATCGTCGGCATGCGGTTCCGGCCCGGCCTGCATCAGCGCGGCGAGTGTCCCGGCGCTGGGCGCGGCCGGCGGCCGGGTGTGGTGATCATCGTCGGCGGCGGGTGCCAGCCGGGTGCCGGCCGGCACCGGCGGAAACCAGTCGTCCGGTGCCGGTGGGGTGCCGTGCCGGTCGAGCCGGAACCAGACCCCCTTGCCGGTGCGCAGGTGGGTGGTGCCCCACCGGCTGGCGAAGTGGTCGACGAGGAGCAGGCCCCGGCCCCGCTCGGACACCTCGGAGATGTTCTGCCGCTCGTTGCGGGGCAGCGCGGCGACGTTCTCGATCGGGCCGGCGGCGAAGTCGGTGACCGTGACGGTCAGCCCGACCGGGTCGGCCACCACCTCGATGATCAGCTCGGTGCCGGCGTGCACGACCGCGTTGGTGGACAGCTCGGTGGTGAGCAGCAGCGCCTCGTTGATCAGTTCATCCAGGGCAGCTTCGGACAGTACCGACCTGACCACCGCACGTGCGGTGGCCGGGGTCCGTCGGTCGGCCGGCAGGCGAACCCGCCGGACATGCTCACTCCCGGTGCCGGTGGCGGAACGCTCGGCCCTTGCTGTCACCTGCCGGTTCCTCCGATCCCCTGACAGATTGGTGCGGGCATGCGCCTCGCATCTGCCACGGTAGTCGAGCAATGATGAGGTCAGCCCACTCCCAGAGCTGAGCGAGGAGTTATGACCAGCGCGAAACAGCTGTCCTCCGACCAACGGCCGGCGATCGACGAGACCGCGCTGCTGACCGAGCTCGCCGAGGCGCTGCGCCGGGTGGGGCAGGGGGATCTGAAGGTACGGCTGCCCCGCCGGGTCGGGGTGGCCGGCGAGGTCGCCGACGCCTTCAACGAGGTGGTCTCGCTGCAGGAACGTCAGCACCTGGACCTGCGCCGGATCAGCCGGATCGTCGGCCGGGACGGCCGGCTCAGCGAACGCCTCGACGAGGAGGGCTTCGGCGGCGCCTGGGCGGACAACCACCAGGCGATCAACGCGCTGATCGACGACCTGGGTCGACCGACCACCGAGATCGCCCGGGTGATCCGGGCGGTCGCCGAAGGTGACCTGTCCCAGCACATGGAGCTGGAGATCGACGGACAGCCGCTGCGCGGCGAGTTCCTGCGGATCGGCCGGACGGTGAACACGATGGTCGGCCAGCTGTCGTCGTTCGCCGACGAGGTCACCCGGGTCGCCCGGGAGGTGGGCACCGAGGGCAAGCTGGGTGGCCAGGCGCGGGTCAAGGGGGTCTCCGGCACCTGGAAGGACCTGACCGACAACGTCAACTCGATGGCCTCCAACCTGACCCACCAGGTCCGGTCGATCTCCCAGGTGGCCACCGCGATGTCGCGGGGCGACCTGTCGCAGAAGATCACCGTGTCGGCCAAGGGTGAGGTCGCCGAGCTCGCCGACACGATCAACATGCTGACCGACACGCTGCGGTTGTTCGCCGAGCAGGTCACCCGGGTCGCCCGCGAGGTCGGTACGGAGGGCAAGCTGGGCGGGCAGGCCCAGGTGCCGAACGTGGCCGGCACCTGGAAGGACCTGACCGACAGCGTCAACTCGATGGCGTCGAACCTGACCGCCCAGGTCCGCAACATCGCCCAGGTCTCCACGGCGGTCGCCAAGGGCGACCTGTCACAGAAGATCACCGTCGCCGCCCAGGGTGAGATCCTCGAACTGAAGTCGACGGTGAACACGATGGTGGATCAGCTGTCGTGGTTCGCCGACGAGGTCACCCGGGTCGCCCGCGAGGTCGGTATCGAGGGCAAGCTGGGCGGGCAGGCCCAGGTCCGCGGGCTCTCCGGGACGTGGCGTGACCTCACGCAGAACGTGAACCAGCTGGCCGGCAACCTGACCAGTCAGGTTCGCAACATCTCCCAGGTCTCCACGGCGGTCGCCAAGGGCGACCTGTCACAGAAGATCACCGTCGACGCACGCGGCGAGATCCTCGAACTCAAATCGACCGTCAACACCATGGTCGACCAACTGTCGCTGTTCGCCGACGAAGTCACCCGCGTCGCCCGCGAAGTCGGCACGGAAGGCAAACTCGGCGGCCAGGCGCAGGTCAAGGGCGTCTCCGGCACCTGGCGCGACCTCACCGACAACGTCAACTCGATGGCCTCCAACCTCACCAGCCAGGTCCGCAACATCGCCTCGGTCACCACCGCCGTCGCCAAGGGCGACCTCTCCCAGAAGATCACCGTCGACGCACGCGGCGAGATCCTCGAACTCAAATCGACCGTCAACACCATGGTCGACCAACTGTCGTCGTTCGCCGACGAAGTCACCCGCGTCGCCCGCGAAGTCGGCACCGAGGGCAAACTCGGCGGCCAGGCCCAGGTGCGCGGGGTGGCCGGGACGTGGCGGGACCTGACCGACAACGTCAACTCGATGGCCTCCAACCTGACCGCCCAGGTCCGCAACATCGCCCAGGTCTCCACGGCGGTCGCCAAGGGCGACCTGTCACAGAAGATCACCGTCGACGCACGCGGCGAGATCCTCGAACTCAAATCGACCGTCAACACCATGGTCGACCAACTGTCGTCGTTCGCCGACGAAGTCACCCGCGTCGCCCGCGAAGTCGGCACCGAGGGCAAACTCGGCGGCCAGGCCCAGGTCAAGGGCGTCTCCGGCACCTGGCGCGACCTCACCGACAACGTCAACTCGATGGCCTCCAACCTCACCAGCCAGGTCCGCAACATCGCCTCGGTCACCACCGCCGTCGCCAAGGGTGACCTCTCCCAGAAGATCACCGTCGACGCACAGGGCGAGATCCTCGAACTCAAATCGACCGTCAACACCATGGTCGACCAACTGTCGTCGTTCGCCGACGAAGTCACCCGCGTCGCCCGCGAAGTCGGCACCGAGGGAGAGCTTGGCGGCCAGGCGCAGGTCAAGGGTGTCTCCGGCACCTGGCGGGACCTCACCGAGAACGTCAACCAGTTGGCGTCCACCCTGACCACCCAGCTACGGGCGATCGCCCAGGTCTCCACCTCGGTTACCCGAGGCGACATGACCCAGCACATCACGGTTCAGGCGCAGGGCGAGGTCGCCGAGCTGAAGGACAACATCAACCAGATGATTGTCACTTTGCGGGACACCACCAAGAAGAACGCCGAGCAGGGCTGGCTGGACTCGAACCTGGCGCGGATCGGTGGTCTGCTGCAGGGGCAGCGGGACCTCGGCGAGGTCTGCCGCATGATCATGAATGAGGTGACGCCGCTGGTCGACGCGCAGCTCGGCGCGTTCTTCCTCGCCGACGCCGACGACGGGGTGACCCGCCTCGGGCTCACCGCCGCGTACGGCTATGTCGCCCGGGACCACAAGATCATTTTTGGTCCGGGTGAAGGGCTGGTCGGCCAGGCCGCCGTCTCCCGCCGGACCATCCGGGTCGGCGCCGGCGCCACCGGGGCGCTCACCCTGCGCTCCGGTCTGCTCAGCATCCCGCCCCGGGACCACGTGGTGCTGCCGGTGCTGTTCGAAGGCGAAATGCTCGGAGTGATCGAGTTCGCCTCCGTCGCCGCCTTCTCCGAGCTGCACCTGGCGTTCCTGGAGCGGCTGGTCGCCACGATCGGCATCGCGGTCAACACCATCCAGGCCAACAAGCGCACCGAGGAACTGCTCGCCCAGTCGCAGCGGCTGGCCAACGAGATGCAGGCGCAGTCGGCCGAACTGCAGCGCACCAACGCCGAACTGGAGGACAAGGCCCGGCTGCTGTCCGAGCAGAAGGGCAACATCGAGACCAAGAACCGGGAGATCGAACTGGCCCGGATCGGCCTGGAGGAAAAGGCCCAGCAGCTGTCCCGGGCCTCGGCGTACAAGTCGGAGTTCCTGGCCAACATGAGCCACGAGCTGCGTACCCCGTTGAACTCGCTGCTGCTGCTGGCCCGGCTGCTGGCCGACAACCCGGACGACAACCTCACCGAGAAGCAGATCGAGTTCGCCAAGACCATCCACAGCGCCGGCTCCGACCTGCTGTCCCTCATCGACGACATCCTCGACCTGTCGAAGATCGAGGCCGGCCGGATGGACGTGCAGCCGGCCGAGGTGCCGTTCGGCGAGATCCGGTCGTACGTCGAGCAGGCGTTCGCACCGCAGGTCGACGAGAAAGGGCTGGAACTGCGCGTCGAGGTGGCGCCGGACCTGCCCCCGGCGGTCGTCACCGACGCACAGCGACTGCAGCAGATCCTGCGCAACCTGCTCTCCAACGCGGTGAAGTTCACCGACTCGGGGTCGGTGACACTGCAGATCGCCCCCGCCCCGCAGGACCTGACCTTCGAACAGCCAGCGCTGTCCACCGCCGACCAGGTGGTCGCCTTCACAGTGATCGACACCGGGATCGGCATCTCCGACGACAAGCTCTCCCTGATCTTCGAGGCGTTCCAGCAGGCGGACGGGACGACCAGCAGGCGGTACGGCGGCACCGGGCTCGGCCTGTCGATCAGCCGCGACCTGGCCCGGCTGATCGGCGGCGCGATCTCCGTGTCGTCGGTGCCGGGCAAAGGGTCCACCTTCACGCTGTACGTTCCCGACGTGCTCAACACCGACGCGGTGCTGCCGCCGGCACCGTTGCCGGCCGCCGCGCCGATCCGCACCGCGCTGCCACCGCTGACCCGGCCGATCGAGGTGGACCGCCCCGAACCGCCGACCACCCGGCGGCTGGACGGGGCCACCGTACTGATCATCGACGACGACGTCCGCAACGTCTTCGCGCTGACCAGCGCGTTGGAGCTGCACGGGATGACCGTGATCTACGCGGACAACGGGGTCGACGGCGTACGTAAACTCGCCGAACGCCCCGAAGTGAACATCGTGCTGATGGACGCGATGATGCCGGACCAGGACGGTTACGAGACGACCCGGATCATCCGCCGCAACGAACGCTTCGCGGACCTGCCGGTGGTCTTCCTGACCGCCAAGGCGATGCCGGGTGACCGGGAGTCCGCGCTGCAGGCCGGGGCGACGGACTACATCACCAAACCGGTGGACCTGGACGAACTGATCACCCTGATGGTGACCTGGATCAACGCGGCTGAGGAGTTGAACTCGTGACTGCCGGATCGGCGAAGGTACTTCTGGTGGACGACCGGCGGGACAACCTGCTCGCTCTGGAGGCGATCCTGCAGGGGATGCCGGTGCAGGCCGTGGCGGTGGAGAGCGGCGAGGACGCGCTGAAGAAGCTGCTGGTGGACGACTTCGCGGTGATCCTGCTGGACGCGCAGATGCCGGAGATGGACGGATTTGAGACGGCCAACCACATCAAGCGTCGCGAACGCACCCGGCACGTACCGATCCTGTTCCTGACCGCCGCGGACCGCGACGCCCAACTCGCCCTGCGCGGGTACGCCGCCGGCGCGGTCGACTACCTGATCAAGCCCTTCGACCCGTGGGTGCTGCGGGCCAAGGTCGGCGTCTTCGTCGACCTCTGGGTGAAGAACCGCCAACTCGCCACCCAGGCGGACCTGGTCCGGCAGCGGGACGAACAGGTACGGCAACTGTGTGCGGCGATCGACCGGGCGACCGCCCGGCTGCGCGACGGCGAGGTGGCTCCGGCCGAGGTCGCCGACGAGTTGGAGACGGCCCGCTGGGGCGGCGACGGCCGGGCCGGCTGACCGCAACGGCCGGGCCGGCCGCCGCCGGACTGACCGCGAGGCCTAGCTGGCCGCCCCGGGTCAGCCGGCGCCGTTACGGATGGTGAGCGCCGACCGCAGCCCGGTGATGTTCAACACCCGGTGCAGGAACTCGCCGACGTTGGTGAGCAGCAGCAGACTCTGCGCGTGGCTGGCCTTGCGGGTGAGCACCACCAGGGTGCCCAGACCCTGCGAGTC
This sequence comes from Solwaraspora sp. WMMA2065, assembly GCF_030345075.1. Classification (NCBI taxonomy): domain Bacteria; kingdom Bacillati; phylum Actinomycetota; class Actinomycetes; order Micromonosporales; family Micromonosporaceae; genus Solwaraspora; species Solwaraspora sp. WMMA2065. Next base: position 4,377,800 of record NZ_CP128361.1, read on the forward strand.
GCAGAAGGTGACACCGGCCATGTCCAGCACGATCCGGGCCGGCGCGTCACCGAGCAGATCGTTGACGGTGGTGGACAGCTGGGCGGCGGTGAGCATGTCGATCTCACCGACGAGGCGTAGCACAGCCTCATCGGGAGTGCGCCGCAACGCGATCGACAACTCCGCCCGCTCCACCCGGCCAGCGTATCGCGACAGCGCGAGCCCGGCCCTGGTACGGCGGTCGCCGCAACCCGGGCGTTGGGCAGGGTCGGATGTGCGGTCCCCCGGTGACGCTGCCACAATGGCAGGGCCGTGACTGCCACCGAAACTGCCGGCGCCCGCCCGTACCCGGCGCACGCGCCCGCATCCCAGGCCCTGTTCGACCGCGCCACCGGGATCATCCCTGGCGGGGTCAACTCGCCCGTGCGCGCCTTCAGGGCGGTCGGCGGGACCCCCAGGTTCATGGTCCGGGGGTCCGGCCCGTGGCTGTTCGACGCCGACGACCGCCGTTACCTCGACCTGGTCTGCTCCTGGGGACCGCTGATCCTCGGCCACGCCCACCCCGAGGTGGTCGCCGCGCTCAGCGCAGCCGCCGCGCACGGCACCAGCTTCGGTACGCCGACGCCCGGCGAGGTGGCGCTGGCCGCCGAGATCGTCGACCGTACCCCGGTGGAGCAGATCCGGCTGGTCAACTCCGGCACCGAGGCGACGATGTCGGCGATCCGGCTGGCCCGGGGGCACACCGGTCGACCCAGGATCGTCAAGTTCGCCGGCTGCTACCACGGCCACGTCGACGCGCTGCTCGCCGCGGCCGGCAGCGGGGTGGCCACCCTCGGGCTGCCCGACTCGCCCGGGGTGACCGGTGCCGCCGCCAGCGAGACGATCGTGCTGCCGTACAACGACGTGGCGGCGGTGGAGGCGACCTTCGCCGAACACGGCGACCAGATCGCCGCGATCATCACCGAAGCGGCCGCCGGCAACATGGGTGTGGTGCCGCCGGCCCCCGGCTTCAACGCCGCGCTGGCCCGGATCGCCCACGCGCACGGCGCGCTACTGATCGTCGACGAGGTGATGACCGGGTTCCGGGTGGCCCGGGGCGGCTGGGCCGAGCTGGAGCCGGTCGACGCCGACCTCTACACGTACGGCAAGGTGATGGGTGGCGGCCTGCCGGCCGCCGCGTTCGGCGGCCGGGCCGAGATCATGCGGCAGCTGGCCCCGGCCGGCCCGGTCTACCAGGCCGGTACGCTCTCCGGGAACCCGCTGGCCTGCGCCGCGGGACTGGCCACGCTCCGGCTGGCCGACGCCGACCTGTACCGGCAGCTCGCCGACACCGCGACCCGGGTCGCCGAGCTGGCCACCGGGGCGCTCACCGCCGCCGGGGTGCCGCACCGGCTCTCCACCGCCGGCACCATGTTCTCGATCTTCTTCACCGACGCCGAGGTCACCGACTACGCTGGCGCCCGCCTGCAGGACGTCGACGCGTACCGCGCCTTCTTCCACGCGATGCTCGCGCACGGCGTCTACCTGCCCCCCAGTGCGTTCGAGGCATGGTTCGTCTCGGCGGCGATCGACGACGCCGCCCTGGAACAGCTCGCGGCTGCGCTGCCAGCCGGGGCCGCAGCCGCCGCTGCGGCAGCGGACGGCGCGCTGCGGGCACCGACGCTGGGGGAAAACGGATGAAACGGACGGTCGTCCACGTACTGCGGCACGGCGAGGTCCACAACCCGGAGAAGATCCTCTACGGCCGGCTGCCCGGTTTCCGCCTCTCCGAACTCGGTGTGCAGATGGCGAAGGCGGCCAGCCAGGCCCTCGCCGACCGGGACGTGGTGCACGTTGTCGCCAGTCCGTTGGAACGCGCCCAGGAGACCGCCGAGCCGATCGCGGCCCAGTTCCGGTTGCCGGTGTCGGTCGACGAACGGCTGATCGAGTCGGCCAACTGGTTCGAGGGCCGGCGGGTCTCCCCCGGCGACGGATCGTTCCGCGACCCGCGCAACTGGTGGGTGCTGCGCGATCCGGTCACCCCGTCGTGGGGCGAGGCCTACACGGCGATCGCCGAGCGGATGTTCGCCGCGGTGCACGCCGCCCGGGTCGCCGCCGAGGGTCACGAGGCGGTCTGCGTCTCCCACCAGCTGCCGATCTGGACGCTGCGCCGCTACCTGGAACGCAAGCGTCTCTGGCACGACCCGCGCCGCCGGCAGTGCGGCCTGGCCAGCCTGACCGCGATCCACTTCGAGGACGCGAAGGTGGTCGGCATCGGCTACTCCGAGCCGGCCGCCCACCTGATCGCCATGTCGCCGTCGGCGCGGACGGCCAAGGGCGCCTGAGATGCGGTCGGCACGTCGTGGGCTGATCACGCCGGGCCGTCGGTCGGTCGCCCTTCTCGCCGGTACGTTGGCCGCCGCGCTCGCCCTGACCGGCTGCGCGGCCAGCGACTGGACGACCGACTGCGAGACCGATCAGCGAGGCGTGATCCGATGCACCGGCGACGACCGGCCGGCAGCGCCGGAGCTGGACGCCGAGCTGCTCGACGGCTCCGCGTTCGATCCGGCGGCGTACCGGGGTCAGGTCCTGGTGGTCAACTTCTGGGGCTCCTGGTGCCCGCCCTGCCGAGCCGAGGCCGCCGACCTGGAAGCCACCTACCAGGCGACCCGGGACCAGGGGGTGCGTTTTCTCGGCATCAACGTCCGCGATGAACGGGACAAGGCCCGCGCCTTCGAGGCGGGCCGGGTGACGTACCCGAGCCTGTTCGACCCGGCCAGCCGGCTCGCCCTGGACTTCAACATCCCGCCGAACAGCATCCCCGCGACGATGATCATCGACCGGAGCGGCCGGATCGCCACCGTCGTACGCGCCGAGATCCGTCAGGACGGCCTGCAGCCGCTGGTCGAACAGGTCGCCGCAGAGGCGACCGGCGACGATGCCGAGGCGTCCGGCACCGGCACCGAGCCGGATCCGGCCGATGGGTGAGACGTTCGCCGAGATCGCCCGGGGCGGTCCGGTACTGCTGGCTCTCGGCCTGGCCGCACTGGCCGGACTGGTCAGCTTCCTCTCCCCGTGCATTCTGCCGCTCGCCCCCGGCTACCTGTCGTACGTCACCGGACTGGCCGGCTCCGACCTCGACGCCGCCGGTGGCCGCAGCGGCAGCGGTGGCGGCGCGAGTGCTGGCGGTTCCTTCGGCGGCCGGCACGGCCGGGTGCTGGCCGGAACCCTGCTGTTCATCAGCGGGTTCACCGTGGTCTTCACACTCACCGCGATCCTGATGGCCAGCGTCGGCCGTCACCTGTTCGTCTACCAGCGGCCGGTGGAGATCGGCGTCGGGCTGCTGATCGTGCTGTTCGGGTTGGCCTTCCTCGGTCTGGTACCCGGCCTGCAACGCGAGGTGCGGGTACGCCGGCTGCCGGAGGCCGGCCTGGTCGGCGCCCCGGTGTTCGGCGCGGTCTTCGCGCTGTCCTGGACGCCGTGCGTCGGCCCCACCCTCGGCGCGGTGATGGGGATGGCGACGGTCAGCGGCCAGACCGACCGGGCGGTGGCGCTCGCCGTGGCGTACTGCCTCGGACTCGGTCTGCCGTTCGTCGTCTTCGGCCTGGCGTTCCGCCGGCTGCTCGGCGTGTTCACAGTGATCCGGCGCAACAGCCGCTGGGTCACCCGGGTCGGCGGGGCGATGCTGATCCTGGTCGGGGCGGCGCTGGTCACCGGCGCCTGGACCGACTTCGTCATCTGGTTCCAGGCCACCGTCGGGGCCGGCGAGGTCGGCATCTGATGTCCCGGCCGAATCCGGCGCTGGCTCTGCTGCGCAACTCGTGGCGGCAGCTGACCAGCATGCGGACCGCGCTGATTCTCCTCTTCCTGTTGGCCGTGGCGGCGATCCCCGGTTCGCTGCTACCGCAACGCGACGTCAACATCGAAAACGTCGACGCGTACTTCGCGGCGAACCCACGGCTGGCTCCGGTGCTGGACCGGCTCGGCATGTTCGACGTGTTCGCCTCGACCTGGTTCGCGGCGATCTACCTGCTGCTTTTCACCTCCCTGGTCGGCTGCATCGTGCCCCGGCTGCGCGAGCACGTACGGGCGTTGCGGGCGGCGCCGCCGGCCGCGCCGCGCCGGCTGGACCGGCTGCCGCAGCACGCCAGCTGGACCACCGCCGGCGACACCACGGCCGGCGACCCACCCGCCGCCGCGCGGGACGCGATCGCCGCCGAACTGCGCCGCCGCCGCTGGCGGGTCACCGTCACCGACGACAGCGTCGCCGCCGAGAAGGGCCACCTGAAGGAGACCGGCAATCTGGTCTTCCACCTGTCGCTGATCGGCGTCCTGCTCGGGGTCGCCGTGGGCAGTTGGCTCGGCTGGAACGGCAACCGGCTACTGGTCGCCGGGCCGGACACCGCGTTCTGCAACACCGTGCAGCAGTACGACGAGTACCGGCTCGGCCCTCGGATCTCCGACGGCGACCTGCCCCGGTTCTGCCTGGAGCTGACTGACTTCACCGCCACCTTTCTGGAGTCCGGGCAGCCGGCGAGCTACTCCGCCGAGGTGCGGGTCGACGCCGACGGCGGTGCCGCCCGGACCGAGACGTTCTCGGTGAACTCCCCGCTGCGCCTTGACGGCGCCAACATCTACCTGCTCGGGCACGGCTACGTGCCGGTGCTGCGCTACACCGACCGCTACGGGCAGGCGCAGAACGTCTCCGCGCCGTTCCTGGCCGTCGACGGGATGCTGACCAGCGAAGGGGTCGCCAGCTTCCCGGACGCCAACGTCGACCCGGCGAACGGCGAACGTGATCCGCAGCTTCAGGTGGCCTTCGAAGGGCTCTTCCTGCCGTCCGCCCCGCCGCAGCCGCCGTATGTCCGCTCCACCCACCCGGAGCTGCGCGACCCGGCGGTGATGCTGTGGGCGTACCGGGGCAACCTTGGGCTGGACGCCGGTATCCCCGGCTCGGTCTACCAAATCGACCAGCGGCAGGTGGAGGCCGGCCGGCTGCTGCCGGTCGGTGACCCGCAGCTGCTGCGGGTCGGCGAGACGATGACCCTGGACGACGGCACCACCATCGAATTTCTCGACATCTCGCAGTACGTGACCCTGTCGGTCCGGCACGATCCCGGCAGCGGCCTGCTGCTGGCCAGCTCGGCGGCGCTGCTGCTCGGGCTGATGCCGGCACTGTTCGGCCGGCGACGTCGGGTGTGGTTCAGGGTCACACCGGCCGGCCCCGACGCAGCGTCAACGACACCCGGTAGTAGCTTGGTCGAGGCCGGTGGGCTGCCGCGCACCGACCATCCCGGGTTCGGCGACGAGTTCCGGGAGCTCATCCGGGCACTCGGCGGCGACGCCGGGCCACGGGAAGGACGGCACTGATGTCAGCACTGTCGGATCAACTCCTGGTAGTGGCGATCTTCGCGTATTTGCTCGCGATGATCTGCCACGCGGTCGAGGCCGGGTTCGGCACCCGGCGTACCGCGCCGGTCGTGGTCCGCGAGCGGGAACTCGCCACCGCCACTGTTGCCGCCGGGTCGTCGTCGACGACGTCCGGCCCGACCCCGGACGGCCCGGTCTTCAAAGCCCCGATCCTGGACGGTCCGGTCGGGGTGGAGCCGGATCCGCAGGAGCGGACCGGCTGGCCGGCGGTCGGACTCGCCGGCTGGTTCGCCGTCGGCGCCACCGTGCTGGGTGCCCTGTTCCACCTGGCCTGCCTGGTCACCCGGGGGGTCGCCGCCGAGCGGCTGCCGTGGGGCAACATGTACGAGTACATGCTGGCGATCACCTTCGTCGGGGTGGCCGCCTGGCTGGTGCTGGTCTACCGGCGGCCGTCGCTGCGGCTGCTCGGCCTGTTCGTCGCGCTCGTCATGGTCGTCCTGCTCGGCCTGGCCGGCCTGGTGTTCTACACCCCGATCACCCCGCTGGTGCCGGCCCTGCAGTCCTACTGGTACGCCATCCACGTCTCCACGATCATGGCATCGTCCGGACTGCTGCTGCTCGGGTCGATTCCGGCCACGATGTTCCTGCTGCGGTCCGGCTACGAGCATGGTCGGCGCGGGTTCCCGTACCTGCTGGCCAAGCGGGTCCCGGCCGCCGCCTCGCTGGAACGGCTCACCTTCGGGCTGCACGCGATCGGTTTCCCGGTCTTCACCTTCGCGGTTATCGCCGGGGCGATCTGGGCCGAACACGCCTGGTCGCGGCCGTGGGCCTGGGACCCGAAGGAGACCTGGGCGTTCATCTCCTGGGTGATCTACGCCGGCTACCTGCACGCCCGGGCCACCCCGAGCGTCCGGCGGACCACGGTCACCTGGATCGCGATCCTCGGCTTCCTCACCATGCTGATGAACCTGATCGGGGTCAACTACTTCTTCGAGAGCCTGCACTCCTACGCCTGACAGCGGTGGAGAAGTCGTCCCGCAGCAGGCCGTAGATCATGACGTCGCGCCAGCATCCGCCACGGAACTCCGCGCTGCGCAGCGTGCCCTCGTGCCGGAAGCCGAGACGTTCCAGGATGCGCTGCTCGACGACGTTCTCCGGTTGGGTGACCGCCTCGATACGGGGTGCCGCCGAGTGCTCGAACAGGTACGCGCAGAGCAGGCGCTGCGCGGCCGACCCGACACCGTGGCCGCGGTACTCGGGCAGCAGGGATATGCCGATCCCCCAGTAGCAGCCGTTGCCCTGGCTGACCTTCGCCCACGCCACGAACCCAGCCGGCTCGTCGTCGACGGTCACGGTCATCCGGCTGTCGTCCTCGCCGAGCCAGCCGTCCTGCTGGAGTCGGCGGGCCAACTCGCCGGAGTCCCGATGCCCGTACCAGTTCGGACCGATGAGACCGGGCTCCAGCCGGAACCGCAGCAGGGCATCGAGATCCCGGTCCAGAATGGGACGTATCGCGACCGGCTTCGCATCCATGGGTGACGACCTACCTCGAATCGACGGGATCGGCCGAGGCCGGGTCGGGCGCGGCCGGCTGGGTGGGCAACGATGCCGGCGGGCTGCCGGTGACCGCCCATCGGCCCAGCCGGTGCCACGGGATCTGGGTCACCACCAGGCCGAGCACGACCATGGCGCCGGCGATCAGCTTCGTTGCGGTCAGCTGCTCGCCGAGTACCAGCACCGAACTCCCCATGCCGAACAGCGGGACGAGCAGGGTCAACGGTGCGACCAGCGCGGCGGTGTGCCGGCGCAACAGCCAGTTCCACACGGCATAGCCGAACAGGGTGGTGGGGTAGACCAGGTACAGCACCGAGGCGGCGGCGGTCCAGGAAATGTCACGCAGTGAGTCGACGACCGACTCCGGGCCGCTGAGCAGCAGGGTGAGCAGAAACAACGGAACGGGCGGGATCAGGCTCGACCAGACGATGAAACCGAGTATGTCGTCGGTCGCGGCCCGTTTGGCGATGATGTTCGCCGCGCCCCAGGAGGCCGCCGCGGCGGTGACCAGCAGAACGCCGGTCACGGTGGCCGACCCGTCGGTGACCGCGGTGGCGATGAGCACCATGCCGGCGGCGGCGAGTGCCATGCCCACGCCCTGCACCGGCTTGACCCGCTCACGCAGGACCAGGGAGGCGAACCCGATGGTGAAGAAGACCTGCAGTTGCAGGACGATGGAGGCCAGCCCAGCGGACAGCCCGGCGTCGATCCCGGCGAAGAGCAGCCCGAACTGGAAGACCCCGAGCACCAGACCGTATGCGACGAGGTAGCGGATCGGCACCCGCGGCCGTCGGAAGAAGAAGATCGCCGGCAGGCAGCAGAAGGCGAAGCGGAGCGTCGCGAGCAGGTAGGGGTCGAAGGAGTCGAGCCCGACACGGATCACGACGAAGTTGAAACCCCAGACCGCAGTGACGAGTACGCCGAGTGCGAGGTGTCCTACTGACAAGGTGACCGCCAAACCGATGATCGCTGATCCGGTCGGTGTGGTCGCCGACAGGCCAGCGGCACGACGCCCGTGGACGGCCGACCCGCCACCCGGGTACCGGACGGGCCTGGGTCAGCCCCACTCCCGTGGGGACCCGTCCTACAGGTCCATCTTGGCCACAAGATACCCCAACTGGAGCCGGTTGCGCGCACCAAGCGTCCCCATGATGTAAGCAATGTGTCGCTGACACGAACGGAGCGACAGCCCGACCTGCTGGGCGATCTTGGCGTCGGCCTCGCCGGCGACCAGCAGGGAGATGATGGCTTTCTGCACGTCATGGACCGTGGCCATGGTCTCCCTGCGGTGCCAGCTGGTCGACACCGGGTCGGCTCCGTTCCAGCAGCGCCCGAAGGCGTCCGCGATGAAGGCGACGACGTTGGAATCACGCACGACGGCGGCTCCGTCGACCGAGTCGGGCAGCCCGACGACGGCGACCCGGCGGTCGAACACCAGGCAGCGGGCGAATCCGTCGGCAGTGGTCCGGACCTGACCGCCGAGCGCGCTCACCCACCTGACGTAGGCGATCGTGGGCTGGCTGAAGCGCGCGGTGTGCTGGTACAGCGTGTTCATCCGTACGCCTCGGCGCAGCATGTGCTCGGTCCGGTCCAGACTCTCCGCCAGCACACCCTCCGGCCTGCCGCCGCCGGGTTGGGAGGTCAGCACCTCGCGCTCCGCCTCGGCCGCGAGCCCGTCGATGAGTTCACGTACCTGCTCGAGGTCGGCAATGACCTGGGGCTTGCCGTTGGCCCACTGTCTTGCGACACCGTCGGCGTAGCCGGCGGCGAGGGTTTCCAGCTCGCCGCGGAGCTCACCTACGCGGTCGCGCCAGATGTCCATCTCCCGCTGCAGTGGACTTAATATGCGGCATCGCACTAACTCCGGCGAGACGGGCAGAAGGCGATCGACATCTGTCACATCCGGGCTGAGCAGCCCGATTTCAAGCAGGTTGCCGATCGCCCGCATGATCCTTTCGCGGCATATTTTCAGGCCACTCTCAGGCAGGCGCCTGTCTATGCCTTGCTGGCGCACGGCATGAAGGTAGACAAGACGGTCATCTGACTGCAGTCTGGGCACTTTGCCGTGGTAGATTGCGGCTTTTGCCATGCTAGCACCCTTCATCTTTCCGCCAACGAGAACATGAACCCCTCGGAATCTAGCCACGGATGACGCGGTAAGCAATCATATTCATTGGTCACCAAAACCACGGAATCACATTGACATGGAGGTATGTGATCATGTATGCGGGCGAGGCAGTTGCTCGCAATTATCAGGCACCACCAAAGATTCCCGTTCGCCGTCCTTTCGACCTGGGTTGGGGGAGAAATGCCTCGTAGCAAGTCCTACAACACCTATTCATCGCTGCAGCGTCCGGAATTCCGTAAGCGGGTCGACGATCTGCTGTTGAAGTTCGAGCGGGACTTCTACGAGCAGAACAAGGGCGCAGAGGGAATGCTGCAGACCGAGAGCTTCAATCTCGATCTCTACAAGCGGCACAACGTGGAAACCATGATCCGCATCGGCCTGAAGCGGGCCGTCGATCCGCTGATCGCCAACTACTGGGCCACCCGCGACCCGCAACTGTGCAAGGAATGGGGTCTCTACGGTGCCGAGGAGGGACGCCACGACCGGATGTTCGCCGGCGACCTGCACAAGGTGGGCATGACCGACGAGGAGATCTACTCGATCAGACCAACCTTCGCCACCGAGATCCTCAACGGCTACTTCTACTACACGATGGCCACCGAGGGACCCCTCGCCTCGATGATCAGCGGTTTCTACCTCGAGTACATCGCCGGCAAGACCCAGCCCGACTGGCTCGACGTCATGGAGCAGCACGTCGGCGCGGACAAGACCAAGGGCGCGCGCGCCCATCTCGCGCTCGACGACGAGGACGACCACGTCGACATGGTATGGAACATGATCATGCGGGTGATTCACACCGAAGAGGACGAAGAACGCTTCGTCGAACACCTCATCAAGATCAACGCATTGTTCGTGTCGTACTTCGTCGAGGTCTACGCCGCCACCGTCCTCGGCGCCGGCGCCGACCCGTCCGCCCTGGCCCAGGCCGCACCGACCGCATCGCTCAAGACGAACCTGATGACCCAGGCGTCGATGGCCTGACCCTCGTCGGCACCGCCCGGTGCCCCGCCCCCACCCCGGCCACCCTTCCCACCCACGTCCGGCCGTGCGCCGACAGACGGAGGTTGTCGATGAAGTACGACTGGCCCGCCGAACTGTCCGCCAAGGACATCCGCGAGATGATCGGCCTGATGAACGCCGTCGCCGTACGCGAAATGACCCTGGGGTTCACCGAACCGCTGAACGACGAGGACGGCTTCGCCCTGATGCGTGCGTTCGACGCGGAGCTTCGTCGCGGAGCTCTCGAGCTACTCGCCGTACGCACCGACGACGGCACCATCGTCGGGATGGTCACCCTCGCCCGCGCGCCGCTGCCCGCCCGACGGCACGTCGTCGACCTCAGGCGCTGCGTGATCGACCCGGAGCACCGCGGGAAGTTCCTGCTGGAGGGTTTCGAGGAGACCATCCGCAAGGTCGCCGAGATGGGCTGCGACGTGATCACCCTGGAGGTCCGCGACGACGGACCGAGAGTCCTCTGGCACCGGCTCGGCTTCCAGGAGTACGGCCGGCTGCCGGACTACGCCCGCAAGGCGGGGCAGGCCGTCACCGGCCACTTCATGTACGCACGGCGCGCGGATCTGGAGGCCCACTTCCGCCAGACCGGGACCTGGCTGCACGAGCTTCCCGCGCCGTCCGCAGCCGGCTGACCGGCCACGCGCCCCGCCCCACCGGAAAGGAACACCACGCACCATGTCGAAGATCGCTGTGCTCACCAACGACCTGCAGTACGAACTCGTCGAGAAGAACCCGGAGCGGGTGGCCGCGGTCGGTGCCGCCACCGCCCACTTCACCGCGTTCCTCGACGGGATCCGGCAGCGTGGCCACCACGTCTTCCACCTGCAGTTGATCAACGATCCGGACGACCCCAACGCGGAACGCTACGACGGCTACCTGCCCGTACAGCGGGGCACGCGGGGCGCCGAGATCATCGCGGAGTTCCTCGACCCGGCGGACATCGTCGTGGAGAAGAACAAGGACAGCGGTTTCTACGACACCGACCTGCACGAACGACTACAGGCACTCGGCGTGGACACCGTGCTGATCACCGGGATGCAGACCCAGATCTGCGTGCAGACGACGGCAGCCGACGCCTTCTTCCGCGGCTACAACGTCTGGGTGCCCGCCGACTGCGTCGTCTCCGCCCGGCCCGAGGACCGGGACCGGGCCCTGGAGTGGCTGGCCGGCTACTGCGCCACGGTGACCCCGTCGGCCGAGGTCCTCCGGGTACTCGACCAGCACGGTGCCCTCCCCCGCAAGGAGATCAAGACCCCGTGACCTGTCAGGCCGTGCACCCAGGAGGCGCGTTGTGACCCGGAAGACCGACCCGGCCGGGCAGATAGTTTTGGACCACGGCACCGGTGCCCAGCTCAGCCACGAACTGCTGGACCTCATCGTGGAACGACTCGGTGACGTCTACGTCGGGGTGTTGGAGGACAGCGCCGTGCTGTCCGTCGACGATCCTCGGATCGCCATGACCACCGACTCGTTCGTCGTCGATCCGCCGTTCTTCGGCAACGGCGACGTGGGCAAGATCGCCGTCTGCGGGACCGTGAACGACCTGGCGGTGGCCGGCGCGACCCCCCGGTTCCTCACCCTCGGCATGATCCTGGAGACCGGGCTGCCGGTACGCCGCCTGATCCAGGTACTCGACTCGGTCCGGGCCACCGCGGCGGAGGCCGGTGTCCAGATCGTCGCCGGCGACACCAAGGTGGTCCGGGCCGGCGAGGCCGACCAGCTCTACCTGAACACCGCCGGCGTCGGGGTCTTCCACCGCGAACCGCTGCGGATGGCGTCCGTACGCCCGGGCGACGTCGTCGTGCTGAGCGGGCAGATCGGCAGTCACACCGTCCACCTGCTGTCCATCCGGGAAGGACTCGGCTTCGAGGCCCGCGTGCTCAGCGACTGCGCACCACTGAACAACATGATCGAAGGCGTACTCGCCAAGACCGCGCCGGGCGCCGTGCGGTCCATGCGCGACGTCACCCGGGGCGGGCTGGCGGCCGTCCTGCACGAGTACGCGGCCAGCACCGGACGGGTCATCACCGTCGACGAGTCGGCCCTGCCGATCCAGCACGAGACCGCGATGGCCGCCGACATGCTGGGCATCAACCCCATCCACGCGGCGAACGAGGGCTGCGCGGCGCTGTTCGTCGATCCGGCCGCCGTGCCGGACGTGCTGTCCGCGCTGGCCAGCAGCCCGTACGGCACGCACGCCGCGGTCGTCGGGACGGTGACCGACCGGGACGGGCCGGCGGTGACGATGCGCGACCGGGACGGGCGTGAGTCGGTGATCGACCAGCTGCGGGGGGCCGAACTCCCGCGGCTGTGCTGAGGACGCGCCGTGGATCTGAAAGAGGACGCGCCGTGGATCTGAAACAAATCGAACACGAAATGCGAAGGATCCGGGTCACCGGCGTCGTGCAGGGCGTGGGCTACCGCCCCTTCGTCTACAAGCTGGCCCACCGGTACGGCCTGTCCGGGTCGGTGCTCAACGACACCGAGGGCGTGCTGGTCGAGGTGACCGGCCCGGTCGAGGTGCTGGAACGGTTCACCACGGAGCTTCGGACCGCCGCCCCGGCACTCGCCCGGGTCGACGAGGTACGTGTCGACGAGACACGTACGCTCGGCGACCCGCCGGCCGGGCCGGACGGCGACCAGGGGTTCGTGATCGTGGCCAGCCGGTCCGCCGCCACCCGGGCCGCGCTGGTCCCGCCGGACACGCACGTCTGCGCCGACTGCCTCGCCGAGTTGCGCGACCCGGCGGACCGCCGGTACCGGTACCCCTTCATCAACTGCACGAACTGCGGACCCCGCTACTCGATCGTCCAGGATCTGCCGTACGACCGGGCGAAGACCACGATGGCCGGGTTCACCATGTGCCCACCGTGCGCCGCCGAGTACCAGGATCCGTCCGACCGGCGTTACCACGCACAACCGAACGCCTGCCCGGCCTGTGGACCGCAGCTGCTGCTCGCCGGCCCGACCGGCACGACGCTACGGGGCGACGCCGCGTTGCGGCACTGTGTCGACGTGCTCGCCGGCGGCGGGATCGCCGCCATCAAGAGTGTCGGTGGGTTCCACCTAGCGGTGGACGCCACCGACGCCGAAGCGGTCGGTCGGCTCCGTCGCCGCAAACGCCGGGACTCCAAGCCGTTCGCGGTGATGGCCCGCGATCTGGCCACCGCACACCGGCTGGTTCAGCTCTCCCCGGCGGAGGTCGATCTGCTCCGCTCCCCGGCCCGGCCGATCCTGCTGGCCCGCAAACGGGCCGGTGCTCTCGCGGAAGGCGTCGCCCCACGTAACCCCAACCTCGGCATCATGCTGCCCTCGGCCCCCCATCACCACCTGCTGCTCGACGAGGCCGACCTCGGCGTCCTGGTGATGACCAGCGGAAACATCTCCGGATATCCGATCGCCTACCGCAACGAGGACGCGCTGGACCAGCTGTTCGACATCGCCGATGTGGTGCTCTACCACGACCGGGACATCGAGATCCGGGTGGACGACTCGGTGGTTCGGCTGTCGACGCACCCCGACCTGCGCAAGCCGGTACTGACGTTTCTGCGCCGGGCCCGTGGTTACGCCCCGTACCCGGTCGACGTGGGACGCCCGCTGAAGACCGTCGTCGGCTACGGGGCGGAGCTCAAGACAACGGTCGCGTTGAGCAGCGGATCGCGGGTCTACCTGAGCCAGCACATCGGGGACCTGAAGAACGACGAGACCTTCGAGTCACACCAGCGCACCGCGGCCCACCTGGCCAACCTGTACGCCCTGCGGCCGGAGCTGGGCGCGTACGACATGCATCCGCAGTTCCGGTCCTCGGTCCGGGCGGCGGCGGGCGACGGGCCGGAGGCGGCCGCCGTGGAACTCGTGCAGCACCACCACGCCCACATGGCCTCCTGCATGGCGGAGAACCAGTTCACCGGACCGACGCTCGGCGTCGTCTTCGACGGGGCGGGCTTCGGCGAGGACGGCACCGTCTGGGGTGGCGAGTTCCTGCTCGGTGACTACGCGACGGTCCAGCGGGTGGCCCGGCTCCGCCCAGTGCCGCTGATCGGCGGCGACCAGGCGGTCCGCGAGCCCATCCGGACCGGTCTGGCGCTGGCCCTGGACGCCTTCGGGAACCTGGCCGCCGCCACCACGGCGTTCCGCGTACTCGACAAACTGTCGCAACAGCAGCGGCACGTCTACTCCCGGATGATCGCCCGAGGCGTCAACTGCCCGATGTCGTCGGGCATGGGGCGGTTGTTCGACGGGGTCGCCGCGCTGGTCGACGTGTGTCAGCTCGCCGAGTACGAGGCGCAGGGTCCGATCGAATTGGAAGGTCTGCTGGAACGGGACCACATGCAGGAAGCCGGCTACCGGTTCGGCCTCGTCACCGGCGCGGTCACCGAACTGGACCCGCGGCCGGTGGTCCGCCGGATCGCCGACGATCTGGCCGCCGGGGTCGGTCTGCCCCGGATCAGTCGCCGCTTCCACACGGCGGTGGTCAACGCGGTGCGGTGGCAGTGCCGGACGGTTCGCGCGGATACCGGGATCAACCAGATCGTGCTGTCCGGTGGGGTCTACCTGAACGAGTTCCTCCTGGTGAACTGCCTGGTCGCGCTGGAGGCGGAAGGTTTCACGGTGGGCTGTCATCGGCAGGTGCCGGCCAACGACGGTGGCATCGCGCTCGGACAGGTGATGGTCGCCGACGCTCGAGCCAGGACCACGGCCTGAGCGCCGGACCAGCCACGGAAGGAAATTTCGATGACGGACGTCGCGACCAACCACCCGGACGACATCTACGACTACGTACGCAGGCGTGAGTCCAGCGCCCGGACCTACGCCGACGCCGTGGGCCGGGTGCTGGTGCAGGGCAGGCTGACCCGGGTCCACGACGCCGACGGCAACGGCTACCTGGACTGCCTGTCGGCGGCCGGGACCCTGGCGCTCGGACACAACCATCCGGCGGTGCTGGCCCGGGTCCGGCGGTACCTGGACTCCGACCAGTTGCAGCAGGCGCTCGACCTGACCACCCCGGCCAAGCACGAGTTCCTGCGCATGCTCTACCGCCAACTGCCGCCGTCCTTCGCGGCGACCGCCAAGGTGCAGTTCTGCGGGCCGACCGGTGCCGACGCGACCGAGGCGGCGGTCAAGCTGTTCAAATCGGCCACCGGCCGGCGCACCATGCTCGCCTTCCACGGCGGGTACCACGGGATGTCGGCCGGCGCGTTGAGCCTGACCGGCAACCTGCAGGCCAAGCAGCGGGTCGCGGCCCTGATGCCGGAGGTGCACTTCCTGCCGTACCCGTACGACTACCGGTGCCCGTTCGGTCTGGGCGGCGCCGAGGGCGTACGGGCCGGGCTGCGCTACATCGAGAACGTACTCACCGACCCGGAGAGCGGTATCACCAAACCAGCCGCCGTCATCCTCGAAGCGCTGCAGGGCGAAGGTGGTGTGGTGCCCGCAGCCATCGAATGGCTACGCGGACTACGTGCCGTCACCGCCGCCCTCGACATTCCGCTGGTCCTCGACGAGATCCAGATGGGTCTCGGACGGACCGGAACGATGTTCGCCTTCGAGGCCGCCGGCATCGAACCGGACGCGGTGCTGCTGTCCAAGGCCGTCGGCGGCGGCTATCCGCTGTCGCTGGTGGCCTACCACGAGAAGTATGACGGCTGGCTGCCCGGCTCGCACGCCGGCACCTTCCGGGGCAACCAGCTCGCCATGGTCGCCGGTGCCGAGACGATGGCGGTCATCGCCGAAGAGGGCTTGGTCGCGCAGTCCGCGAGCAAAGGGGAGCTGCTGCGCGACCGGCTCGAGGCGATGGCCGTCCAGCGGCCGGAGATCGGCGACGTCCGTGGCCGGGGACTGGCCTGGGGGTTGGAGATCGTCGACCCGGCCGGTCCGGTCGACGCGTTGGGCCGACCGCCGGCGGACGGGCGACGGGCCCGGGAAATTAAGCGGCGCTGCCTGGAGAACGGACTGCTCATCGAGAGCGGCGGCCGGCACGGCGCCGTACTGCGACTGCTGCCCCCGCTGGTCATCAGCGACGACGAAATCGCGGAACTGATCGAGAAGCTCGACAAATCGTTCGACTGAGCGGCAGGATCTCCGCGTTTGTCAGCGAGCAGAGGAGTGCGGCGTGCGAGCAGGTGGCAGTTCGGAACAGTGGCGGGTGGAGTTCGACGCGGACGTCGAGTTCAGCAATGGTGGCGGCCTGCAGGTGCAGGGATTCCGTCTCGACATCGCCGGGAACGACATCGACGACGACGAGATCGCGGAACTGTTCGTCCACCATCTCGGGCTGCTGATGGTCGGCCGGACGACGGTCAAGGGAAAGACCCTGCTCCGGGAACCCCACAAGGGCTCCCGCGGCGTGGACGTCGGCCGGGACGAGGTACGCCGAGTCGTCGACCTGACCGGCCCCGACACCGAGCTGCATCCCCCCACCCGGGACGTGCCGCTCGCCGGTCTGGTCGATCTGCCCGGTGTGCTGGCCCGGCTGACCGGCGGCGGGGCCACCGTGGACCGTGGCGCACTGGCGCCGTACCAGGTCGAGGGCCGCGCCGTCGTGGTGCACGGCGGTCCCCTCGACGGACCGCGGCTGACCGCCGAGGCGGCGGCCGTGCTGGCCGACCGGCACGCCGCGCTGGTCGGCACCGACGCCGCCCCGCTGCCCGGGGCGACGCGGCTGCTCACCCGGCGGGGCGTCCCGGTGGTCACCGGGCTGTCCGGGCTGCACGACCTGCCGCCGACGGGTTTCCGCGTGCACGCCGTGCCCACCGGCACGGCCGTCGGCCCCGGCGGGGTCCAGCCGATCCGGATCTACGGGGTGTGCGATGGCGGATAGCGGCGTGCCGCGCGACCGGCCCGGCACCGGGCTCCCGGCCCGCTGGCCCCGGCGGGAACTGGCGGCCGCGACGGTCGGCTCGGTGGTCGAGTCGTACGACTGGACGGTCTACGGCGTGCTCGCACCGTACTTCGCCGAGCAGCTCTTCCCCGGGTCCTCCCCGACCACCCGGTTGATCGCCGCCTACCTGGGATTCGCGCTGGGTTTCCTGGTCAGACCGTTGGGCAGCATCGTCATCGGCTGGTTCGCCGATACCCGTGGCCGCCGGTTCGGCCTCACGCTGAGTGTGACGCTGGTGGCGGTCGGCTCCGCGGTGATCGCCGTGGCGCCGACCTACGCACAGGTCGGCGTCGCCGCGACCCTGCTCGTCGTGCTGGCCCGGCTGGTGCAGGGGCTGTCCGTCGGAGGCGAGAATCCGAGCGCCGCGGCATACGTCACCGAGACCGCACCGGGTCGACGACGGTTCCTGTTCAGCGCGGTGTCCTACGGCGGCATCGTGATCGGCAGCGCGCTGTCCCTGGCGGTGCTGGCGGTCCTGCTCCGGCTGTACGGCTCCGACGGGGTCACCGCCGGAGCCTGGCGGATCGCCTTCGCCCTGGGCGCCCTGCTCGGGTTGATCGCCCTGTGGATCCGGCTCGGTGTCGCCGAGACCGGGGTCTTCGTCGCCGCGACCGCAGACGCCGCCGCCGGGGCCCGACCGGGCCGCCTGCGGCTGCTGCGTGCCCACCGCCGCGAGATCGCCGTCGTCTTCCTGGTCACCGCCGGCGCCACGGTGGTGTTCTACTTCTGCACGGTCTATCTGCCGGTGTACGCCGACGAGGCCGCCGGCGTGCCTCGCGAACAGACCGCGACAGCGTTGCTGATCGGCATGGTCGGACTGCTGGGCGCGATGGTGGTCGCCGGGGCTCTCGCCGACCGGTACGGCGGGCTGCCCGTACTGCGGATCGGCTTCGCCGGGCTGGGGCTGCTGAGCGTGCCGTTGCTCGCCGGTCTGGTGACCGGTCAGGTGCCGGTCCTGGTGGTCGCCCTGGTACTGCTGGCGTTACTCGGTCTGCCGCTGGCGGTGAACAACGTGTTCGTCGGCGAACTGTTCCCGCCGGCGATCCGGACCCTGGCGATCGGGCTGCCGGCGGCCGCCGCGATCAGTCTCTTCGGCGGCACCTTTCCGATGCTCGCCGAATTGTTGCGGGACAACGGCCGGGTCGGCTGGGTGCCGTGGCTGGTGGCCCTGATGGCCACCGGTGCGCTGCTCGCCTCGTGGGGGGTCCGGGAGCGCGGGTTGCCCGGTGACCGCCCGCACCAGCAGCCCTCGTTGGCGCGATCCGGCTGACCCGCCCACCACATTCGCCCGTCCATGAGGAAGGACATCATGTCTGAGCTGTTCGAGTCCCTCGCCCCACTACTGCCCGAGCTCGAGGACACCTACCGCACCCTACACGCCCGTCCCGAGCTGGCCTTCCAGGAGGAGAACACGGCGTCGATCGTCGCGGGCCAACTGACCCGGCTGGGCTGGGAGGTCACCACCGGGATCGGACGCACCGGCGTGGTCGGGGTGCTGCGCAACGGCGACGGCCCGGTCGTGATGTTGCGGGCCGACATGGACGCGCTGCCGGTCCGGGAGCAGACCGGTTTGTCGTACGCGAGCACGGCGACCGCGGTCGACGACAGCGGCGGCACCGTCGCGGTGATGCACGCCTGCGGACACGACCTGCACGTCACCTGCCTGCTGGGTGCCTGCGCGGTCCTGGCCGCCGAGCGGGACTGGCGGGGCACGGTGATCGCCCTGTTCCAGCCCGGCGAGGAGAGCGGGTACGGCGCCCGGGCGGTGGTCGACGACGGCCTGTTCGACCGGTTCGACAAGCCGGACGTCATTCTCGGACAGCATGTCGGGCCGGGTCCCGCCGGTCTCGTCGCGACCTGCCCCGGCACCGTCATGGGTGCCACCGACAGCATCCGGATCCGGTTGTTCGGCCGTGGCGGCCACGGATCGAAGCCGGAGTCGAGTGTCGATCCGGTGGTGATGGCGGCTTCGCTGGTGATGCGGTTGCAGACGGTCGTCTCCCGGTCGATCGCCGCGAACGAACCGGTGGTGGTGACGGTCGGTGCGCTGCACGCCGGTACCACCGCGGCGGTCATCCCCGACGAGGCGGAACTGTCGATCAACGTACGGACGCCCAGCGTCGGCGTCCGCGACCAGGTGTTCACCCTCATCGAGCGGCTGGCACGGGCGGAGGCGGACGCCGCCGGCGCCCCACGGCAGCCGGAGATCACCTCGGTCTACCATCTGCCGCCGACCGTCAACGATCCGGCCGCGACCGCCCGGGTCGCCACCGCCCACCGGGCATTCTTCGGTGATCACCGGGTCCTTCCGATCACCACGACCACCGCCAGCGAGGACTTCGGCATCCTCGGCGCGGCCGCCGACGTGCCGTACGTGTACTGGTTCTTCGGCGGTATCGAGCCGCAGCGCTACCAGGCCGCCGCGGCGGCGGGGCGGATCGACGAGGACATCCCGCAGAACCACGCGGCCACCTTCGCCCCGGTGCTGCAGCCCAGTCTCACGATCGGGGTGCAGGCACTGGTCACCGCCGCGCTCGCCTGGCTGACACCGGCCCTGGTCGGGGCCGTCGGTGACGGGACGGCCGGTCGTGCCCAGCCGTGAGCCACCGGCCCGGCCGGGCCGGCACGTCGTGATCCTGCACCGCTGGCGGGGCCAGCACGCCCGGTACGCCGACTACCTGGACCACACGACGAACAAGGTCAGCTACGTGGTCGCCCCCCACGCGGTGTCGTCGGTGCCCACCGGGGCAGCGGAGGTGGTCGTGGTGCCGGCGACCGACGATCCGGCGGCGGTACGCGAGGCGGTGGCCGGCCTCACCGCCCGCCACGGCGTACCGGACCGGCTGGTCGCCCTCAACGAGGGTGACCTGGATTCCGCCGCGCTGCTGCGCGCCGAGTTCGACCTGCCCGGCGACCGACCGGAGCAGCTCGTCGGCTACCGGGACAAGCTGCTGATGGGGCAGCGGATGCAGCGGACGGGGATTCCGGTCCCGCCGTTCGCGGACGCTCCCGACCTGGCCGCGGTGCGCGCGTTCGCCGATCGGCACGGTTGGCCGGTGGTGGTCAAGCCACGTTTCGGCACGGCGAGTCGAGGGGTGCAACGCCTGGACGGGCCGGCGGCGTTGACCACACCGACCCCGATCGGCGAGGAACCCTATTTGGTGCAGCGGTTCGTCGCCGACCAGATCCTGCACATCGACGGGCTCTGGCAGGGCGACCGGCTCGGGGTCTGGCGGGCCTCCCGTTACCTGAACACCTGCGCGGCGTTCACCACCGGCGCCTATCTGGGGTCGGTCGAGATCGACGACCACCGGTTGCTGGCGGAGATCGAGCGGTTCACCACCGAGGTGTGTGCCGGGTTCTCCGACCGGCCGTGGGTGTTCCACCTCGAAGCGTTCGTCGCGACCAGGCCAGGTGGTCAGGTGACGCTGAGCTTCCTCGAGGCGGGTGCCCGGGTCGGTGGGGCCGAGATCCCCTTCGTGTGGCGCGAGGTGCACGGTGTCGATCTGATGGCCGCGGCGATGGACGTCCAGCTTGGTCGGGTGCCGGCGGTGCCGGTATCCGACCGCGGTGAGGTCGGCGGCTACCTGCTGCTGCCCACGCCGGTGCCGGCTCCGTGCCGGGTGACGGTCGCCGGATGGCAGGACGACCTGCCGGACGGTGCCCGGCCGTACGCCGAGGTGGTGCCCGGACCGGGCACCGTCATTCCGCGGATCGGCGGGTACGAGCACGTGGGCGCACGGTTCCGGTTCCGGGGCCCGTCCACCGGGGACGTCGAATCGGCGATCCGGACCGCTGCCACCGCGTACCAGCTCGCCTGCGTCGCCGTGGGCGACTGAGCGACCCCCGGATCCGAAGATCCGCAATCGAGCAGGAGGAACAGACACCGTGACGATTGACTCCCCGCGGCTGATCCTGGTTGGCAGCCGTCTCGCGGCGTACCGCGAGTACGCGCTCGCCTCGTTGGCCACGGCGTACGAGGTGGTGCTGATCGCCCCCGAGGCGCCCACCTGGCAGGCGAAGTACGTCAAGACGCACCGGATCGCGGACACCACGGACCGGGCCAAGCTGTTTCCGTCGGTCGCCGACCTGCGTGGCGAGGTGTCCGAGGCGGCGATCGTCACCTGGGACGAGTGGTCCCTGGTCCCGGTCGCGGAGGCGGCCAGTCGGCTGGGGATGCGACACATGTCGCCGACGGCTGCCCGCCGCTGCCGGGACAAGTACGCGGTCCGTGAGGCGATGTCCGCCGCCGGGCTGAGCGCGGTCCGGTACGGTCTCGCGCGCGACGCGGACGAGGCCCACGCGGTGGCCGAGTCGATCGGGTACCCGGTCGTGGTCAAGCCGCGGTCGTTGGGTGGCAGTTTCGGAGTGACGGTGGTGTCCGGCGCCGCCGGGCTGGCCACCGCGTACCAGCTGGCCACCACTAGCCGGCTGCCGGGTGTGCCCGGCGGTGACGGGGTGCTGGTCGAGGAGTACCTCAACGGCCCGGAGATCAGCGTGGAGAGCGTGGTCGTCGACGGCGACGCCCGGCCGGTGCTGGTGGCCCGGAAACGACTGGGTGCCCCGCCGTACTTCGAGGAGCTGGGTCATCTGGTGGACCGGTGGCGGGACGAACCGTGGGCGGCGGAGGTGGTGGAGCTGGTCCGGGCCGCACACCGGGCGGTCGGTGTCGACTGGGGGGTGACCCACACCGAGATCCGGCTGACCACACGCGGCGCCCGCCTGATCGAACTCAACGGCCGGCTCGCCGGCGACCTGATCCCCTACCTGGGGCAGCTGGCCTGTGGAGTGGATCTGGTCAGCGCTGCGGCGGAGATCGCCTTCGAGCGGATCCCGTCGCTGGTGACCACCGCCGACCGGGTGGCGGAGATCCGCTTCCTGCCGCCGGCACACGCCGGCACGGTCGAGCGGATCGAACTGCCCGACCCTCGGCGGATTCCGGACCTGGTCGCCGCGGTGGCGCTGGCCTCGCCCGGCGACCGGCTCGAACCGCCGCCGCGCACGCTGACCCCACGCACCGCCGCGTTCGTCGCCGTCGCCGACGACGAGTCGGCCTGTCGGCGGGCGTTGGACCACGCCGAGGCGGCGACCACCGTACGGCTGACCGCCGCGCTGGAGACCCGGCTCGGCGCGCACTGGGAGAACTCGGTCACCCGCCGGTTCCTCGACCACGAACGCGGCGAGGACCGGATGACCGTCGCGGGCGTACGCGGCGACGAGTGGTTCAGGTACGGCGCCGGCGGCGGCGAAGGGTTGAACCGTCCGGTGTTCCTCACCGCCGGCGAGGTACGCACGTTGGAGCGGGATCTGGCCGGTTTGTTCGAACTGGTGGCCGGACTACCCGACCGGTTGTTCGACGGCGACCTGCGGGAGTTCGCCCGGGCGGTCGGGATGTCCGAGGTGCAGACCCGACTGGTGCTGCGCGGTGCCGGGCCCCGACTGGCGCCACTGGCCCGCGCCGATCTCTACCGGCAGAGTGACGGCTTCCGACTGATGGAGCTCAACACCGGCAGCTCGCTGGGCGGCTGGCAGATGGGCATCTTCGGACGGGCGCTGGCGGCCGACGAACAGTTCGCCCGGTTCGTCGAGGCGGAAGGGTTGACGTTCCCGGACCCGCTGGCCGAGATCGTCCGGGTGCTGCGCGCGCAGGCCCCGCACCTGGACCGGATCGAACGGCCGTTGCTGGCGATCACCGACTGGCCGGAGGGCTTCGAGAAGACGAAGTGCTGGATGGACTTCGTCGTGCCGGGATTCGTCGAGCTCGGCTTCGACGCCGTGGTCTGTCATCTGGACCAGTTCCGGTACGCCGACGGCATGGTGCTGTTCGACGACCGCCGGGTGGACGTGGTGTACCGCATGTTCCTGCCGGGCGAGATGCCGGCCGAGCAGCGCACCTACGACCGGGTGGAGCCGCTGCTCGACGCCGCCGAACGGGGCACCGTCCAGCTGTTCGCCGCGCTGGACAGCGAACTGTACGGCAACAAGGGCAGCCTCGCGCTGCTCAGCGACGAGCGCAACCGCGACCGGTTCACCGCCGAGGAACTGGCCCTGGTCGACCGGCTCCTGCCGTGGACCAGGTTCGTCCGTGACGAGAAGGTCACCTGGCAGGACCAGACCGTCGATCTGGTGCCGCACATGCTGGCGAACAGGGACCACCTGGTGCTCAAGCCCACGTTGCTCTACGGGGGCGTGGGTGTCACACCGGGCTGGACGGTCTCCCAGGACGAGTGGGAGCGGCGGGTACGGGCGGCGGTCGACGAACCGTACGTGGTGCAGGACCGGGTCCTGCCGGTCACCGAGCGGTTCCGCGCCGACGACGGGGACGGGTTCCAGCTGATGGCGGTCGCCTACGGGGTGATGCTGATCGGTTCCCGGTACGCGGGCACGCTCGCCCGCGCGGTGCCCGACCCGGCGGTCGGCATCGTCAGCATGATCAACGGAGCACAGATCGGCTGCGTCTTCCACGCGGTGGACCGGTCGGCGGGCGACGCGGCGTGAACGGCCGGTCCGGCACCGGGCTGTGGCACGACCGGCAGTTCCTCAGGTTCTGGGCGGGTGAGGCCACGTCGCAGGTCGGTGCACAGGTGACCCAGCTGGCGCTGCCGCTGACCGCGGTACTCGCGCTGCAGGCCAGCGCCTCCGAGGTAGGTCTGCTCAACGCCGCGTCGTATGCGCCGTTCCTCCTCGTCACCCTGCTGGTCGGGGTCTGGGTGGACCGGGTCCGACGGAAGCCGTTGATGATCTACGCGAACGTCGGCCGGGCCGCCCTGGTGACCCTGGTGCCGGTGCTCGCGGCCCTCGGCCAGCTGCGGATCGAGTTCCTCTACGCCATCGCGGTGCTGGTGGGCACGCTCACAGTGGTCTTCGACGTGGCGTACCAGTCCTACCTGCCGACGCTGGTGCGCCGGGAGCACCTGGTGGAGGGCAACAGCAAGCTGCAGGGCACCAGCTCGTTGGCGCAGATCGGTGGCCCGGGCCTTTCCGGGCTACTGGTCCAGGTGGCCACCGCACCGGTCGCATTGCTGATCAACGGCATGTCCTACCTGGTCTCGGTGGCGACCCTGGTCGCCGTCCGGCGCCCCGAGCCGCCCCCGCGACGGCACCACGCACCGGTGCCGTTGCGGCGCAGCGTCGCCGAGGGGATCCAGCTGATCCTCCGCTCGCCGATTCTGCGGGCGTGCGCTCTGCAGTCCGGCCTGTACAACCTGTTCCTGATGTCGTTGCAGACGCTCTTCGTGCTGTACGCGGCCCGGGTGCTGGGCTTCGGCGCGGGCGGTATCGGAGCGCTGCTGAGCGTGGGAGCGGTCGGCTCGTTGCTCGGTTCGCTGGTGGCCCGACGGCTGACCGCGACGGTCGGGCTGGGGCGGAGCATCCTCACCTCGACCGTCCTGTGCTGTGTGGCGCCGATGCTCATTCCGCTCGCGCCGGGCGCGACACCGCTGGGGATCACGATGATCGTCGGTGGGTTCGCGATCGCCGGAGCCGGCGCCACCATGGCCAACATCCAGATCATCAGTCTCCGGCAGGCGATCACCGCCGAACGGTTGCTCGGCCGGATGAACGCCGGCTACCGCCTGATCTCCTGGGGCACTCTGCCGGTCGGCGGCGCGTTGGGTGGCTGGCTCGGCGATCTGATCGGACTGCGCCCCGCGTTGTATCTCACCGCGATCGGTTTCCTCTCGGCGGTGGTGGTGATCGCCACGTCACCGGTCCGACGGCTGGTCGACTTTCCGGCACGCGACCGGCCGACGTCCGAGTTCGCCACCGTCGACTGACCGTTCGCCGTCCCCACCCGACCGAGGTAGCCGTTGTGGACATCGACGAAGCACCAGCGAAGCCGGCGACCGTCCGAGGTCCGTCGCCACGCCGGCTGGCCGAGACGCGGCTGCGGACCGAACTGGCCGCCCACCGGGCGACCGCGTGGCGCCGGCTGCTGACGGACCGGACCGCGGTGCCCGCCTCGACCCGTACCCGGCTCGACATGACCTTCCGGTTGCGCGGCCCGGAACGGTTCGTCGCGGCGCTCGGTCAGGCGATGACCGTCGCGGACCTGCCGGACGGCCCGGACGGCGCGTTCACCCTCGGTCTACGGGTGGACGACCGCCGGCTGGCGGTCGTCTACGAGTTTCCCGGACCGGAGGTGGTTCCCGGCGGCGTCGGCCACGGCCGCGTCGGGGCGCACGGACCGGTCGGGGCCCGGTCACGGCCGACGGACGCACGCCGGCGGGCGTACCAGGATCTGGTGGCCCTGCTGACGCTGCGTGCGGTGGCCGACGCGTTCGACGCGACCCCGGGATATCTGGTCGACAGTGTCGCGTTCACCGGGTACGGACCACCGGTCGACGGCGTGCCGGGGGGCGATCCGCCGCTGCTGGTCGACGCGCTCGTCGGTCGGGACGCCTTCGCACGAATACCGCTCGACGATCCCGACCTCGACCCGGTGAGCTGTCTACCCGGCCCTGACCCGGTGAACCGGCCGCCCGGCCCCGTCACCGCGCCCGACGTCTGGTCGGGCCGCCGCTTCGCCCACTGCGGTGGGGCGTGCTGGCGGGATCCGGCCCTCGCGCCGGACCTGCTGGTCCTGCGCCCTGCCGAGTTCGGGCGACTGCTGCGCAGGTTGTTCGAGGTGACCGGGATGACCGACTGGATGCGGTTGTCGGCCTCCGACGACGAACTGCTCGCCGCCGCGATCGATCCCGATGCGGCCACCGGCGGGGTGTGCATCCTGCTGGCGGTACGGGGTCCGGTCCGGCCGGCGGCGATGGAGACGCTGTCCCGGACGCTCGACAAGTGGGTGCCGGCGCGTGGACTCATGATCAGCACCGGGCGGGTCGATCGGGCTGGGCTGCCAACCGACGACCGCATCCGGATCATCGACGGGGCCGCGCTGCGTGACCTCATCCGCCGCGAACTACGACTGGACCTGCTCAGCGGCGGTCACGACACCGGCCACCTGATCCTCGAGACCGACCGGACGGCACCGACGACCGGTCACGGAGCGGGTACCGGCGGACGAACCGGGAGCCGCCCACGGTGAGCCGGAAGAGACCCAGGTGCCGGTGCCGGTCGGCAGGTAGGCCAGACTTGGCGGCATGGCGGCTCCAGGTTTCCCGTACCAGGATCTGAAGGACTTCGTCGCGGCGCTGGAGACGGCCGGTGAGCTGCGGCGGGTCGACGTACCGGTGGATCCGACGCTGGAGATCAGCGAGGTGGTCACCCGGACCGTACGCGCCGGCGGGCCGGCGCTGCTGTTCGAGCGGCCCACCCGGGGCGAGATGCCGGTGGCGATCAGCCTGTTCGGCACCGAGCAGCGCACCGCGATGGCGCTCGGCGTGGACCGGCTCGACGAGATCGGCGACCGGATCGGGGCGATGATCAAGCCCGATCTGCCGGTCGGCTGGTCCGGCATCCGCGACGGGCTGGGCAAGGTCATGCAGCTCACCTCGCTGCCGCCGCGCAAGGTGAAGACCGCGCCCTGCCAGGAGGTCGTCTACACCGGTGCGGACGTCGACCTCAACCGGCTGCCCGGGCTGCAGGTCTGGCCCGGCGACGGCGGGATCTTCCACAACTACGGGCTGACCCACACCAAGCACCCGGAGACCGGCAAGCGCAACCTGGGCCTGTACCGGCTGCAGCAGCACTCGCCCACCACGCTCGGGATGCACTGGCAGATCCACAAGGACTCCACCGCCCACCACGCGGTCGCCGAGCGGCGCGGCGAGCGGCTTCCGGTCGCGGTGGCGATCGGCTGCGACCCGGTGGTCAGCTACTCAGCGTCGGCACCACTGCCCGGCGATATCGACGAATACCTGTTCGCCGGGTTCCTGCGCGGCCAGCGGGTCGAGATGGTCGACTGCAAGACCGTACCGTTGCAGGTGCCGGCGCACGCCCAGATCGTGCTGGAGGGCTACCTGGAACCGGGCGAGCGGCTGCCCGAGGGCCCGTTCGGCGACCACACCGGCTTCTACACCCCGGTCGAACCGTTCCCGGTGCTGCACATCGAGTGCATGACCATGCAGCGCGACCCGGTCTACCACTCGATCATCACCTCGAAGCCGCCCCAGGAGGACCACGGGCTCGGCAAGGCCACCGAACGGATCTTCCTGCCGCTGCTGCGGATGCTGATCCCGGACATCGTCGACTACGACCTGCCGGCGGCCGGGGTGTTCCACAACTGCGTGATCGTGTCGATCCGCAAGCGCTACCCCAAGCACGCCCAGAAGATCATGTCGGCGATCTGGGGTGCCCACCTGCTGTCGCTGTCGAAGCTGATCGTCGTGGTCGACGACGACTGCGACGTGCACGACTACCACGAGGTGGCGTTCCGCGCCTTCGGCAACGTCGACTACGCCCGCGACCTGCTGCTCACCGAAGGCCCGGTGGACCACCTCGACCACTCGTCGTACCAGCAGTTCTGGGGCGGCAAGGCCGGCGTCGACGCCACCCGCAAGCTGCCCACCGAGGGCTACACCCGGGGCTGGCCGCAGGAGATGATTATGTCTCCGGAGATCGTCTCGCTGGTGGACAAGCGATGGCGGGAGTACGGGATCTCGTGAGCGCCGCAGCCACCGCCGGACCGGCCGGCGCGCCCGCCGCCCCGGTCGGCAAGATCCGAGCCTTCCTACGGCTCGTCGCGATCGAACACTCGGTCTTCGCGCTGCCGTTCGCGTACCTGTCCGCGCTGACCGTGATGGCCCGCCTCGACGGCGGCGTCCGCTGGCTCGACCTGCTGCTGATCACCGTGGCGATGGTCGGTGCCCGGACGTTCGCCATGGCCGCGAACCGGATCATCGACCGGCACATCGACGCGCGCAATCCGCGTACCGCCGGTCGGGAACTGGTGACCGGGGCGGTCAGCGTCCGGACGGCCTGGACCGGCGCGGTGGTCGCTCTGGTGGTCTTCCTCGGCGCCGCCGCCGCGCTGAACCCGCTCTGCCTCGCGCTCGCCCCGCTGGCGGCGGTCCCGCTGGTGGTCTACCCGTACGCCAAGCGGTTCACCGACTGGCCGCACGCGGTGCTCGGACTGGCCCAGCTGATCGGCCCGGTCGGTGCCTGGCTGGCGGTCACCGGCACCTTCGACGGCGCCGGGCCGGCGATCCTGCTCGGCGCGGCGGTCGGGCTCTGGATCGGCGGCTTCGACCTGATCTACGCCTGCCAGGACGCCGAGATCGACCGTGAGATCGGGGTACGCAGCGTACCCGCCCGGTACGGTCGACGCTTCGCGCTGCATGCCTCGACGGTGGCGCACCTGGTGACGTTCGCCCTGTTCGGGTGGTTCGGCGTGCTGGTCGGCTTCGGCTGGCCGTGGTGGATCGGGCTGGTGTTGACCGCGGTGGCGTTCGGCTACCAGCATCTGGTGGTGACGCCGACCGACCTGTCCCGGGTCAACCGGGCGTTCTTCACCGCCAACGGCTTCGTCGGCATCGCGTTGTTCGCGTTCGCCCTCGTCGACCTGGTGGTACGGCTCGGCCTGCGTTGACCGTTGACCGTTGACCACCCCGGCCGGGCCGGGCCGGGTCAGCGCCGCTGCTGGTAGCGGGCGCTCTCGAACGACCAGTCGATGGTGCCGCGCACGGCGTACCCGACCCCGACCAGCAGGCCGTGGGCCGCCCGGTCGTGATCCGGCCCGAACGACGGCACCTCGGCTTGGCGTGCGCCGAACGCCGCCATCTCGGCCCGCCACCGGTGCGCGACGATGACCAGCGCGTCGCCGATCGGCACCCGCCGCGTCTCGGCGACCGCCACCACCAGGTTGTGACCGCCGGCGGTGGTCAGGTCGCGGGACAGTGAGAAGAGATCGTTGTACCAGGAGAGCAGGTCGTTGCCGGCGACTCGGACATCGCGCACCCGGGGGTGGTGGAAGACGGCGTCCGGCACCGGGTCGCCGGTCGCGTACTCGATCAAGGTGTACGCCACGTGCGCCGCCGAGGTGGCCCGGCGCAACTCGACGTACTCGTCCGGGCCGGGCCGGTAGCCGGCCGCCTTGTTCGCCGCCTCGCGTACCGCTCCGTCGAGGTGCTCCGCCACCGCCTCGACGAACCGTCGGTGCCACCACTCGGGCATCGACTGGCGTACGGCCTGCCACGGACCGGCGAGCATCCGGCGCAGCGGCCCGGCCAAGACCGGGTCACTGCCCGGTGCCGGATCACTGCACAGCACCGCCAGCACCCCGTCGGCCAGTCGGCGCAACCTCCCCTCCTGCGGATCCGCGACCCCGTCGAACTCGTCGTCGAGCAGGAAGAACCAGGCGAACATGGCGGCCAACACACGCAGCCGGCCGATCGGCGCACCCGGATAGAGCCGGGCGGCGTACCGGCCGATCCTGGCCCCGGCGAGCCGACGGTGGGTCGCGGTGCCCGGTGGCAGGCCGCACCGCTGCAGCCAACCGGGCAGCCAGGCGTCGGCCTGCGCCGCGTACGGGGACAGCACGGCGGGCAGCGGGCAGCCGGCGCGCAGCGCAACGAGCAGTTCGCCGAGCAGTTCGGCGGCCGGCCCGTCGAGGCCGGTACGGCTGTACGGGACGTCGGGGCGGGGCGGCGGCGGGGTGGATTTGCGGGAGTCCATGGGCTGCCTGCGAAGTTGCTGCCAATGTGTCCGTGAGGCGGGTCGTCTTACCCTATGGGGTGACCGGGCACGGTGACAGCCCGCGACCAGCCACGCGAGCAGGGATCTTATGAGAAGACCATGGGTGATCGGCGTCTCCGGGGCGTCTGGTACGCCGTATCCGGCTGCGGTGCTCCGCGCGCTGCTCGACGCCGGCCATCCGGTCGACCTGGTGGTGTCCCGCGCGGCCCGACTCACCCTGCTCGACGAGACCGGCGCGCCACTGCGGGACAGTCACTGGCGGGCCGACCTGGCCCGCTGGCTCGGCCGTGGGCTGGACGACGCGGACGTACGGTTCTGGCCGGCGGGTGATCTCGCCGCCGGGCCAAGCAGTGGCTCGTACCAGGTACGCGGGATGGTGGTCGTACCGGCCAGCACGGCCGCCTGTGCCGGCATCGCCATCGGGCTGTCGAAGGACCTGCTGCAGCGGGCCGCCGAGGTGAACCTCAAGGAACGCCGGCCGGTCGTGCTGGTCCCCCGGGAGACCCCGGTGACCCGCAGTCACCTGGAGCATCTGCTCGCCCTGCACGACGCGGGGGCGGTGGTGCTGCCGGCCAGTCCCGGCTTCTACGGTGCGGGTGCCGGGGCCACCGCCGCCCAGTTGGTCGACTTCGTTGCCGGGAAGGTGCTGGACGCGCTCGGCGTACCGCACGATCTGTTCCGGCGGTGGTCCGGCGAGTTGGGCGCGGACCGGGCGTGACCACCTGCTCGGTACGGCCCGGCGGTCAGTACGGCCCGGCTCCTCCTGACCCGTTCTCGGTGTGCCGGGGCCGGGTGGTCTCCGCGCTTTCTGCCTGCATCTCCTCCAGCACGCCTTCGCCTTCGAGTAGCGCACGCACCTCGGACTCCCGGAACCGACGATGGCCTCCGGGAGTTCGGATACTGCCGATCCGGCCGGCCGCTGCCCATCGTGTGACGGTCTTCGGGTCGACGCGGAACAGCGCGGCCACCTCGCCCGGCGTCAGCAGACGATCTCCAGTGTCCACGGTCCCCTCCTCGCGTCCGCGACGGCTCTGGCGTGGCCAGTCAGCCCCCCGATGGACCGTGTGCCAGATGCCGTAGTGCCAGACGTACGGCCATTAGAGCACCGGCCGACCCCCGTGTCCGGGAAATGCGGAAAGCTACCCGACTGGGCAGTTATCCGGTAGGATTTGCGCCCTATGTTGTAATTTACCCCAGCTCGTCGACCAGCGGGCCACCCGGGCGGGCGGCAGGCACTAGGGTCTACATTCCGTGGACGCCATCGATTCCCGGCTCGTCGACCTGCTGCGCGGCAACGCCCGGCTCTCCTACGCCGAACTCGCCCGCCAAGTCGGACTCTCCGCACCCGCCGTACACGAACGGATCGGCAAACTCGAAACCACCGGGGTGCTGCGCGGCTACCGGGCCGACGTACAGCCGGAGTCGGTCGGCCTCGGCGTCACCGCCCTGATCGGACTGGTCGAAGACTCAGGTGCCGACACCGAGGCGGTGCTGGACGCGCTGCGCGACATGCCGGAGATCGAGTCCTGCTACTTCATGGCCGGCACCGAGTCGTTCCTCTGCCTCGCCCGGGTCGGCACCATCGCCGAGCTGGAACAGCTCATCATGCGGCTGAACCGGACACCGGGGATCGCCAACACCCGGACCAGCGTCACGCTGTCCACCAAATGGGAGAACCGGCCCCGCCCCCTGACCGGGTGATTCGGCGACTGCACTTGTTACCGTCTGCGAGTGAATCAACTGGACCGGTACGACGACGCCGGCCGGGCCTGGGTGACCGACGCGATCGCCAAGGTCGAGGCGGACGCCAACCGGTCCGCCGACACCCACCTGCTGCCGTTCCCACTCCCCCCGTCCTGGGGCATCGACCTCTACCTCAAGGACGAGTCGGTGCACCCGACCGGCTCGCTCAAGCACCGGCTGGCCCGCTCGTTGTTCCTCTACGCCCTGTGCAACGGATGGATCGGGCCGCAGACCACGATCGTCGAAGCGTCGTCCGGCTCCACCGCCATCTCCGAGGCGTACTTCGCCCGGATGCTCGGCCTGCCGTTCGTCGCGGTGATGCCCGCCGGCACCTCGGCGGAGAAGATCGCCCAGATCGAGTTCCACGGTGCCCGCCCCCACCTGGTCCGCGACCCGGCCGCGGTGGTGATCGAGGCACGGTGGCTCGCCGAGGACCTCGGCGGGCACTTCATGGACCAGTTCACCTACGCCGAACGGGCCACCGACTGGCGGGGCAACAACAACATCGCCGAGTCGATCTTCGCCCAGTTGGCGCTGGAACGGCACCCGGTCCCGCACTGGATCGTGGTCGGTGCCGGCACCGGCGGCACCAGCGCCACCATCGGCCGGTACGTCCGCTACCAGCGGCACCGCACCAAGATCTGCGTCGTCGACCCGGAGAACTCCGCCTTCTACCCGGCATGGTGCAGCGGCGACTGGTCGACCTCGACCGGCCGGGGGTCGATGATCGAGGGGATCGGTCGGCCGACCGTCGAAGCGTCCTTCCAGCCGTCCGTGGTGGACCGCATGATCCAGGTCCCGGACGCCGCCTCACTGGCCGCCATGCGCATCGCCAGCGAACTGCTGGGTCGGCGGGTCGGCGGGTCGACCGGCACCAACCTGTGGGGTGCGTTCGGGCTGATCGCGCAGATGCGGGCCGCCGGCGAGCAGGGCTCGGTGGTGACGTTGCTGTGTGACAGCGGCGAACGGTACGCCGCCAGCTACTACTCGTCCGACTGGCTGACCCGGCACGGGATCGATCTGGCCCCGTACCGGGCCGTGGCCGATCAGTTCATGCGTACCGGCGAGTGGCCGACCGACGCGCCATGATCGGGATCAGGCGCGCTGCGCCAGCCCCGGGTAGTGCAGCACGAAACCGTGCGGATCCACCGTCATCTCGGCCGTGAAGCTGTCGCTGCGGTAACGGACCCGGTCAGCGCCGAGCACCGTGTAGGTCTGCTCCATCGGTATCACCTCCAGGCTCGGCACCCGGACCCAGGCCGCGACCAGCCGGTGCTCCTGCCCGACCGGCTGCTCCGACAACCGCAGCCGGCGGATCGGCAGGGTGTTGAACAGCGGCACCCCGCCCAGATCGACGTCGAACGCCGCGTCGAGCCGGCCCGGTTCCTCGGTGCCGGGCAGGCCGACCGGGCTGCGCCCGGCCGCCCGCAGAGCACCGTCCAGGTCGCCCTGTTCGGCGGTGCTCACCCGCCACCGGCCGAGCGCCCGTTCCATCCGTACGGTCCGCAGCCAGCCGGCACCCTCGACGGTGACGGTGAGCCGGACGGCGGCCCACTGCTCGTCGGTGGCGAGTTCGTAGTGGCAGCTGTACGGCAGTGGCGCCGCCGCCACCGCCACACCGCGAGCGGTCAGCCCGCGCTGGTCGTCGAAGAGGACATGATCGGCACCGCCGGTGTCCGTCCGCGTCCAGACGATCGATTTCGGCAACGTCGGCATGTTCCCGACCGTACCGGCCCGACGAGCCGCTGCGGAGCGGGTCGCCGGTGCCGGTCACGCACGCGCGTCAGTAGCTGCGGCTCGGCCGCCGGTCAGTGAAGCGCCGGTCACCACCGCCGCGCCGCCGGTCACCACCGGCCCGGTCGGCACCACCGCGGCCGGCCCGGTCGGCACCACCACGGGTGCCCCGCTCGCCGTCGCCCCGGAAGCGGTCCGCTCCGTCGGCCCGGGAGCGGTCGCCCCGCCCTCGGAAGCGATCGGGGCGGTCCGGCCTGAACCGGTCCCCTCGCGGGCGGGACTGCCGGGGCGGCTCCGGCTCGTTCACGATCGGCACGCCGCTCGGCTCCGTCGCTCCGGTCAGCTCGGACAGTGCGGCGTCGCCGCGGCGTACCCGGGTCTGGGCCGGCTCCACCCCGGCCTTCTCCAGCATGGCCAGGGTGCTGCGCCGCTGCTTCGGCAGCACCAGGGTGGCGACCGCGCCGGACTCGCCGGCCCGCGCGGTCCGCCCCGCCCGGTGCAGGTAGTCCTTGGGGTCCTTCGGCGGGTCGACGTGCACCACCAGCGAGACCCCGTCGACGTGAATGCCCCGGGCAGCCACGTCCGTGGCGACCAGGACGTTCGTCCGCCCTTCCTTGAACTCGGCGAGGGTACGGGTGCGTACCCGCTGGGTCTTGCCGCCGTGCAGGGCACCGGCCCGCACGCCGACCGACGCCAGCTGGTCCACCAGCCGGTCCACCCCCAGCTGGGTCCGGGCGAACATCATGGTCCGCCCGGAACGGGCGGCGATCGAGGCGGCCACGGCGAACTTGTCACTCGGCGGGATCAGCAGCAGGTGGTGGTCCATCGTGGTCACGGCGGCAGTGGCCGGCGCGGTGGAATGGGTGACCGGATCGGTCATGAACCGCTGGACCAGCGTGTCGACGTCATTGTCCAAGGTGGCCGAAAAGAGCAGCCGCTGGGCGTCCGCCGGAGTCTTGGCCAGCAGCTCGGTGACCTCTGGCAGGAATCCCATGTCGGCCATCTGGTCGGCCTCGTCCAGGACGGTGATCTCGATGTCGTCCAGCTGGCAGACGCCGCGCTGGATCAGGTCACCAAGCCGCCCCGGAGTGGCCACGATGATTTCCACACCGCGACGCAACGAATCGATCTGCCGGTCGTACGGGACGCCGCCGACCGCGGTCTTGAGGAAGACCCCGACCGCCCGGCCCAGCGGGAACAACGCGTCGTTGACCTGCATCGCCAGCTCACGGGTGGGGACCAGGATCAGGGCCCGGGGCCGCAGTGGGCGGGCCCGGCGGCCGTCGGCGATCCGGGCCAGCAACGGTAGGCCGAACGCGAGGGTCTTACCGGAGCCGGTCTGGCCCCGGCCGAGCACGTCCCGGCCGGCCAACGCGTCGGGCACGGTGGCGCGCTGGATCTCGAACGGAGTGGTGATGCCCTCCCGGGCGAGTGTCCGGACGAGTTGCCGGGGCAACCCGAGCGCCGCGAAGTCAGGCTCGTCGGCAACCGGCTCGGCGGCCCTGGCCGCGACGACCGGCTCAGCGGTCTGCCTGGTCGCCTGCTCCGCAGGCAGGTCAGCGGCTTCGGGCACGGTGTCGAGAACGGAGGGGAACGTGCTGGGATCAGCGAAGGTGGTCAAGAAAACCTCTCAGAGCGGGGCGGATCTTCGCGAATGGCCCGTTCCGGTGTGCACCGTTGAATCGCCCGCAAGATCGCCCATGAGCACGCGGTAGCGCGCCGGGTTGATGATCGAGTGACAAGTGTACGGGTTTGCCGCGCTGCTGCCACCTGACCCGTCCGACCGTGGGCCCGCTCACCTCCGCCGATCCGGCGTCAACCGCCCAGCAGCCCGTCGAAGATGTCGGCGAAGGTGTTACCTACGGCGAACACCGCGACGATGCCGATCACCACCATCACGGCCAGGCCAACCACCATGACCAGCACCACCTTGGTCGTACTGCGGTCCTCCCGCTCAGGCAGGTCAGCCCAGCCCTGGGCCAGGATGTGGCCGGTCAGCGAGCCGGAGTTTTCCACGGCGGGGTTGAACACCACGCCGCCGGGTGCGCCGGACATGCCGCCGGGTGCCCCCATCGGCAGACCCATGGTCGGATCGGCCGCTGGCCGGCTGGTCGGGCCGGGTCCGGGCGTGTCGCTGTCGGGCCGGCGGGCCCCGTACACCCGCCCGGCCGCCGGGGTGGGGGTGCTGCGTGCCCATTGCCCGTCGGCCGGCGAAGGCTCCGGCAGCACGACAGGCTCCGGCGGCTGATGCCAGGGCGTCGGTGGTGACTCGCGCCACGGCGTCGGTGGAACTGCCGGTGGGATCGTGTAGCCCCCGGCCGCCTGGGTCATCTGGTACGCAGTCCCGGCTGGCGGTGGGAACGGCGGCGGCGGAGTCGGGCCCGGTGGGTTCGGACCCGGGCCCGGCGGGTACGGGCCTGGCACCGGAGCGGGTGAGGTCGGCCGTGGCGGCAACGGCGGAGCCGGGGCCGGGGCGGGTTCCGGCTCGGGTGAGTTCGGCCCGGACGGCGGTTCCGCAGGCGCGGGCGGCTGTACCGGGTCGGGGGGTAGGGCCGGATCGCTGGGCGAGGGCTCCTCGGTACGACGCGCACCGTAGACCCGGGTCCCGCCGGTCGGCACCCGGAGCGCCCCGACGTCGCTGGCGGAGACCTGTTGCGCTCCGGCCACCGTGGCGCGGGCACGGGCCGATGCAGCCTCTTCGCTGGCCGCCGGAGGCGACGACGCCGCGGCGGGTGGCTCGGTCGCGGCGGGTGCGGACGCCGACGCGACATGGTCGGCGGGTGGCTCGGTCGCGGCGGGTGCGGACGCCGACGCGACATGGTCGGCCGGTAGTTGGTCGGCCGGTGGCCGATTAGTCGCGCCCGGCGGCTGCCAGGGCGAGGCAAACGCCGACCATGCGGACGCCGGCGACGCGGGAGCCGGCGAAGTCGGAGCCGACGGTCCGGCCGCCGGCGAAGTCGGAGCCGACGGCTCGGCCGGCGACGACGTACCAGGCACGACCGGGACGTCGGCACTGGAGCCGGTGCCGACCGGCGACGCCCACAGCGCCCCGTCCGGCGGCGGTGGCGGTGGACTGAACGGAGCCGGCAACTCCTCTGCCGGTGGCGGCGCCGATCCTGACCGGTCGACCTGGTCGGGCACCCGCCGCTGACCACCGTCGACCTGGTCCACCGACGACCAGGGCCGAGCTTCGTCCATCACTGCCTCCCGTGCCAGCTCACCGGAACACCTCCGGCCGGTGAGGGGTCCGCCGGTTTACCGTGCCATACCGATGCACCTCGGCACAGCCGGAGTATCGGCGTACCGACCGTGGCCGTCTGTCCGGTCCTGGGCGCAACGGCCCGACCGGAGGACGTACGGTCAGCCTTCCAGCGGGCCTGCGCTCGGCGTGCCGGCCGACGTCGCCGACGCGCTCGGGCCGGCCGACGCGGAACTCGACCCGCTCGGGGTACTGGTCGGCGTCCCGGAGCCACTCGCGTCCGGATCCGGCGTCCCGGAGCCGGGGTCGGTCGGCGATGGACTCGGATCACTCGGCGTCGGCATCGGACCGGGCGTGGACGGGCTGGTCGACGGCGACGGGTCAGGGGACGGCGAATCCGACGGGTCAGGGGACGGCGAATCCGACGGGTCAGGGGACGGCGAGTCGGACGGATCGGGCGACGGCGAATCCGTGGGGTCCGGTGTCGGGTCCGGTGACGGGGTGGGCGTCGGAGTCGGGGTGGGCGTCGGAGTCGGGGTGGGCGTCGGAGTCGGTGCGACCTCGCGGATCACCCGGGTCGCCGCGTAGAACCGGGACCACCAGACGGTGGAGACCTTGACCACGTCTCCGGTGGTCGGCGCGTGCACCATCTTGCCGTTGCCGACGTACATCCCGACGTGGTGCACCGTCGTCCAGCTGGAGCCGGAGGCGAAGAAGATCAGGTCGCCGGGGAGCAGCGCCGACCGGTCCACCTTGTTGTGCCGGGTCGCGTAGTACTGGTCCTTGGCGACCCGGGGCAAGCTGAAGTAGTCGGCACCGGGCGACCGGTACGCCGCCCACATCAGGCCGGAACAGTCGTAGCGATGCGGCCCTTCGGCCCCCCACAGGTACGGCTTGCCGAGCTGCTTGAGGGCGAACTCCAGGGCGGCGACGGCACGGGGATGGGCGGCGGCACCGTCGATCCCGTCGATGCCCTGCCCGATTTCCTGCTCGGCGGCCTCCCGCTGGCGTTCGATCGCCACCAGCTGCTCGGTGTTCTGCTCCTTCAAGGCGAGCAGCGCGGTCTCCCGCTGCTTGAACGTGCCCTCAGTGCTACCGAACTCGCTGCGCAGCGCGTCGACCAGGGCCAGCGCCGCCGTGTAGGTCTGATACGCCTCCTGCTCGGCGGCTGCGGCGAGCGAGACGTCCCGGTTGGCGGCGTCGGTGCCGACGCCGGGCTGCTGGCCCCGCTGCAGTCGGGACAGGGCGCCGAGGCCGTGCAGGTCACCGCGGTACTCGCCGGGCGGCATCGCGGCGGCGTCCTTCAGCGCGTACGACGCCGCGCTGTCCGCGTCCCGCTGCGCCTCGATCAGTGCGGTCCGCGCCTCGCGCAGCGACTGCTCGGCGGCGGCCAGCGCGGTCTCCGCCGCGGTCTGCTCCTGTTCGAGCTCGAGCATCTGCTGACCGAGCAGCGCGACCTCGGTCTCACCGGCGTAGATCTGCGCGGCGAGCGGGCCCTCCACCGGGGTGGGGGTGATGGCCGGCGCGTCGGTCGTCGGTCCGGTGCCGGGCAACTGCAGGCCGCCGGCGGGCACCGGCCGGCTGCCGGTGTCCGGCACGGTCACCGGCTGGGCGTACACCGGGGAGGCGAGGGCGACTGCGGTGACGGCACCGAGCAGGCCGGCCCACAGGGCCGGGCTCAGCCGGACCGGAACGGCGCCGACCATCACGAACCGGCGTTGCCGCCGTGCTCCGCCGTGCCGCTGGCCCACTGCCGCGCCCCTGCTTCTTCGTGCCATGCCCGCTCGCTCCCCGTACGGCGCATTTTGTCCGGTGCCGATGCGCCGGAACCGAGTCGCGCCGCCTGGTGTCGCCTGTCCCACATCGGTCTTACCGCACGGGGCTGCTGATGTCGATGATTCGTGAGGTAACGAGAAGCTGAGAGGTTGGCGACCCGGGCATGACGCAGGTCGCTGTGCCGCCGGGCGAGGAGCCGACCGGCGGTCCCGGGACGTACGCTCGAACGCGGATCACGGCTGATGGTCGTCGACGGCGGGTCGTCGGCGTGGCCGGCCGGGAAGGGGCGTGGCGGACGTGGACGCTGGTCGCAAGCGTGAGCTCGAAGAGAAGGTGTACGCCGGGGAGCGGCTGGACCACACCGACGGGGTGGACCTGTACGCCAGCGACGACCTGGCCTGGCTGGGCCGGCTGGCGCATCATCGGCGGACCGAGCTCAACGGCGACCGGGTGATGTTCAACGTCAACCGGCATCTCAACCTGACCAACGTGTGCAGTGCCTCCTGCGCGTACTGCTCGTTCCAGCGCAAGCCGGGCGAGAAGGACGCGTACACGATGCGCATCGACGAGGCCGTCCGTAAGGCCAAGGAGATGGAGGACGAGCAGCTCACCGAGCTGCACATCGTCAACGGCCTGCACCCGACCCTGCCCTGGCGGTACTACCCGAAGGTGCTGCGCGAGCTCAAGGCGGCGCTGCCGAACGTCAAGCTCAAGGCGTTCACCGCGACCGAGGTGCAGTGGTTCGAGAAGATCAGCGGGCTGCCGGCGGACGAAATCCTCGACGAGCTGATGGACGCCGGCCTGGAGTCGCTGACCGGTGGCGGCGCGGAGATCTTCGACTGGGAGGTCCGCCAGCACATCGTCGACCACGCCTGTCACTGGGAGGACTGGTCACGGATTCACCGGCTGGCGCACAGCAAGGGGCTGCGGACGCCATCGACGATGCTCTACGGCCACATCGAGGAGCCCCGGCACCGGGTGGACCACGTGCTGCGGCTGCGCGAGTTACAGGACGAGACCGGCGGTTTCACCGTCTTCATCCCGCTGCGCTACCAGCACGACTTCGTCGACTCGGCGGACGGCAAGATCCGAAACCGGATCCAGGAGCGCACCACGATGGCGGCACCGGCCGAGTCGTTGAAGACCTTCGCGGTGTCCCGGCTGCTGTTCGACAACGTGCCGCACGTCAAGTGTTTCTGGGTGATGCACGGGCTGTCCGTGGCGCAGTTGTCGCTCAACTTCGGCGTCGACGACCTGGACGGGTCGGTGGTCGAGTACAAGATCACCCACGACGCGGACTCCTACGGCACGCCGAACACCATGCACCGAGAGGACCTGCTGCACCTGATCTGGGACGCCGGCTTCCAGCCGGTCGAGCGGGACACCCGCTACCAGGTGGTACGCGAGTACGACCGGCCGCCGGCGCTGGCCGACCGGCGGGCCGAGCCGCAGCAGATCTGGGCCTGAGCGAGGCCGCCGCAGATCTGGGCCTTGGCGAGCCGGAACGGCAACGCCTTCGAGCGGCCCGGACCGGCCTGATCCGGCCGGCAGGTGTCGACCCGCCCTGGCGTGGGTAGGACGCTGCGGTGAGTCAGCCGCGCGGCATGCTGTCCCGCCTCCGTGGCGTGTGGGGCAGTTTCTGGGCGGTACCGGCGGCGTTCGCGACCGGCGCGGTGCTCGGCGCGATCCTGCTCACCGCCCTGGACCTGCGGCTGCGACTGCCACTGGACGGCTTCCTGCCGAGCGGGCCGGCCGGCGCGAGATCGCTGCTGTCGTCGGTGATCACCGCGATGATCTCGTTCACCGCGCTGGTCTTCTCCATCACGGTGGTCGCGGTGCAGCTGGCTTCCAGCCAGTACTCACCCCGGGTGCTACGGACGTTCCTGCGCGACCGGGTCACCCAGGCCACCCTGGGCACGTTCGTCGCGACGTTCCTGTTCGCGATGGTGGTCCTCGCCGCGCTACCGGGCCGGGCCGAGGCCCGGCTGCCGGCGCTGTCGCTGGCCGTGTCGATGGCCCTGGTGCTGGGCAGCACCGGGATGTTCATCTACTACCTGCACCACATGACCGCGCTGATGCGGGTCTCGCACATGATCGCGACGATCGGGGTGCAGAGCAGGCGCAGCATCGACCGGTGGGCGGCCCGGCCGAC
Source organism: Solwaraspora sp. WMMA2065 (assembly GCF_030345075.1). NCBI lineage: Bacteria > Bacillati > Actinomycetota > Actinomycetes > Micromonosporales > Micromonosporaceae > Solwaraspora > Solwaraspora sp. WMMA2065. Next base: position 4,417,893 of record NZ_CP128361.1, read on the forward strand.
CGATCCGACCGGTTCCCCGGACGGCCCGATCGTCGACGTGCTGGCCGCACCGGCCACCGGGGTGGTCGTCGCGGTCGACGTCAATCTGCTGGCGCGGCTCGCCCGCCGGTACGGCTGCGCTCTCACGGTCGAGCGGATCCCGGGCGAGTTCGTGGTGGCCGGCATGCCACTGGTCGCCGTGCACGCCGTCGGTGACGCCCCGCCGGGCCCGGTTGACGCGACGCTGGCCGGGCAGGCCGTCGAGGTCGGCGTCGAACGGGTACCCGGCCAGGACGTCGGCTTCGGGCTACGGCAGCTCGCCGACATCGCCGAACGGGCGCTCTCGCCCGGCATCAACGACGCCACCACCGCCGTCCGCGCCCTGCAGGAGGCGCACGACCTGCTACGCCGACTGGCCGACCGGCCGGACCGACCGCGGATCGTCCAGGACGACGACGGGACGGTCCGGGTCCACGTCCGCCGGCAGTCGTTCGCCAGCCACCTCGCCACCTCGATCACCGACGTCCGGCGGGCCGCCACTGACCAGCCGAGGGTCATCGAGCTGATCGACAGCATTCTCGCCGACCTGACCACGGCGGTCCGGCCCGAGCACCGGCCGGACATCCAACGGTGCCAGGCGGCCTCACCGGTCGCCGACACCACGGGACATCGCTGAGTACCAGCGGCGACCGGCGGTGGCGGTCACCCCGTGCGCCAGGGTGCTGGCCGCGATCACCAGCGTCCCGGCCGCCCACAGCCGGGAATCCGTCGCCCCCTCGGCGTAGCTGTACGTCAGGTAGAACAGGGCGGACACGCCGATCGGGCCGAACCAGCCGAGAAACACGGTGTCCCGCCACGACATGCCCAGCGCCGGCCGCAGGGCCAGCACCACCGGCAGCCGGCGCAGCAGTAGCACGGCCACCGGGAACGCCACGACGGGCCAGCCGAGCTCCAGCCACTGCCGCCACGGGACCACCAGACCCAGCAGGAAGAACACCGGCAGGACGAGATACCGGGTGAGCGCGTCGTCGAGTTGCTGCTCGGACGCCCGGGACCGGCGGCCGATCATCCGGTTGTAGGCCAGGCCGGTGACGAACACGGCGAGGATCGCGTCGGTACCGGCGACCCGGGCGACGCCCAGGGCGGCCACGCCGAGAACCACGGCGAAGACCAGCAGCGAGCCCTGGTCGACCTGCTCCCGCGCCTCGGCGGCCCGTACCGCCCAACCGGCCAGGTAGCCGACCGCCCCGCCGACCAGAACCGCCCCGCCGACGCCCCAGGCCGCCTCGACCGCCTGCTGGCCGGCCGGCCGGGCGGCGGCTGCGATCAACGCCAGCGCGACCAACAGGTACGCGAGCCCGTCGTTGATCCCGGACTCACCGCTGATCACCTGACGCAGCCGGGCCGGCAGTGCCCGTTCGGCTGGTGTCCCGGACACGACGCTCGACGCCAGCACCGGGTCGGTCGGGGTCAGGCAGACCCCGAGGAGCACCGCCAGGGCGACCGGTAGGCCGAGCAGCAGCCAGGCCAGACCGGCGCTGACCACCGCCATCCCGACCATGCCCAGGGTCAGCAGCACCCCGACCGGGCGGGCCACCATCAGATATCCGGTGGCGGGAAACCGCAGCGCCACCGCCATCAGCGACACGGCCAGCAGAATCCGGCTGGCCTCCCGGAGCAGGCCGGTGGTGTCGTGGTCGGACGGATCGATCAGCCCGGACACCGGGCCGACCAGGATGCCGAGCAGCAACGCGAGCAGCGGTTCGCTGACCGGCGCGCGGCGGATGGCGCTCGACCAGAAGGCCAGCAGTACGGCGAGCACGCCGACCAGCGCGTAGCTCAGGTGCAGCGGGTGCATCCGGACACCTCCACCGCAGCGGCCAGCGGTTCATACCTGGCAGCGCCGACCCTCGGTGCCCCGTGCCATCGGGGGTCGGCAGTCACCTGGGCCGGTTATCCGGATGCCGGCTTGGCAAACCTGGTCCGGGTGCGGCACAAGCTCAGGCGTACCCTCATGGGGTCATGACGGAATCGAAGAGCGACAGTCTCCCGCGCCGGGACGCCGCAGGTCGGGTCGCCGCGTTGCCGGATCTGCTCGGCGTGGTCGGCGCCGGACTGGTGATCGGACTGGTCGTGCTGCTGCTGTTCGACGGCGTGTTCACGCTGATCGGCGACGGCCGACTCGGCCAGTCGAACGGCTGGCTGGCGGTGATCCTGCCGGCGTGGCTGTTCGCCGACGACTTCCGGGCCTGGGCCGGCGGCTCCGCCCGGTTCGTCGCCGCTGCCGTCGCGACCGGGGTCGGGGTCACGTCCGGGCTGCTCGCCGCCGGGATAGCGGCCGAGCTGCCGGCGACGGCCGGCGGCGCAATCGGGGCGGCGGTCTTCGCCCTGGTGTACGCGGCGGTCTGGTTCCATGGCGTCCGGTGGCTGGACGGCCGGTGAGGAGAGGCATGAGCCCTGCGGTGAAGTACACGCTCGGCCGGATCGGGCTGTTCGTGGTCGTCGTGCTGGCCCTCTGGCCGATCGACATCAACATTTTTCTGAAACTTATGATCGCGGTCATTTTCTCGGCCGCGCTGTCCTGGTTTCTGATGCGCGGCTGGCGGGACGAGATGGCGCAGCAGATCGCCGAGTCCGCCGAGCGCCGCCGGTCCGAGAAGGAACGGTTGCGGTCCGCGCTGGCCGGCGAGGACCAGACCGACGGTACGGCCGGCAGGTCCGGTACGGCCGGCAGGTCCCAGGAGGATTCCTAGCATTCGCCCCGGCCCGGTGACCGTACGGCCGGCCGACCCCAGCCCAGGGCCGGCCGGTACAACGCGGCAGTCCTGCCCTAGCCGGGCAGTTGTGCCTCGATCGCGGCGACCACCGCGTCGTCGGTCGGCTCGACCCGGGGCCGGAACCGGCCGACCACCCGGCCGTCCGGCGCAATCAGGAACTTCTCGAAGTTCCACTGGATGTCACCGGCCGTACCGTCGGCATCGGCGGTTTCGGTCAACTCGGCGTAGACCGGGTGTCGGCCGGGTCCGTTGACCTCGATCTTGGCGAACATCGGGAACGTCACCCCGTACGTCGCCGAGCAGAACTCCTGGATCTCCTCGGCGCTGCCCGGCTCCTGGCCGCCGAACTGGTTGCACGGGAAGCCGACCACCGAGAAGCCCCGGTCGGTGTACCGCTCGTGCAGCTGCTCCAGGCTGGCGTACTGCGGGGTCAGCCCGCACTTCGACGCCACGTTGACCACCAACAGTGCCTTGCCGGCGAAGTTCCCCAACGAGCCGGGCTGCCCGGCCAGGGTGGTGAGTGGAATGTCGTAGATCCCCACGTCTCGATCCTCTCTCCCGCCCGGTGCGCTCACACCGGCCGGCCGTCGTGCAGGTAGGCGACGTGTCCGTGATCGGCCGCCGCGAGTGCGCACCGCACCCGCCTGCCAACATAAGCCGCCGCAGCCTTCCGACCGCCTCGGGGCGGACGAACTGGTTGGTAGGCTCGAAACCATGAACCAGCCCGTACTCGCCTACCGATGGAGTCGGAGCGAGTTCGTGCGCGCCTTTGAAGCGGGTGCCTTCGACCGCCGGGTCGAGCTCGTCGAAGGAGAGATCTGGCCAGTGGTGATCGGTTCGTGGCACGGCGACACCGTCGGTCAACTGCTGGCGCTGCTGCCACGATCCGGGGTGCGGGTGACGACTGCGACCCTGCCGACCGGGGAGTCGCTTCCCGACCCGGACTGCTGGGTGCGTCGAGCCGACGCGGATCCGATCGGGTCCGTCGGGACCCGGCTGTCGGTCTGGGACGCCGCCGACGTGCTGCTCGTGGTCGAGGTCGCCGACGAGACCGCGATCCAGGACCTCAACGTCAAGGCCAGGCTCTACGGTCAGGCCGGTTACCCCGTGTACTGGGTGGTCACCCAGGAGGCGATCTACGAACACACCGGTCCTGTCGCAACCGGGTACCGCACGCGGGTCGAGTACCGGCACGGTGAGCGCATCCCGGTTCCGTACACCCGGATGGACCTCGCGATCGACGACCTGATCGCCCCGCGTCTCGGTTGACCGCCCCATTCCCTTTCCCATCTCGTGGTTCCGCCTCATCCTGATACATCTGCGGCCTACTCGGACGATCGACCCGGCTGCCCTGTCGACGAAGGGTGCCCGTGATGCCGGCGGCATCACGGGCACCTGGTGCCGCCGGTATCAGCACCGCGGTTCGGTCGGTCAGCCGCGCCGCCACTTCTGGTTGGCGCCGCCGTGGCACTCGTAGATGATCAGGCGGGCACCGTCGGCGGTGTTCCAGTCGACCACGTCGACGCACTTGTTGGCCTGCGGGTTTACCAGGTCACCGGCGCCGGAGAGCACCCACTGCTGGGCCGGGTTGCCACTGCAGTTCGCGAGCTGCACCACGGCGCCGTTGGCGGTCGAGCCCCAGGCGACGTCCATGCACAGGCCCAGCGCCCGGATGGTGCCGTCGCCGGGGAAGGTCCAGTTCTGCGCGTTGGTGCCGTTGCACCGGTACAGCTGCAGGTACTGGCCGTCGACTCCGTTGGAGTTCGGTACGTCGATGCACTTGTCGGCGAGCCCGATGATCCGGCTGGTCGAACCGCCGCCGGTGGTGGTCAACGACAGCCTGTAGCGGGAAAGGATCTCGTTGACCGGCTGGTAGACGGTGGTGCCGCCGGAGCTGCAGTTGCCGCCGGCGCCGGAGGTGACGCCCTGCGCCTGGGTGCCGGCGAGGAACGAGCCGCCGGAGTCACCGGGCTGCGCACAGGCGCTGCTGGAGACCAGTCCGTAGACGAGCTGGCCTGAGTAGTTGACGGTGACATTCTTGGCGGTGATGGTGCCGCACCGCCAGCCGGTGGTCCGGCCGGACCGGCAGACGGCGGCCCCGACCGCCGCCTCCTGGGAGCCGGTGACGTTGACCGTGCCGCCGCCGTAGTTGTTCACCCAGGGCCGGGGCACCCAGTTGGCGTTGGTCTGCACCCAGGCCAGGTCGTCGCCGGGGAACGACGACCCCCGGAAGGTGCCCTGCGCGACCCCGCTGCCGGCGGTGGAGGCCCCGACGCCGCCACAGTGGCCGGCGGTGACGAATCCACCGGCGACGGCGAAGCCGACCGAGCAGAGCACACTGTCGTTGATCACGTACTGGTCGCCGCCCCGAATGTCGTACACCGGGCGGTAGGCGTCGTCGCTGCGTACCACCGATGTGGCGGCGGTGGGCAGCCCGGCGGCGCGGGCGAAGCCGGCCGCCGCCGCGACGTCGGCGGCCTCGATGGTCACCGTGTTGGTGACCGGGTCGACGTACCAGGAGTGCACGGCGGTGTCGGCGCTGGCGGCCTGTCGGTCGAGTCCGGCGGCGAGCCGGTCCAGCTCGGCGAGGCTGCGGGTGACGGTCCGGGGCTCGGCACCGGCTGCGCGGACCCGGGCGGCCTGCGCCGGGTCGGTCACCCCGACGACGACGGTACGGCCGTCGTCGGCGACCCAGGTGCCGGCGTACGCGTCGGCCAGTTCGGTGCGCAGGCGGTGTTCGATCGGTACGGCGGCCGCCTCGACGGCGAGCCGGGTGGCCAGTTGGTCCGGGGTGAGGTCGAGATCCCGGCGCAGCGCGGCGATCTGGCCGGCGGGCAGCGCGGCCATATCGGCGGTTGCGGCGGAGTCGGCCGGATCGGCGATCTCGGTGGCGGCGGCCGGCGCGCTCGTGGCGGGGCCGGAGGTGCCGGCGGTCGGCGCGGCGGCGGCCGGTGGCGGTACGGCGAGCAGGCTGGCGCTCAGGGTCAGGCCCAGCAGCGCACCCAGCTTGCGGTTCATCTGCATACCTCCGAGAGGTCGATGTGAGCAAGTCGTGAGAGCGCTCTCAGGAAGGAAAGTTTACTAATTGACAAACTTCTGTCAATATCCACAGAGGTCGACCCGATCACCTACGGTCGGAGACCGTCGACGGATGCCGCCGGCGGACGGGTTCGGCCGGGGTCGGGCTGGATTCGCCCGGTGCGCCGCGGACCGGTTCTCCTGACCGCCGCAGGCGGCTGCGCCGTGCCGCGCTGGCCCGACTCCGGTCATGGCGCGGTCAGCCACGCGGTCGTCGACGTACTCGGGAACGCGTTGGCCAACCGGGTCAGCTCGGCGGTCCGCCAGCCTGCCGCCGGCGCCGCGTCATTGACAGCCCGTCGACGGCCAGCATGATCACGCCATGGCGTGCCCACGACAGTTCTGCGAGGACGACATCGGGGACGTCCGACAGTGAGGTGTACGGAGCCGACGGCACAGATCCCCTCTTCCCCGGCTTCGAGGATCACCGACGCCACCGGCACCGCCGGGCTGACCGGCACCGACGCCACGAGTTGAAGGTGAGACACCTTTCCCGCCGACTGAAAGGTATCTCACCTTCAACTGATCTTGGTGATCCCGGCCGGGCGGGCAGGTGACCCCGGCTTGGTGGGTGTCGGGGCGTGCGTCGGTCAGGGTGAGCCGTGCAGGACGACCCGGTAGCCGAGTTGCTGGCCGTAGGTCATCAACGGGCGCAGGGTCGGGACGAGTTCGGTGGCCTGCGTGGACCAGTGGTGTCCCCGGTTGCTGTCGAATCGGCGGTGGCGGGCAGATGCCGTCTGTCGCTGTCGCCGCAACTCGCGTCGCAGGTGGTGCAGCCGCTTGGACGCCGTGGACCGGCCGGAGCGCCAGTCGAGCCAGCGTAGCCACCAGTCACGTAGCATCTCGGTGATCATTTCTCTCCCTTGATCAATTGGTCGATGGTCAGGTTTCCGTGCGCCGGGGTAGTCGGTAGAGTCCGTGGCGCTGGACGAATATCTCCCGCCGTTCGGCTGCGTTGCCGTGGCGGTCGATGACGTATCCGGTGATCCAGATCCACCCGTCGTAGGTCCACTTCCGGTCGACGGCGATGACCCGGAGTCGGATGGCGCGGTCATCGGCGAACTGGACGCTGGCTTCCCGGCCGATGATCAGCACGTCGCCGGGTTTCGGCTCCGGTGTGGCGAGTAGCCGGCTACTCACCAGGCCGATCCGCCATCGGGTACGTCGTACGCCCGCAGTCCGGGCACCACCTGGACTTGACCTTGAACGACCACAACCCCGCGCAGAAGCCGAGCAGCGCCGCGCTGAACAACGCTCCCACTTCCATCATCGACATCCCCTCCTGTGGGATCGACACAGCATCAGCGCCACCACCCAATGAACCGCCAGTACAGGTACCCGGACCTGTGCAGCGGCAGATCGGTCATGGCGTCTATCAGGCACGTGGCCATGTAGACCGACAGCGACACCCGTGCGCCGGTGTACTCGGCGAGGAGCTCCTGACGGCGCGCGTCGCACGGCCATGGAAGTCCGCACTTCGCACACATCCAGTGGGGACGATCCGGAGTGTGCGTGCTCACTGGGCTTCCTTCGGCCAGTGCCCCCGGTTGATAGGGACGTGTTGAGACATGCCCGCTCCCTCGCATCTGCGCGATGTGGCTCGTGCGTCCATTTTGCGCGCGCACTTTTGTGGAGTCAAGGATTGGCAGCCATCTAGGATTGACGAAATATGGATGGCCGAGAACGAGGCGTCAGGAGCAGAATGTGGGCATGACGAGCCCGACCTTCGTGCGGTTCCAGCTCGGCGTGCAGCTCCGCCGAGCACGCGAGGAAGCCAACGTGACCACCGAGAAGGCAGCTGACACCATCGAAGTCTCGGCAAGCACCTTGCGCCGCATCGAGCAGGGCAGGGTCGGGCTGAAGGGTCCGGCGCTGAACGCCCTACTGGACCTGTACGGCGTGGCCGACGCCGAGCTGCGCGAGACCCTGCTGTCGATGGCGCGGAGCGGCAAGCAACGCGGCTGGTGGGCGAAGTACGGAGACCTGCCGAACTCGTACCGGCAGTACATCGGACTGGAGTCCGCCGCCACGACGATCCAGAACTTCGAGACGCTCGTGGTGCCCGGCCTGCTGCAGACCGTCGACTACACCCGTGCGATCACGGTCGCTGACGCATCGCAGCCCACACCGCAGGCCGTAGAGGAACGGGTAGCGGTCCGCGTGGAGCGACAGAAGCTGCTCACCGAGGAGAAGCTCCGCCTGGTCGCGGTCATCGACGAGGCAGTGCTGCACCGCCGGATCGGCGGACCGGAGATCATGACCAACCAGCTGACAGCGCTGCTCGAAGCCCAGGACCGGTGGAACGTGATCATTCAGGTCATCCCGTTCGGGGAGGGTGCATACGCCTCGATGCTGTCGAGCTTCCACATCCTCAGCTTCGACGAGGGGCCGGGGGTGGTCTACATCGAAGGGCTGACCGGAGACCTCTACGCTGAAGGTGAGGATGTGCAGAGGTGCGCCAAGGTCTTCGACGACCTGCGGGCATCTGCCCTGTCACCCGCAGCATCGGCCGAGATGATCAAGGACCTCCGGGATAGGGAGACACCATGAAGGCACTCGACAACCAGTGGCGCACGAGCAGCCGCAGCGGCGGCAACGGTGCCTGCGTGGAGGCACGGTACGTCGACCAGGCCGCCCAGGTGCGTGACAGCAAGGACCAGGCTGGGCCGGTGCTGTCCTTCACCCCGGCCCAGTGGACCGGCTTCGTCCAGGACATCAGGACCGGCAGGTTCGAAGCCTGATACCCGTCCGACCGCTGGCCCGGCAAGCGAAGGCCAGCGGTGCTGCTCCGTCGATGTCCGCCTGGAGCGTTGGTAAGCGATCCGACCGCTGGCAGAGGGGCGAGCTAGATTCGCCCGGTGCGTCGCGGACCGGTTCTCCTGACCGCCGCAGGCGGGTGCGCCGTGATCCACGTCGCTGGCGTTTTGACAGCCAGCCCGGCCTGGCGCTACGCCGAGGTGCTGGCGATCGGCCTGCTCGTCGCCTACGCCGTGGCCAGCGGGCTGCCGACGCCACGTTGGGCGGTGCCGGCGGCGCTCGCCGTCCTGATGCTGGACGCCGTCCGGACGATGCCCGGTGACCGCGCCGAGGGCCACGGCTGGCAGGTGCTGCGGCCGGATACCGCCGGCGTCGACCGATTCGCCGGCGTCGAGGCGGGCCTCGCCCTCTGCTGGGCGTCGCTGACCGCAGTGGCGGTGCTGGTCGCGGCGTGGCACCGCCACCCCCGGCGGCGCCGGCCAGCAGTCGCCACAGCGCTGGCAGCCGTGGTGATCACCGGGTACGCGGCGATCCGGATCATCGCCAGCTGGCTGACCATGGCGATCAACCACCGCGACCATTCGACCGGAGCGGACCTGGCCGGCTCGGTGATCGCCGTGAGCCTGGCGGTGCTGCCGCCGTTGGGGCTCGGGTTGGCCGCGCTGGCGCTCGCCACGGCGCTGGCCGGGCACCGCCGGTGGCTCGCCTCGGCCGGGGCGGCGCTGCTCGCCGTCACCGCGCTGCCCCATGTGGACGCGGCCATCCGGGCCGTGCCGCTGCCCCTGCACGCGGGCGACCAGCTGGCCTGGTCCGCCGCCTACGCCATCGGGTCCACGCCGTCGACGCCGTACCCGGTCACGGCGCTCATCACGCTGCTGGAACTGACCGCGTACCTGCTGCTCGTCACGGGCTTGGCCGATTTCCACCCGCCGACATCCACTGCCCGGACCGAGGCAGACCAGTCGCGGCGGTGAGCCCTCGGGGCCGCTGCCGCACTCGCTGACCGGCTGCCGGGCAGCGTGCGCCTATCCTCAGTAAACGATAACCGTTACCATCACCATGCCGGTTTCCGAGCGAGGAGGCGTCGATGGCGCATGTGCTGCTGGTGGAGAGCTGGGTCGGTGCGATGGCGCATCTGCTGCCCAGGGCCGTGCTGGAGGCCGGTCACCAGTTCTCCTTCCTGACCCGCGACCTGCACCACTACCTGCGCAGCGCACCGGCCGGGGGTGCACATCCGTTGCTCGCCGCGCACAATGTACTGACCGCCGAGACCAACGAGCTGCCCGGACTGCTGGAGCACACGGAACAGCTGCACCGGGCGCTGCGCTTCGACGGCGTGCTCACCTCCTGCGACTACTACCTCGACACCGCCGCCCAGCTGGCCGCCCACCTAGGACTGCCCGGCGCGGACCCAGAGGCGGTGCGCCGGGCGTACCGCAAGGACCTCGCCCGGGCGGCGATGGACGCCGCCGGCGTGCCGCAACCCCGGTACGCGCTCGCGCAGAGCTGGTCCGACGTCGCGCAGGCCGCCCGGGAGCTGGGCTTCCCGTTGGTGGTCAAACCGGTCGACCTCTGCGCCGGCATGTACGTGCGCGAAGTCGCCGACGAGGCCGGGCTACGGGCGGCGTTCAACGCCCTCACCGGGTTCCCGGTCAACGCCAGACGCCAGCCCCGGGTGCCGACGGTGCTGCTGGAGGAGCTGCTGTCCGGTCCGGAGGTGAGCGTGGAGACGGTCACCGTGGACGGACACACGACGGTCGTCGGGGTGACCGACAAGAGCCTCGGCGGCGCCTCGGGGTTCGTCGAGACCGGACACATGTTCCCGGCGGTGCTCGACCCGGCGACCACCCGCCGGGCCGGTGAGGTGGCGGTGGCCGCGCTGGCGGCGGTCGGGCTGGACCGCGGGGTCGCCCACACCGAGCTGCGACTGACCCCGGCCGGGCCCCGGGTGGTCGAGGTCAACCCCCGGCCGGCCGGCAACCAGATCACCGAGCTGGTGCGCCGGGTCACCGGCATCGACCTGCCCATGGTGTACGCGCAGCTGGCGCTCGGCGAGACCGCCGACCTCACACCCGCCGACACGGGCGTACGCAGCGCGGCGATCGCATTCGTACTGCCGCCGCGCCCCGGTGTCATCGCCCGGGTTGACGGAACCGGGGCCTGGCAGACCGACCCACGGGTGGTCGACTGGTCGGTGAAACCCGCCGGCCACCGGGCCGGGGACAGCAGCAGCAACAACGACTACCTGGGCCACGTCATGGTTGTCGACACGGCCGGGACCGACGCGCGGACCATCGCCGACGGCCTGGCCGCACAGGTACGCGTCGGGTACGTCGACGACGACGGCACCGACCGGCACCGGTTCGCCGCCACGCCGGCCGGAGCGGCGGTATGACGGCCGTGTCGCCGGCCCCGCCGGCGTACCGGTCCCTCGCCGCGCTGATCGACGCGGTACAGGCCGGACGGCACGGCGTGGACCCGACCCGCTGCCAGGTCAGTGTGGGGTTCGTGACCAGGCAGGGCGCGAGGCACGCGAATCGGCTGCGCGGCTACCGCAACCAGGTGCTGAGCCTGCGGGTCGACGCGGCGGTCGGCTCCTGCGCGGTCGAGCCCGGCGCGCTGCCCGACGAGGTCGTCTACGACTGTGTCGGCGCCTCGGTCGCCGACCTGCTCGCGCATCCGCTGCTGCCGGTGCGGGTGGCCGCGCTCGACGCGTACCTGATGGCGCAGCGGCCACACGCCGAGGTGGCCGACACCGTGGTCACCGTGCCCGCCGGCAGCTCGCTGGCCAAGTCGCAGACCCGGGCCGCCGCCGTGGTCGACCTGCTGCCGCCGACCGGCGGCCCGGTCCTGGTCGTCGGGGTGGTGAACTCGCTGCTGGCCCGGCTCCGCGCCGCCGACCGGCGGTACCTGCCGTGCGACCTGGCCGGCGGCCACACCGAATGGGACGAGCCGTGTCTGCCCGACGCGGCGGCGCTGCTGGACCGCTGCGACGCGATCCTCGCCTCGGGGATGACGCTCGGCAACGGCACCTTCGAGCCGCTGCTGACCCACGCCGCCGCCGAGGGCAAGCCGTTCGTGACGTTCGCGCAGACCGGCAGCGCCGTGCTGCCGTGGTTCCTCGGCGCTGGGCTGACGGCGGTGTCGGCCGAGCCGTACCCGTTCTTCTGGCTCGACGGCGGACCGACGACCCTCTACCGGTACGGGGTGTCCGGGTGAGCGCCCCGCAGCTGCTGAACCTGGTGGGGCACACCCCGCTGATCTACGTCGACGCGCCGCTGCCGCACCCGCACGGCGGCTTCTGGGCGAAGGTCGAGTCCGCCGCGCCGGGTGGGATGAAGGCCCGCGCGGCGGTGGCGATGCTGGTAGGCGCGCGGCGGCGCGGCGAACTCCGCGACGGCGCACCGGTGGTGGAATCGACCAGCGGCACCCTCGGCATCGGGCTGGTCTTCGCCGGGCAGGCCCTCGGCCACCCGGTGGTGCTGGTTGTCGACCGGGAGCTGGAGCCGTCGATGCGGGCGCTGCTACGCGCGTACGGAGCCCGGCTGGAGGTGGTCGAGCAGCCCCACCCGACAGGTGGCTGGCAGCAGGCCCGCCGGGAACGGCTGACGCAGGTGCTGGCGACGCTGCCCGGCGCGTACTGGCCGGACCAGTACCACAACCCCGACAACGTCGCCGGGTACGCGAGCCTCGGTGACGAGATCGCCGCCCAGGTCGACACCGTCGACGTGCTGGTCTGCAGCGTCGGCACCGGCGGGCACAGCGCCGGGCTGGCCCGGACGCTGCGCCGGCACTGGCCGCAGCTGCGGCTGATCGGCGTGGACACCATCGGCTCGACGATCTTCGGCCAGCCGGCCCGACGGCGGGTGATGCGCGGGCTGGGCAGCAGCATCTTCCCGAACAACGTGGACTATCCGGCGTTCGACGAGGTGCACTGGCTGGGCCCGGCGGAGGCGGTGGACACCTGCCGGCGGCTGGCCCGGACGGCGTTCGTCACCGGCGGATGGTCCACCGGCGCGGTCGCCAGGGTCGCCGCCTGGGTGGCCCGCACCCAGCCGGACACCCGGGTGCTGGCGGTCTTCCCCGACGGCCCGCACCGCTACCTCGACTCCATCTTCGACGACGGCTGGTGCGGCCGGCACGGGCTGCTCGGCCCCACCCCCGGCCATCCGGTCGAGATACCGCACCCCGGTGCGGTGGAGGTCACCCGGTGGAGCCGCTGCCGGGTGGTCGGCGACCCGGTACGCCACGAGCGGGTGCCGGCATGAAACTGTCCTGGCACTCCTACCGGCTGGTGCTGCGCGAGCCGCTGCGGATCTCCCGTTCGGTGATGGCCCACCGCGAAGCGGTCCGGCTCACCGTCACCCACGACGGGCTCACCGGCCACGGCGAGGTCGTCACCAGCGGCTACTACGGACTCGACCGGGCCGCGATCGAACGTACCTGTGCCGGCTGGACCGGCCGACTCGCCGGCTGTTCGGATCCGGCGGCCCTGCGCGACGAGCTGAGCACCTTCGACGGACCCGCCGGGGTGCTCGCGGCGCTGGACACCGCCGTGCACGACCTGCTCGGCCAGGCCCGGGGGCTGCCGGTGCACCGGCTGCTGCAAGCACCGGCACCGACTCCGGTGGCCACGGCGTACACGATCGGGCTGGTGCCGGTCGCGGACGCGGCGGCGACCGCGCGTCGGCTGGTCGCCGCCGGGTTCGCGGTGCTGAAGGTGAAAGCCGGTGACGACGCCGACGTGGCCCGGGTGGCGGCGGTACGCGCCGAGGCGCCGACGGCCCGGCTGCTGCTCGACCCCAACGGCGGCTGGTCCGCCGAGCAGGCGGTACGGCGGCTCGACGCGCTCACCCCGTACCGGATCGACGCCGTCGAGCAGCCGATCCCGCCGGGTCGGCCCGACCTGCTGGCCCGGGTGGCCGCCCGCACCGCGATCCCGGTCGTCGCCGACGAGGACGCCGAGCGCCTCGCCGACCTGGACCGGCTCACCGGATCGGTCGCCGGGGTGAACGTCAAGCTGGCCAAGTGCGGCGGGATCGTCGCCGCCACCCGGATCGTCGAGGCGGCCAGGGAACGCGGCCTGGACATCATGCTCGGCTGCCTGGTCGCCAGCACGCTCGGCGTCGCACCGGCCGTGCATCTGGCCGGCCTCGCCCGCTGGGTCGACCTGGACGGGCACCTGCTGATCGCCGATGACCCGTGGACCGGGATCGGCGGCCACGACGGCGTGCTGCGCCTGGCGGACACCCCCGGACTGGGCGTGACGCCGACGGCGACGACCGGATCCGGCGTGGCGGAGGCGGTGCGGTGAAGGCGACCTGGACGACGCTGACCAGTTTTCCACCGGCGATCCGGCTGCTGGTGGTCAACCAGCTCGGGGTCAACGTCGGCTTCTACATGCTGCTGCCCTACCTGGCCGGTTACCTGCGCGACGACATCGGCCTGTCGGCCACCCTGGTCGGCCTGGTCCTCGGGGTACGCAACCTGAGCCAGCAGGGACTGTTCCTGGTCGGCGGATCGGCCGCCGACCGGCTCGGCGCACGTGGCGTGATCATCGCGGGCTGCGGGCTGCGGGCGGTCGGCTTCGCGGTGTTCGCGGTCGGCGGGTCGCTGCCCGCACTGCTGGCCGCCTCGGTGCTGACCGGGCTGGCCGGGGCGCTGTTCAACCCGGCGGTACGCGCCTACCTCGCCGAGGCCGCCCCCGAGCGCCGGGCCGAGGCTTTCGCCCTGTTCAACGTCTTCGCCAGCGCCGGTGCGCTGCTCGGGCCGCTGCTCGGCAGCGCGCTGCTGCTGGTCGACTTCCGGGCCGCCGCGATCGGCGCGACGGTGGTGTTCGCCGCGCTGACCGTGGCGCAACTGCTGGTGCTGCCACCGCACCCGGTGACCCGCAGCGGGCAGAGCGTCGGCCGGGACTGGCGGGAGGCGCTGACCGACGGTCGGTTCCTGGCGTTCACGGTGGCGTTGAGTGCGCTGTTCGCCCTGCAGACCCAGCTGTACCTGGTGCTACCGGTGCAGGCCGAGGCCGCCGCCGGCACCGCGCTGGCGGTGGCGGCACTCTTCGTCGTGTCCACGGTGGTCACTCTCGTCTGGCAGGTGCGGTTGACCGGCTGGCTGCGCCAGCGGGGCAGCCGTGGGGTGTCCATCGCGGCCGGGTCGGCGGTGGCCGGTCTCGGATTCCTGCTGCCGCTGCTGCCGGTGACCGGCCCGCCTCCGGTGCGGGCGCTGCCGACGCTGGTCGCCGCGCTGGCGCTGGCGGTCGGTGTGATGATGGCGCAGCCGTTCGTGTTGGAGCTGGTGCCCGGCTTCGCCCGCGACGGGCTGACCGGCACCTACTTCGGCGTGTTCTACCTGGCCTCCGGGGTTGTGGCGGCGCTGGCCACCACCGCCGTCGGCCGGTTCATGCAGACCGGTGGCCAGCCGGACGGGGCGGCGCAGGGCGTACCCGCCGGAGCGTGGCTGCTCTGCGCCGGGCTGGGCCTGGCCTGCGGCGCCGCTGTGTGGGCGCTGCACCGCCGGGGCCTGCTCGCCCCACGTACGGTGCCGACCACCGCCGGAAAGGCGGCCCGGTGAGCGGGCCGGTGGTCGGGGGCGGGCCGGTGGTGTCGGACGGCAACCTGCTCACCGACAACCCGCAGCTGTACGAGGCCCAGTTTCCCGACCCGGAGCACCGGGCGGCACGGTTCGTGGCCGACCTGGTCGACCGGTTCGCGCCCGGACCGCCCGGCCGGCGGCTGCTCGACCTCGGCTGCGGCACCGGCCGCGACGCCGGGTACCTCGCCGACGCCGGCTTCGACGTCACCGGGCTGGACCTGTCCACCCGGATGCTGGCCTACGCCCGCCGCCGCCACCAGCGGGTCCGGTTCGTCGAAGGTGACCTGCGTACCTTCGACCTCGGTCACCGCTTCGACGTGGTCACCTGCCTGGACAGTGCCCTGCTGTACTGCCACGACAACGCCGACCTGACCACCGCGCTGGCAAACTGCCGACGGCAGCTGACCCCCGGCGGGCTGCTCGTCGCCGAGATGCGCAACGGCGCGTACTTCCTCGGCAACACCGACCTGGTCGACGGGCCCAGCATCCGGTCGGTGCGCTGGCAGGGCGTCACCTACACGTCCCGTACCACCTTGTGGATCGACGCCGCGGCGCAGCTGCTGCGCCGCCGTCGGATGTGGACCTGGCCGGGTGCGGAGCAGGAACTCGTGCAGAATTCCGCATGGCGGCTGCTCTTCCCGCAGGAGCTGCGCCATCTGCTGGAGGGCGCCGGGTTCGACGTCCTCGCCCTGTTCGACGCCCCCGGCCCGCGTACCGAACCGCCCTGGCGTCCCGGCGCCGAGCTGGCGACCGGCCTACGCGGCGACCGCCTGCACCTGGTCGCCCGCCGCCGCGACGAAGCGGCCTGAAATCCCCTCTGGAAGGAAACCGATATGTCTGCTGTTGCACGACTACGCCGCCGAACATTGCTCGGCGGCGGTGCCGCCGTGACCGCCGCGCTTCTCGCCGGCTGCGGCGCCGACTCCGACGCCCCTGCTGGTTCCGACACCGCCGCCGGCGGCACCCCGAAGAAAGGTGGCCGACTGCGGGTCGCCTTCGCCGGTGGCGGCGCCAACGAGAGCCTCGACCCGCACCTGGCGGGCCTGTTCAACGAGGCGTCCCGGGCCAAGGCGATCTTCGACAAGCTCGCCGACTACGGCCCGGACGTGTCGATCCAGCCCCGGCTCGCACTGAGCTGGGAGCCCAACGCCGACCTCACCCGCTGGCGGGTGCCGCTGCGCGAAGCCACCTTCCACGACGGCCGGCCGGTGCGGGCCGCCGACGTGCTGGCCAGCTACGCCCGGATCACCGACCCGGACCGGGCCTTCCGCGCCAGGTCAAGTCTGTCGCTGATCGATCTGCGGGCGAGCCGGGCCGTCGACGACCGGACCGTCGAATTCGCTCTGACCCGTCCGTTCGCCGAGTTCGGCAACATGCTCGCCGCGTTCGGCGCCTACATCGTGCCTGAGGGCAGCGAATCGTTCGACCAGCCGATCGGCTCCGGGCCGTTCACGTTCAGCAGCTTCACCCCCGGTACGTCGCTGCTGCTGGCCCGGTACCCGGACTACTGGGAGGGCGCCGCGCACCTCGACGAGCTGGAGTACGTGATCGCCAACGAGGAGTCGGCGCGGGTCAACGCGCTGCTCGCCGGGCAGGTCGAGTACGCGCACGACATCAGCCCCACCACGGCCCGCAGCTACGCCGCCGACGACCGGATCGCCATCACCCGGATGGCCAACAGCGGCCTGCAGGGCTTCACCATGAAGCTGGACCGGCCCCCGTTCGACAACCGGGACCTACGGGAGGCGATGTTCCTGCTCACCGACCGGCAGCAGCTGGTCGAGACGGTGCTGTCCGGATCCGGGCAGATCGGCAACGACCTGTTCGGCAAGGGCTACCAGTACTACGCCGACGACATCCCGCAGCGCGAACCCGACCTCGACCGGGCCCGCGCGCTCATCGACCGGGCCGGCGCAAGCGGCCTGCGGATCCCGCTGGACACCGCGCCGGTGGCCGCCGGGTTCGTCGAGGCGGCCAGCGTCTTCGCCGACCAGGCCCGCGCGGTCGGGCTGAACGTCGAACCGGTGCAGCGCAACAAGGACACCTACTGGCGGGAGGTGCTCGACAACGGAGTCATGGCCTGCTTCCGCTCCGGCGCCATGCCGATCGAGACCCACATCTCGCAGCGGCTGCTGAGCACCTCCACGACGAACGCCACCAAGTGGATGCGGCCCGAGTTCGACGACCTCTACGCCACCGCCGTGTCCAGCGCCGACGAAGCGGGCCGGCGGCAGGCGTACGGCGACATGCAGCGGATGCTGCACGCCGAGGGCGGGCTGCTGGTGTGGGGCTTCGCCGACTTCCTCGTCGCCACCACACCCCAGGTCGGCGGGGTGTCCGCCGATGCCCCCGCCAACACCCTCGACTGGGCCCGCTTCGACAAGGTGTGGCTGGCTTGAGCCTGACCCGCTACACGGTTCGGCGGCTGCTGCTCGGCGTCGGGCAGGTCGCCGGCATCACCACCATCGTGTTCGTGCTCACCGAGGCGCTGCCCGGCGACGCGGCGGTGGTGATCGCCGGTGACCAGCCCGACCCGGAGCGGATCGCGCTGATCCGCGAACAGCTCGACCTTGACCAGCCACCGTGGCAGCGGTACCTCGACTGGCTCGCCGGGCTGCTGCACGGAGACTTCGGCGAATCGCTGATCTCCCAACGGCCGGTCCTGGACATGATCGTCGGCAGCGCCGCCGCGACCGTACTGCTGGCCGCCGTGACGCTGCTCGTCCTCGTCCCGATCGCGATCGGCCTCGGCATGCTCGCCGCCCGGCGCGAAGGCGGCCGGCTCGACCGCGCCATCAGCGCCGTCGCCGTCGGTCTCTACGCGGTACCGGAGTTCGCCCTGGCCATCCTGCTGGTCGCGGTTTTCGGCGTACGGCTGGGCTGGTTTCCGCCGACCGCCGTCGGCACCGGCCCCAACCTGCTCGCCCAGCCGGCCGTGCTGGTCCTGCCGCTGCTGGTGCTGCTGGCCCGACCGATCTGCTCACTCAGCCGGCTGACCCGCGCCGGCATGGTCGACGCGCTGCGCTCCGAGTACGTCGCCCACGCCCGCCGCCTCGGCCTCGGTGCCCGTCGCCGGTGGCTGGCCCACGCACTGCCCACCGCCGCCGCGCCGGTCGTGCAGCAACTCGCCCGCACCACCGACTGGCTGCTCGGCGGCGTCATCGTCGTCGAGGCGGTCTTCGTCATCCCCGGTCTGGGTACCGCCCTGGTCGACGCGGTCGCCGCCCGGGACGTCCCCACCGTCCAAGGGCTGTGCGTGATCGTGGCGGTCACCACCGTGGTCGTCAACCTGGCCGCCGACCTGGTCGCATTCCGGCTCGCCCCGCGTGCGGCAGGTGCCCGATGACCGGCCGGGCTCCGATGATCAGCCGGGTTCGGCGGACCGGCCGGGTTCCGCGCCTGGTCACCGGGGTCGTCCTGCTCGCCGTACCGCTGCTGCTCGCTCTCGCCGGTCCGGCCCTGGTCGATCTGGCCCTGGTCGGCAACGGCGCGGACCGGACCCGGCCGTTCGACCAGGCAGGGCTGCTCGGCACCGACTTCGTCGGCCGGGACGTCACCGGGCAGCTCCTGCTCGGCGGCCGGTCCGTCGTCGCGGTCGCCGCCGCCGCGACCGCCCTGGCCTACCTGATCGGCGTACCCGTCGGTCTGTTCGCCGCGCTCACCCGCCGGCGCTGGCTCGACGAGGTGCTGATGCGCCCGCTGGACCTGCTCCTCGCCGTCCCGTCGCTGCTGCTGCTCATCCTGCTCGCCGCCACCGCACCCCAGGGGCCGGTGACGCTGGTGGTAATCGTCGCCGTCATCGCCCTGCCGGAGATCGCCCGGATCACCCGCGCCGCGGCCCTGCCGCTGGCCCACGGACCCGCGATGGAAGCGATGCGGCTCTACCGGGAGACGTGGTGGCGGCGGGCGGTCGGGTACGTCGCCCGGGGTATCCGCCGGGTCCTGCTGGCCGACGCCGGGATCCGGTTCATCGGCGCCGTCTACCTCGTCGCCACCGCCAGTTTCCTGGGCATCGGCGTCGCCCCGGACGCCGCCGACTGGGCCGTCATGGTCGACCGCAACCGCGCCGGGATCTTCCTGCAGCCGTGGGCGGTGGTGGTGCCCGCCGCGCTGCTCGTCGCGCTCGCCGTCGGGGTCAACCTGGTCACCGATCAGCTGCTGGCCACCCGGCCGGAGGTCACGAAGTGATCCGGGTCGACGGGCTGTGCGCCGACGCCGGTGGACAGCGGCTGCTGCGCGACGTGTCGTTCACCGTGGCGGCCGGCGACATCCTCGCCGTCGTCGGCCCGTCCGGCAGCGGCAAGACCACGCTCGGGCGGGCGCTGCTCGGCGAAGCCGGACCCGGCGTCCGGCTTACCGGCGACGTCGAGATCCATGGTCGCCCGGTCAGCCCAGAGACACCGCCGGCCGGCGGCACCGTCGGCTACATTCCGCAGCAGCCGGCGGCGGCGCTGACCCCGGTACGCCGGATCGGCCCGGTGCTGCGCGAGATCGCCCGCCGGCACACCCCGACGCCGTCGCGTCGGACACGGAGCGCCGCCACCCGGCAGGCGGTCCGGGCGGTACTGGCCCGGGTCGGCCTGCCGGACGACCGCGACCTGCTGCGGCGCTACCCGCACCAACTCTCCGGCGGCCAGCAGCAGCGGCTCGTCATCGCGCACGCCCTGCTGGCCGGTGCCCGCGTCCTGGTCGCCGACGAACCGACCACCGGGCAGGACAGCCTCAACCGCCGCGACGTCGCCGCCGAACTACGCCGTCTCGCCGGCTCCGGCGTCGCGGTCGTCCTGCTCACCCACGACCTGCACCTGGTACGGGCGGTCGCCGATGGCGTCCTCATGCTCGACCGGGGCGCCGTCGTCGCCTCCGGTCCACCGGACGCGGTCCTTCCTGACACCCCAGCTCGGCCAGCGCGGACCCCCGCCGCTGACCCGCCGGGCGGTGCCGGTCAGCTGCTGCGGGTCGCCGGGCTCACCGCAGCGCACCACGGCAGCACCGTCCTGCACGACATCGACATGGTCATCGGCCCCGGACAGCGCCTCGCCCTGGTCGGCCGCTCCGGCAGCGGCAAGACCACCGTCGCCCGCTGCCTGGCCGGCCTGCACTCACCGAGCGGCGGCAGTATCGAACTCGACGGCCGCCGGCTCGCCGGCTCGATCGACCGCCGGCAGCGGGGCGACCTCACCACCGTGCAGTACGTCTTCCAGGATCCGCGGGCCAGTTTCCAGCCGTCCGCCGCCCTGCTCGACCAGGTCGCCCGCCCCGCCGTACGGCTGCACCGCCAACCGACCGTCGAGGCGCTGCGGACCGCCCACGACCTGCTGCGTCAGGTCGGGATCGACGATGCTCTCGCCGCCCGCCGCCCCGACCGGCTCTCCGGCGGTGAGCTGCAACGCGCCGCTCTGGCCCGCGCCCTGGTGGCCCGACCCCGGCTGCTGGTCTGCGACGAGATCACGTCCGGTCTCGACCGCGTCAACCAGGACCGGATCCTCGACCTGCTCGACGAAGTGTGCCGCACCCACCGGCTCGCGCTGCTGGTCATCACGCACGACCCGGACGTGGTCGACCGGCTCGCCGACCACGTCACCGTGCTCGACCACGGCCGGGTCGTGGAACACGGTCCCGCCGCCACCGTGCTGCGCGCCGGCCGGCAGCCGCTGACCCGCGCCCTGCTCGACCCTGACCTGCCGCGACCGCGCGACCCCGACCTGCCGCGACATCTGTCGCGACCCGCAACCACGTCCAGCACCGGAGAGATGAGCACCACGTGAACGACCAGAACATCGGTCCGTACGACATCCGTACCGCCACGCCGCAGCACCTCGACGGTGCCCGCAGCGTCATGCTCGACACCTTCTACCAGGTGTTCGGCTACGGCTATCAGCCGCGGTGGCACGCCGACGTCATCGACCTCGCCGGCACCTACCTACGGCCTGAGCGGCATGCGCTATTCGTCGCGGTCAAGGGCGACGAGGTGGTCGCCACCACCGCCGTCCGCGCCGCCGCGCCGAACAGCCCGCCGCATCCCCGCTGGCTGGTCGACCGCTACCCGGCGGCGAGCACCGCCCAGCTGTTCCGGGTCTACGTACGCCCGGAACACCGCCGCAACGGGCTGGCCCGCGCACTGGTCCGACGGGCCGTCGCGTTCGCCGCCGGGCACCCCGGCTACCGGGCGGTCTACCTGCACACCGACACCGGGGTCCCCGGGGCGGAGGCGTTCTGGCGGAGCGTGGCCGAGGTGGTGCACGACCCCCGCGACGGCAGCCCGCACGCCTCCCGGGTGGTGCACTTCGAGATACCGATATCCGTCAATACCCGGCGCGTCCCGGTGGCAGCGGGTTCGGCAGGTCGGAGCCGATGGTCGCGGTCACCGTGCTAGGAGAGAGCCCGTCTGCAAAGGTCACCGTGCTCGGGGCTGCGGCCCGGCCAGGGATTCCGGGTAGGTGAGCACCTTGGTGTAGTTCGCGAACCCGGCGAGAACCGGAATCTCCTGGACGATCACGTTGTCCCGGAACGAGTAGCCGACCACCATGCCCGAGGACCGGTTCTCCTGTGCTGCGGGCGAGTGCGTCGGGCAGGGTCTTCGAGGCGGCGCCGGTGAGCAGCTGTTGCTTGGCCGAGGCGTACGGCGCGCTCAGCAACTCGATCTCGATGTTCGGGTTCTGCGCGGTGAACTCGTCGATGATCCGGTCGAACTTTGCCGACTGGTCCGACGCACCGTCGTCCACACCACACGCCGCGACGAACGCGACTGTCGTCGCGGTCACCGCCCCGCACCGACCGCGCCGTCGACCAGCGGCTCAGCCTGCAGGAGAAGGAGAAGATCGCGGCACTGGCCGCGGCGTTGGTTGAGGACAGCTCGACCATCATGATCAGCAGCGGGACGACGACCCTGGCGGTCGCCCGCAACCTGGGCCGGCACCGCGACCTCACCGTGGCGACGACCAATCTGCTGGTGCCCGGGGCGCTGCCACCCACCGCCATCGGCGACATCGGCGTCGGTGCGGTCGATGCGGAGGCCGGTCGCACGACCAGCAACCTCACCGAAGCCGCGATGACGCAGGAGATGATCTCGCGCGCCGGCCGGGTGGCCATCCTCGCCGACTCCTCGAAGTTCGGCCGCCGACTCTTCGCCCAGGTCTCCGAGCTAAGCAGCGCGGACTACCTGATCACCGACACCCTGCCGCCCGCCGAATTACGGGAGGCGCTGGCCGCGAGCGATGTGAAGGTCGTCACCCCGCCGGCCCCACCACGACAGAGAGGGGCCCGCAACGCGGTCTGCTAGACAGGATCTCCACTCACCACCAGGGGTGCCCTACTGGAGCTCGGCCTGGCCGTCGAACCGCCGCCCCAGTTGCGTCGTCACCCCGCCGTTGCGGAAGAATTACCCCATGACCGAGGATTGGGAGCTCCCTTCAGGCTCCAAGCTAGACACCGCTGTTCCGCACTCGGCGCGGATATGGAACTACTGGCTCGGCGGCAAGGATCACTTCGCGGTAGACCGGGCCGCCGGCGATGAGGTCATCGCCCACATCCCGGACATCCCCATCGGAGCCAAGTCCGAGCGCGCGTTCCTCCAGCGGGTGGTCAGGTTCCTCGTCGGGGACGCCGGCATCCGCCAGTTCCTCGACGTCGGCACCGGGCTGCCCACAGCGGACAACACCCACGAGGTCGCGCAGTCCCTGGACCCGCGCTGCCGGGTGGTCTACATCGACAACGACCCGCTCGTCATGGCACACGCGCGTGCGCTGCTGGCCAGCACGCCGGAAGGCAGTTGCGACTACGTCGAAGCCGATCTGCGGCAGCCGGACGCGATCCTCGCGTCCGCGCGGCGGACGCTCGACTTCTCGCAGCCGATCGGGCTCATGCTCCTCGGCGTCGTCAACCACATCATGGACGACGATGTGGCGTACGGCTCCGTCGCACAACTGGTGCAGGCGATGCCCGCCGGCAGCTACCTGGTGCTCACCCACTCCACGGCGGAGATCCACGGCGAGCCGATGCTGCGCGTGATGCGGGAAACCACCGAACGCGGCGGCACGCCGATCCGCGCCAGGACCAAAATCGAGCTCGAACGCTTCTTCGGCGGGTTGGACCTGCTGGAACCCGGCGTCGTCACGTGCTCACGCTGGCGCCCCGACCCGGAGTCCGACGAGCCCGAGGTCTACCTTTTCGGCGGTGTCGGCCGCATCGGCTGAGCCACCACAGCTCATCTTGTCGTCTGGCGGTCAACAGTTCGTGGCGGCAGGTCGGCGTTAGCGGCCGGGTGGTTGGCCGTGGAGGCGGGCGAAGGCGCGGTTGAAGGCGAACTCGGAGGTACAGCCCATCCGGTGGACGATGGTGTCGCGTAGCGCGCGGGCGACCACGTTGAGGTGCCAGCGGGTGAGGTAGGTCAGTGGTGGTTCGCCGACGTGGCGGGCGAAGCGCCGCACAAGGGTGGCACGGGGGACGTTGACCGTCACGGCGAGGGTGTCCAGGGGGCCAGTCGTGACCGGGTCGCTCGTGCAGGACGGCCAGAACCTGCGCGGTGAGCGGGTCACGTAGGCAGCGTCCCGGCAGTGGTGGATCCCGTCGGCACCCGGGGCGATCGCGGGTCTGGTGCTCTTCACGGTGCTCGAGCTTCTGCGCCACTCGACTCGGCGAAGGGTCACGGGACGACCGTCATGAGCGCCTGCACCCCCGCGTCCACAACAACGTCGTGGTGACCGTGCCCCGCCTCGATCCGGTCATCCACGCACCCCACCGCCTGCACATCTGTTCTCTGCTGACCCCTCGAACGAGGCCGAGTTCCAGGTGCTGCGAGAGGCACTCGGGATCAGCGACTCGGCACTGTCCAAGCACATCAAACAGTTGGAGGATGCAGGCTACCTCAGGCTGCGCAGGGCTACGCTCAACGGTCGCCGACGGACGTGGGCGCAGCTTACGCCTACCGGACGGCGGGCCTTCGCCGCACATGTCGAAGCGCTGATGGAGATCGCATCGCTCGCGCGCACCTCCCAGCATCTCCCCCCGCCCGGTCTCCGACCACACCAGCGCCCCGACGAGCCCAACCTGCGGCTCAGGACGACCGACGTGTCGACGACGCGCGCAGAGGAGTACGGACATCCATGCACATGACCTCTGGAACTGACGGCTAGTGACAACGCGATTGCGTAGTCAGCCGGCGAGCCGTTGACCAGGTGTTTCGGGGCCAGCTCGGTCTCTACGGGGGCGTGACAAGCGGGTGAGGCCGCAGCCTACCCGCCGGCGTCATCCCTCGCCCCGCGTCGGCAGTCTGACCGGCGGTCGGCCGTGAGCTGATCGACGTGGGGCCAGGCCAGGCGGGATCGCTGTTCGCAGTACCGGCCCGCCCGACAAGATCACAGTTTGGTCGTGAACCTCGGGGCAGGGTCGGTTCGTCATGTTGATGAAGCCTGCTGGCGGGCACGGACGATGCGGGCCGATCAAGGTTCGGCGACGGAAGCAGAGATGACGACATGCAGATGGACCGAACACAGGCATCGGGTTCGGCGGCGCTCCGCTGGCTCCGCGACACGGTCGCCATCGTCGGCGATGCCGAGGGTGGGACGATCGCGGAACTGGCCCGGTCGATCCCTCCGGTCGCCGGCGTTGTAACGGTCGTTGGACAGCTCAGCGGACCGGCGGACTGGCGAGCGGTTGCCGAGTCGCTCCCGATCGCGGTTCCCCCTCGCACCTCGGCGATGCTGGCTGTCGCCGGCGCCGGCTCAGCCGCAGTCGGCGTGGCGGGCCCGGCCCCGGCGGCGGTGGTCGCCGAGCAGCTCGGGTCCGAGGTGCTGGCCCCGGCCGGTAGGCTGCTCCTGGTTCCCGGTGCTGCACTGTTCGCCGTCGAAGGGTTCCGACGGTTCCGCCCGGGGGCAGCGCCGGTTCCCGCCGGGCGGCGGCACCCGGCGCCCGCCTGGGAGGCCGCCATAGATTCTCTCTCGGCGGGCGGCAGCCACGGTCTGACCCGGGTCGCGATCCCGGCCGGCCTGTGGGTCTATCCGCAGCGACCGGATACGACCGCACCGGGACCGGACGATCTGGCCTACGCCATCCCGGTCGATGTGGAGCGGCCGGTCCTGCTGGTCGGGCGCCCCGGTCACCCGACACCTGATGTGGACGAGGTGGCGGCAGTGGTCGACGCCCTCCCGGTCGAGCTCCGTACCCGCCTGATCGTCGTGCCCTACGGCCCCGGAGCGATGGTCTGCCGAGAGCTGACCCGGACACTGTGTGACCGCTGGCGCGGCACCGTCACGATGGCTACCGGTCTGCCGACGCTGGACACGGCTGGCCGGACGGTGGCGATCGCTGTCGACGCCGAACCGGCACGCTGCTGGCCGCAACCCGTCCGCCAGATTGTCTTCCCGCCGTCCGGGGTGCCTCGGGTGATAGGGCCGGTCGAGGCGCTCGCCAGCCTGGCCTCTGCTGGATCCGCTCCGGCCGAGACCACCATCTACCGGTGGAACGAGCGATGGGTGGTCGAGGCCGTACAGTGCGGGTTGTGGGTCCGCCCGCCGTTCGCCGGCCGACACGGTCCGGTGGTGCGTGACCGGCCGTGGAATCCGGGCAGACTGGAAGTCTTCGTCGGAGTGCCCGGCAACCCGCCAGGTGACGACGTCCGGTCGGTGATACACGAACTGTTGGCCCGGCTGCCTGCCGCGGCTCGTCGGCGGGTCGTCATCTCCCCGGTGGAGGTGGCGAGAGACCTGGGGCTGGGCCTCGCACCGAGTAACGACGCGCCCGACATCGTGCTCGTCAACGACGGAACTGAACCGCCCGAGTGGTGGCGGGCCGATCCGCGGCTGTTCTCCGTACTGGTTGGCTCCGCTGCCGGTGACCAGGTGGTGACCCAGGCCGGTGAGGTAGGACCGGGCGAGCTCGGCGAGATCGTCGCGACGCACGATGGATGGGCCGGGCGGCCGATCCTGTTGCTGTCGGCTGATCCGGTGCCACGCGAGTTCTGCCAACGGCTGTCCGACCAGCTCCAGGCAGCGGTGGTCAACGGCGGCCCGCCCAACGGTGACTGGTCAGCAGTCCTGCCCCGGCGGATCGGGCGGGACGAGCCGAGATCGGTTCAGCTCACCGGCGCGTTTCCGTTCCCGGACGACGACCTGACGGCACTGGTCGAGGTGCCGCTGGGAGAATCGGCTCGGGCGGGCCGACCGGCGGACTTCGGTATCCGGTCGACGCTGGACCTACGAGTCAAGCGGGATGCTGCCGGCGAGGTGCATCACCGGGACGCAATGCCGCCGACCACCACGCCCATGCCCGACCCGGTACTCGTGGTCGGTCGGGGCCCGGACGCCGACCGACCGTTCCGATTGTTCGACATCCCGGCCGGAGTGTGGTTCGTAGCCACCGCGGTCGCGACGCAACGGCCGGGATGGGCGCACAGTGGCGTCCGGATCAGGCTGGACGTCGAGCAGATCGACCAGGTGAACCTTCAGTTGCTCGCCAACTACCTCGGTGCCGAGGTCATGGTGCCTGCTGACCGGCTCCACGACCATTCAGGCGGAGACACCGCAGGCCTGTGGCATACGCGATCCCGCTCGCCAGCGGCGCACCGCAGTGATCCGGCGCGGGCGTACGCCGACCTACCTCAGGCCGAGCATCCGGACGTCACGGCCGGCATCCGGTACGCAGTCGCCCTGCGCGGCCTACCAGATCGTGCGGTGCCTGCGGATCCGCCGGTCGCGCGCGCCCTGCTCGAACGGCCGGCACCGGTCTCTCGGCCCGCCGCGGGCGGCGAACAGGCATGGGCCCCTGTCGAGGCGCCGGGCGACCGAGCCGGTCCGGCATCCGGCGGTCCGCTCGTCAACCGTATCCACCAGCGAGCAGATGACGCCGGTCTTGCCGACTCTGAGGCTGACGACGTCACCGAGCAGTCGGCTCATCCGACAGCTGAGGTGATCCCCGCCGGGGTGGCCCCGGCGGAAGTCGAGGCTGGGGAACCAGACGAAGTCGAGTCCGGGCCGGCGGCGGCTATCACCGAGTGTGACGCCGGGAAGCCCGAGGCGCTGGTGACCCCGGGCCCGGCGCGGCAGAAGCCGGTCACCGACCGGCCCCCGGCCTTGATCCCTGTGCCAGTGCCGGCGCTGTCCGCTCCCACGGTACCGCTCCGGGTTTCGGCACCCGCCGAGCAGCCGGCCACACTGCACACCCGGCGGAATGTGCGGGCTGGTCTCGTGGCGGCGGCATTCGTCGCGATCGTGGCGCTAGCCAGCGGTGCTGTGACGCAGATCCTGGACGCCGACGACGCGGTGGCCGAGCCACCCCCGTCGAATCTGCAGGTGACGACCGCACTGGCACCGACACTGGCGGCCACGCCCGGGGCCGACAGCGTCGAATCGGCTACCCCGCCGATCACCCCGGTCGGGTCGACCCCGGCCGTCGCGTCGTCGACGGTTGCAGTCAGCCGGACAGAACCGGCACCGGGTCCGACGACCGCCGGCCCGCCGGCTCCGGTCCGGACGACCGCCCCGGCACCGGCCCCGGTCCGGACGACCGCCCCGGCCACGCCGGTCAGCGGGCGGACGAACTCGGGCGGTCGCAATCTGGCCCTCGACGCCTCGGCAACCGCATCCAGCATCGAGGGCACGAACTGGGCGGCGAAGCTCGCCGTCGACGGCGACGGGAGCACCCGGTGGAGCAGCGCGTGGCAGGACCCGCAGTGGATCAAAGTTGATCTCGGTGAGAACTGGGTCGTTACCGAGGTACGCCTGTCCTGGGAGTCCGCTCACGCGTCGGCCTACCGTGTGGAGTTGTCCCGCGACGGGGTGAACTGGACGACGGTGTTCAGCACCAGCAACGGGACGGGCGGCAGCCTGGTCGTCGATGTGCCGTCGCTCGTTGCCCGCTATGTGCGCATGTACGGCACCTCCAGGTCGGGCACCTACGGGTACTCGTTGTACGAATTGGAGGTACGTTGACGCCGTGGGCTTCATGCTTCTTCTGTTCGGAATAGGCCAATTTGTTTGGGGCTTGTAGAGAGATCTGTGTAACGGATTGAGATGAATATCCGTTATGGCCGGAGGACTTCCCAAAACTATTTCCAGGTCGGTTCAACGCAATCCGTAAACGCGAAAGATCTCCAACTTGGTTACCGTAAGTAATGTGGCGGGGAACTGTTCCAGCGATCTGCGGAATCCGGTCTTGAGAACCTTCCAACACTTCAGGTGGGCGATCGCGCGTTCAACGGCGGCGCGGAGCCGGTTGAGCGCGGTGTTGCACGCACGTCGGACCTCGGTCAACTCCCGACCCCGGGGCTTCTTGTACGGACTCGCGATGCCGGCACCCTGGTAGCCCTTGTCACCGATCATCCCGGGCCCGCCGGGTGCGTAGTGGCCTGCCCACCGGGCGGCGATCCCGGACACGTCGAAGGCCTTCCGGTCGTGCATGCCCCCGGACACGGATCACCCACGTCGACCACCCGTCCCGCGAGGTTGGCGACCACCTGCACGTTCTGCCCGCAGAAACCCTTCTTCTCGGAGAACAACCCGTCGACGTCGTCGCGTTCCCCGACCGGCGCGACCAGACCATCGACCAGGACCGCGTCCCGGCGGGCCTGGTCACGGACCCGCTCGTACAACGGGGTCAACACCTCGTCCACCAACGGTTCCAACTCGTCCTGGTAGCGCTCCACGGTCGTCGAGCCGCAGCCGAACACCTCACCGAGCACGTCCGGCGCGAGGTTGTGCCGCAGCCCGAACAGCACCATCACCAGCGCCGTGTCCAGCGGCAACGCCCGCGGCCGTCCCACCGGCAGGTCCCAGTCCAGCAGCGCGTCCACCTGCTCGACCAACCAGTCGACTTGATCGGAGTCCAACCCGGTCATACGCTCACAACGCGGCGGCCGGCCGTTGATCGTTTGAGTCCACATAACCCGAATGATCTAGACGATGCCGGCCGCCGTCTCCACAAGCGACACGCCCGAGTTGATCACACCCGGGCCGTCACGCCACGTCACATCGACAGGGCTCGGTTCCGGATCGGCGGACCCCTTTCGGGAAGTCCTCCCGGTAGGAGCCGGTCGGCACAGATAGGACAAGTGTGATGACGATGTCGATGATCAACCCGCAGAGGCAGGACCTCCCGGCCGACGAGTGGGGTGGGTTGCGGGAACAGGCCGCCGCGGACGTACCGAGGTTGCCCCTGTCCGCCCTGGTGCTCGATGAGCAGGCGGCGAAGCAGGCCGCGCGGAAGGCGGTCGCGGACCTGGTCGACGAGCAGGCGATGGATGCGGTGTTGGCGCAGGTCAAGGGCGACGGGCTGCGGTTGACGGGGCCGGGTGGGTTCCTGTCGGAGCTGGTCAGGGTCGTCCTGGAGCGGGGGTTGCGGGCGGAGTTGACCGAGCATCTGGGCTACCGGGCGCACGATCCGGGCGGCAAGGGTTCGGGAAACTCGCGTAACGGGCACACGGCGAAGACGGTGCGGACCGAGGTCGGGCCGATCGAGGTGCGGATGCCGAGGGACCGGGCGGGCACGTTCACCCCGGTGCCGCTGCCGAAGAACGCCCGCCGCCTGGGCGGGCTCTCCGATGTGGTCATCTCCCTGTACGCCGGTGGGATGACGGTGCGCGACATCTCCCATCACCTGCACCGGGTGTACGGCACCGAGGTCGGCCCGGACACCATCTCCACCATCACCGACGAAGTTCTGGATGAGGTGAAGGCGTGGCAGCACCGGCCCCTGGACGAGGTGTACCCGATCGTCTACGTGGACGCGTTGATGGGGAAGGTCCGCGACGGCGGGCAGGTGCGCAACAAGGCCTGCTACCTCGTGGTCGGTGTGGGTGTGGACGGGGTCAAGCACGTCCTCGGGATCTGGGTGCAGCAGACCGAAGGCGCCAGATTCTGGATGCAGGTGTGCACCGAGTTGCGTAACCGCGGGGTGCGGGATGTGCTCATCGCCTGCTGCGACGGGGTGACCGGGCTGCCCGAGGCGATCGAGGCCGTGTGGCCGCACACCACCGTGCAAACCTGTGTCGTGCACCTGATCCGGGCGGCGACGCGGTTCGTGTCCTACAAAGACCGGCGGGCGATGGTCACCGCGTTGAAGGAGATCTACACCGCACCCACGGTCGAGGCCGCCGAGACGGCGCTGCTCGGCTTCGCCGACAGCCCGCTCGGGAAACGCTACCCGGCTGCGGTCGCCGTCTGGGAGCGGGCGTGGGACCGGTTCACTCCGTTCCTGGCGTTCCCGCCCGAGGTCCGCCGGATCATCTACACCACCAACGCGATCGAGTCGTTCAACTACCAGATCCGCAAGGTGATCAAGAACCGTGGGCACTTCCCGACCGACGACGCCGTGGTCAGGCTGACCTGGCTGGCCATCGCCGATATCGAGGACAAACGCGCCCGGCAACGGGCCGCCGAGGCCGGCAAGCCCCGCAACCAGGCCCGCCAGGCCCCCGGACGACTCGTCGAAGGCGCCGGCGTCCACGGCTGGAAGCAGGCCCTCAACTCCCTGGACATCTTCTTCCCCGGCCGTATCCCCATCGATGCCCGATAGTTATACAGAATAGGGCGTTACACAGACAATCGGACAGGCTTGTCCTCCGGCGGTACGCACCACCGGCCCGTCCACCATGCAACGCATCCGCGCCACCCTGCGCAAGGCACTCAACGACGCGATGGCCCGGTCCAACAACCGGCTCATCGACTTCAACCCGGCCAAGCACGTCGAACTCACACCGGCGAAGCAGCCCAAACCCCGGGTGTGGACGGACAGAGCCGTCGCACGGTGGCGCGAGACCGGACAGAAGCCCAGCCCGGTCATGGTGTGGACCCCGCAACAGGCCGGAGCCTTCCTCGACTACGCCCAGGACCACGACATCGCCCTCTACCCGGTGTTCGTAGGCATCATGCACCGAGGCATGCGTCGCGGTGAGGCACTCGGCCTGCGGGACAGCACCGTCGACCTGGACGCCGCCCTCGTCACCGTCGACCTGCAACGCACCACCGTCGGCTACGAAGCGGTCGACAAGAAGGTCAAGTCCGAGGCGGGTAACCGCACCTTCGCCCTCGACAGCTTCACCGCCGCCGCGTGGCGCGCCTACCTCGCCCGCCGCGCCCGCTGGAAGTTGGCCAGCGGCGGCAGCTGGCCGGACACCGGATGGTTCTTCGTCCAACCCGACGGCGAGAAGTGGCACCCGGACACCGTCAGCAAACGCTTCGACAGCCTCGTCCGCGACGCCGGACTGCCCCCGGTCCGGCTGCACGACCTACGACACTGCGCCGCCACCTACCTGAAAGCCTCCGGCGCCGACCTCACCGACGTCAAGGAACTCCTCGGCCACTCCACCATCACCATCACCATCACCATCACCATCACCATCACCATCACCATCACCATCACCATCACCAGCAACATCTACACCTCCGTCATCGTCGAACTTTAGGTCGAGCGGGACAAGGCGGAGGCCGCCGCCGCGCTGGTTCCCCGCCGCCGACGCACACAGGCCGCCTGACCGACCCGAACCGCCGACACCACCTCCCAGCCTCCGACCACACCAACCCCCGGACGACCCCAACCCGCGGCTGAGGACACCAGATCGCCCGACGCGTCACCCCCGGTCAGCCGCGACAGCCCCAGACCCGGGCAGCAGACGGGCGGATGCAGAAGCCGCGGCCAGGCGGAGTAGGGTTGGCCCTTGACGGGCCGTTAGCTCAATCGGCAGAGCTGAGGACTTTTAATACCCGGCGTACGCCTTTATACCCACTACTTAGCGCAAGGTGTTTTAGTCCAGATTTCTGGCCGGCAATCCAGCCGAGTACCGCGCTATATTGGCAGGTCAGCGCGGCGGTCGCGGACGGTAGTCGCCTGGTCGGCAGTCGCTCGTGGCAGAAGTCCGGTATCCAGGGGTGGAATCCGTCTGGGGTCGGTGGCATCCGATCACCCACGGAGCACCCACACCCCGGCGGCAAACGGCGAAAGGTGTATCACGTTCTGGGCCGGCCGGCGGGGTCGGACGGGTCTATCACGTCAGCGGGACGGGCGGCGGTAGATGGTGACGGCCTCCTCGATCGCAGCCAGGCCCTCCTCCCGCCGACCCACCTCACCCAGATCAACCGACCAGTTGTTCAACGATCCGGCGAGGTCGGGCAGGTAGGCGGCGGGGTTGGCATCGGCCAGCCGGCGGTAGACGCATCCGTATCTCTTCCCGTTTGGCCCGCCCGCCGGCGGACAGGCCACCACTATCGGCGTACCTCATACCTCCGGCATAGACCGGCCGTCGTCGATGGTCACGTCGACACGCCGCCTGTGATCAACCAGACCCGAACCGACCAACAGACCCCAGCCATTCAACCGCTGTAGTGCTCTAGTCGCACGCTTATGACGCCGAGAGTGGTTGCAATGGCGATGATTCCGGGAACGAGGAATGCGGTTCCATAAGCTGATTCTGGAAGATGAATCTCTGTGGTTTCGTAGGCTCGTAGGCTGGCCGTGTCCCACATCCGCACCGTCTTGTCGGCGCTGCCGGAGACGATGATGGTGCGGCCGTCGAGTTGGCCCACCGCCACCGAATGCACCCAATCGGTGTGGCCGGTGAAGGGCTGGCCGATCGGGGTGCCGGTGGCTGCGTCCCACATCCGCACCGTCTTGTCGGCGCTGCCGGAGACGATGATGGTGCGGCCGTCGAGTTGGCCCACCGCCACCGTACGCACCCAATCGGTGTGGCCGGTGAGGGGCTGGCCGATCGGGGTGCCGGTGGCTGCGTCCCACATCCGCACCGTCTGGTCGGCGCTGCCGGTGACGATGATGGTGCGGCCGTCGAGTTGGCCCACCGCCACCGACCAGACCGCGCTGGTGTGACCGGTGAAGGGCTGGCCGATCGGGGTGCCGGTGGCTGCGTCCCACATCCGCACCGTCTGGTCGGCGCTGCCGGTGACGATGATGGTGCGGCCGTCGAGTTGGCCCACCGCCACCGACCAGACCGCGCTGGTGTGACCGGTGAAGGGGTCGCCGACGGGGGTGCCGGTGGCCGCGTCCCACATCCGCACTGTCCGGTCGGCGCTGCCGGAGACGATGATGGTGCGGCCGTCGAGTTGGCCCACCGCCACCGAATGCACCCAATCGGTGTGGCCGGTGAAGGGCTGGCCGATCGGGGTGCCGGTGGCTGCGTCCCACATCCGCACCGTCTGGTCGGCGCTGCCGGAGACGATGATGGTGCGGCCGTCGAGTTGGCCCACCGCCACCGACCAGACCCTGCTGGTGTGACCGGTGAAGGGCTGGCCGATCGGGGTGCCGGTGGCTGCGTCCCATACCCGCACCGTCTTGTCGTCGCTGCCGGTGACGACGACTGGGCTGCCGTCGAGTTGGCCCACCGCCACCGTACGCACCCAACCGGTGTGGCCGGTGAGGGGCTGGCCGATCGGGGTGCCGGTGGCTGCGTCCCACATCCGCACCGTCTTGTCGTCGCTACCTGTGACAATGATGGTGCGGCCGTCGAGTTGGCCCACCGCCACCGTACGCACCCAACCGGTGTGGCCGGTGAAGGGCTGGCCGATCGGGGTGCCGGTGGCTGCGTCCCACATCCGCACCGTCTGGTCGGCGCTGCCGGAGACGATGATGGTGCGGCCGTCGAGTTGGCCCACCGCCACCGTACGCACCCAACCGGTGTGGCCGGTGAAGGGCTGGCCGATCGGGGTGCCGGTGGCTGCGTCCCACATCCGCACCGTCTTGTCGTCGCTACCTGTGACGATGATGGTGCGGCCGTCGAGCTGGCCCACCGCCACCGACCAGACCGCGCTGGTGTGGCCGGTGAAGGGGTCGCCGATCGGGGTGCCCGTGGCGGTGTCCCACATCCGCACCGTCTTGTCGTCGCTGCCGGAGACGATGACTGGGCGGCCGTCGAGCTGGCCCACCGCCACCGAACGCACCCAACCGGTGTGACCGGTGAAGGGGTCGCCGATCGGGGTGCCCGTGGCGGTGTCCCATACCCGCACCGTCCGGTCGGCGCTGCCGGAGACGACGACTGGGCGGCCGTCGAGCTGGCCCACCGCCACCGACCAGACCCTGCCGGTGTGGCCGGTGAAGGGCTGGCCGATCGGGGTGCCCGTGGCGGTGTCCCACATCCGCACCGTCTGGTCGGCGCTGCCGGAGACGATGACTGGGCTGCCGTCGAGCTGGCCCACCGCCACCGCGCTCACGTCGCCGGTGTGGCCGGTGAAGGGGTCGCCGATCGGGGTGCCCGTGGCGGTGTCCCACATCCGCACCGTCCGGTCGGCGCTGCCGGAGACGATGACTGGGCTGCCGTCGAGCTGGCCCACCGCCACCGCGCTCACGTCGCCGGTGTGGCCGGTGAAGGGCTGGCCGATCGGGGTGCCCGTGGCGGTGTCCCACATCCGCACCGTCCGGTCGGCGCTGCCGGAGACGATGATGGTGCGGCCGTCGAGCTGGCCCACCGCCACCGACCAGACCCTGCCGGTGTGACCGGTGAAGGGCTGGCCGATCGGGGTGCCCGTGGCGGTGTCCCACATCCGCACCGTCCGGTCGGCGCTGCCGGAGACGATGATGGTGCGGCCGTCGAGCTGGCCCACCGCCACCGACCAGACCCTGCCGGTGTGACCGGTGAAGGGCTGGCCGATCGGGGTGCCCGTGGCGGTGTCCCATACCCGCGCCGTCCGGTCGGCGCTGCCGGAGACGACGACTGGGCGGCCGTCGAGCTGGCCCACCGCCACCGCGCTCACGTCGCCGGTGTGGCCGGTGAAGGGCTGGCCGATCGGGGTGCCCGTGGCGGTGTCCCACATCCGCACCGTCCGGTCGGCGCTGCCGGAGACGACGACTGGGCGGCCGTCGAGCTGGCCCACCGCCACCGCGCTCACGTCGCCGGTGTGGCCGGTGAAGGGCTGGCCGATCGGGGTGCCCGTGGCGGTGTCCCACATCCGCACCGTCCGGTCGGCGCTGCCGGAGACGACGACTGGGCGGCCGTCGAGCTGGCCCACCGCCACCGCGCTCACGTCGCCGGTGTGGCCGGTGAAGGGCTGGCCGATCGGGGTGCCCGTGGCGGTGTCCCACATCCGCACCGTCCGGTCGGCGCTGCCGGAGACGACGACTGGGCGGCCGTCGAGCTGGCCCACCGCCACCGCGCTCACGTCGCCGGAGTGGCCGGTGATGGTGTGGTGGGGTGTGGACAGGCGGCAGGATGCCCAGTCGGTGGCGAATGGCAGCGGTAGGCCGCTGTCCGCGATCGCTTGGGCGAGTTTCGGGGCACGCGCGCAGCGGGCGGTGAGTTGCAGGTAGGCGGCGCGCTGGCCGGTGGGGGCGGTACGGAGTCGGGCGAGAGCGCGGCGGTAGGCGTCAGCGGCGGCGTGACCGTCCGGGGTGCGGGTGTGGGGTAGCGCGGCGGACAGCGGCGCCGGGGGCGTATCGAGCAGGAACCGCGGCTGGGTGATCAGTGCGTCGAGGCGGTCGGTGCCAGCGGCGTGGGTGGCGATGGTCGCCGCCGTGTACGGGTGGGCGCGGGACCAGTCCGGGGTACCGTCGACCAGCCGGGGGACCCGATCGGCCAGAACATCGACAATCGCAGCCTGATCGGCTTCGGTGTCCCGATCCTCCCGCAGATGCTCGGCGAGAGATTCGTGGTACAGGCGGTACACCGAGCGGCGGTCGAGACTGGTTTCGATGATGTAGTAGCCGGCCTGCTCGATCAGCCACTCCAAGTCGGCGTTCGTGCACGGCCGTCCGGTCAGCGCATGCACGAGTCGGGGCCACACGTCCTCCCACGGCATACCGGTCGCTTCGGCGTAAGCCAGGGGCAACAGCAGGTCACGGGCGCGGGAGGCCTGGCCGCGCAACCGCTGGTCGAGATCCTGGCTCATCGCGTCGGCGGCGTGCCGGGGAAGCCCCGCCCGCCACGTCGGATCATGCGGATTGGCGACCGGTTCCGGACGCAACGCGAGGCTGCGGGCGGTGATCAACGCGACCAGGAACGAGTCACCCGCGCTGGCCGCGACCGCGTCGGCGACCGCGTCCACGAAAGCAGCAGGCTGTCCCCGGTACGGGGAGGTGTCGACCAGTTCGGTCAGGCACCTCCGCGCGTACCGGTGCACACTGGCGCGGTCGGCGAACTCCGGCCGGTCGAGATCCACCAGCCGGACCGGCTGGCCTAGAGCCTCGACCAGATGCGATCGGGTGCCGATCATCATCCGCAGCGGTACCCGCCCGGCGGCGGCCACCAGCGGTGCCAGGACCTGCTCCACCACCGGAGAACCACGATCACGCCGGGCCTCGCGGCTGTCCACGGCCTCGTCGACCGCGTCCACCACCACGACGACCGGCTCAGCATCACGGGCGAGCCCACGGACCAGGGCGCTGACCGAATCCACGTCACCGATGCTGTCGACACCGACCGCCTCGGCGAGCGCGGCCAGCAGATCCTGTGGAGTCTGCCCCCGGGCATGCACGAAGCGGCGGATCGCGCCGTCGGCGGGAATCGTGTCAGCGGGCAACAGATGCAGATTCGGCACCCACCGCCGGCGGCGCGGATCGGCAAGCACATCCAGACGCGCCAGCAGCGCTGACTTGCCCGAACCCGGCCGGCCGGTGACCACCAACGTCGCCGGCCCGGTACCCGCCAGCCACCGGGTCGCCTCCCGCAACGCGGCATGCCGACCGGTGAACAACCACAGATCATCCCGGCCGGCCGGGGCGTCCAGCCCTCGCGCACGCGGGTCGACATGATGACGGCGTTCCCGCTCCCGTGCGTCCCGCTGGGCGCGCAGGTCACGGGTACGCAGGTCGTAGTCGCTGAACCAGTCGTCGAAACGCGGGTTCGGGAAAAACTCCGCAGCCTTCTCCCCAACGAACATCAACCGGGCCCGCTGAGACGGGGGAGTCCGCGCGTTGATCGCGGTGACCAGCGCGTCCAACGGCAGGAACGGCACCTCGAAACCGGCCACCGACCGATCCCGCACCGCGCCGGCCAACGCCTGGGTGAACGCCCCCGCCACGGCACTCTGATAGTCCCGCGCGGCGACGATCACCGCGACGGACGGGGCACCGGCGAAACCTCGCAGCCGAGACAGAAAATCTGCGGCACCGGCACTCATCCGCACGGCCGCGCTGCCCCCGTAGCAGGTGTCCAACACGAACAACAGCTGCTGCCCGGCCACCTGGTCCGGCGTGTGGCTGTCCAGAATCCGCCCGGTCAGGTCCCCGGCCCGCACCGAGCCGTAGGCGAGATCGACGGTATCGGCCATCGGCAGCAGCAGATCACCGTGGTGGTCGACACCGTGCCCGGTGTAGTAGACCACCACCACATCGTCCGGTCGCCGCTGCGGATCGGTCAGGAACGCACGGAGCCGGTCCTGAAAGTCCCGCGCCCCCATCCCTATCCCGAAGCTTGGCACCACCGAGTAGCCCAACCCGGTGAACAACTCCCGAGCCCGCCACAACTCGTCGCCAAGCTCAGGCCGGTCGCCCAACCCCAGATCCTGCTGGTAGACAGTGGTTGCCGCGCCGACGAAGAACCGCCGAGCTGGACCGCCACCCGCTGCCGAGGTCACCGCAACCCCGCCAGCACCGCCGCACCGGTCTCCGCAGCCGACAGATACCGCTCAACAGAGTGAGCGGCCACCCCGTTGCTGATGCCCACATCGGTTACTCGATCGCCGAACACCTCACGCAGCCTCGGCCGTAACGCCACAAAGTCCCCATCGTCGGTGATGTTCACCCAACGCCGCACACCCGGCCACACCCCCACCAGATCACCCTGCGGGTTGCGTAACGGCTCCGGTCGCAGCCGGTGCGTCACGACATGCGGCACCCCCAACGGCGAACCCAACGTCACCAGATCCGTCACCGGCCACTGCGGATGCGCACACAACGCCTCGTACGCCACCACCGACCCCAACGAATGCGCCACCACCACCCGCGTGTCCGGCCCGATCACGGCCGCGAACCGCCCCTGAATCTCCGCCCGCACCTCCGGCTGCCCGAAATAGGCGGAAACCTGCTTCAGCCAGAACACCAACACCCGCTCCGACACCCGAACCAGAAAACGCGACCCCGCCAACGCCAACACCGCCGCCCGCACCGACGCCACCCCACCCAACGACCGCCCATCCGGCGACCCCACCAGCGGATCCACCGCCGCCGCAGCCCGCCACCACTCCACCAACAACTCGGTCTCCAGACCCGCCTCGACATCGTCCGCCGTCAACGGCGGCACACCCGCGTCGAGAAAACGCCCCGGCGCACGAAACACATCACCAAACGCCACAAAATCAAGATCGTCGGCAGTCAGCGCGTCCCGCACCCCACCAGCCAACTCGACCCCGCCCAACAACGCAGGACCCCACACCGCAACCATCTGCGGACGCGTCAAGAACGTATTCAAGATCCCATGAACCGCAACCACCCTCGCCACAGCCCAGCAGGCTACGCCGGACAGGCACCAAAACCAGAGTCCTGACTCACGAATGTCAACAACCCGACCAAGCGACCACGATCCGCCACCCGACAGCCTCGCACGCCGGCAGCCCGTCCAAGGAGGCAATGAATCACGCCCAAAGACTGCTTACTCATCTGCCGCAGGCCGCGCGTCACGCAGCGTGGTCTGTCGAGCCGCGCGGTCCAAGGTAAGTGCCCTGGCCGGGGCAGCATCTCTAACCCGGGCCGACCGCTCCACGCACCACGACCGCGATGGCGAGCCAGACGAAGTACGCGACGACGCTGACGCCAACCATAATCAGTGCCTTAAGAGTCGTGTAACCACGTCACGCTACGGCTTCCTCGGCCGCCGACTCCGCGACGATCGCCACCACGACGATCGGGTCGACCTGGGTTCCGGCTGAGCGGCGCAGTCCGTGAATCGCTTCCTCGGCGGAACGGGCCAGGTGGTACGGGTGGCCGGACGTCATGGCCGACCACGCGTCCGCGACCGCCACGCCCCGGGGTCAACAAGATCCGGCTGCCGGCCAGCCGGTCCGCGATGACCCGAGATCGCTACCGGCTCTGACCCGTCCTGAGCCGCGCTAGTGCGTTGTCCATGAACGTTCACCGGGTCGGCGACACGCCGGGCGGCGTCCGCTGGTAGTCGCTGGTCACGGCTCACTCTCGACGGCGGTGATATTGGCTGTCGAGAGGTGGTGGCGGGGTGGCCGAGCCGGTACGGGCACGGCGGTTGACGCAAGAAGAAGGCCGTAACTCGTCCGCCGGGGCAAGCACGATTCGGTCCGGGTGCGGCGGGCGCTGATCATCATGGCGTCGGCGTCCGGGACACCGGTCCCGGCGATCGCCCGGCTGATCGCCGGCCACGAGGACACCGTCCGCGACGTGATCCACGCGTTCAACGAGATCGGTCTCCGCGCGCTGGACCCTCAGTGGGCGGGAGGCCGTCCCCGCCGGATCAGTGACGACGATGAAGCGTTCATCGTCGCGACGGCCAAGGCCCGCCCGCGCACCCTCGGGCGGCCTTTCACCTGCTGGAGCCTGCGTAAACTCGCCGACTACCTGGCCACCGACGCCGCCCGGACGGTGGACGTGGGCCGGGAACGGCTGCGGCAGGTCCTGCGACGTCACGAGGTCAGCTGGCAGCGGACCCGCACCTGGAAGGAATCGACGGACCCGGACTTCGACGCCAAACTCGACCGGATCGAGGAGGTGACCGGCAGGTTCCCGACCCGCTGCTTCGCGTTCGACCAGTTCGGGCCGTTGTCGATCCGTCCGCACCACGGTCGCGGCTGGGCGGCGCGGTCGCGTCCCGGCCGGCTGCCGGCGACCTACCGTCGCACGCACGGCATCCGGTACTTCCACGGCTGCTACAGCCTCGGCGACGACCAGCTCTGGGGTGTCAACCGCCGCCGCAAGGGCGCGGATCACACCCTGTCCGCGTTGAAGTCGATCCGCGGGGCGCGGCCGGACGGCGCCCCGATCTACGTCGTCCTGGACAACCTGTCGGCGAACAAGACCCCGGCGATCCGGGCCTGGGCTGCCCGTAACGGGGTCGAGCTGTGCCTCACGCCGACCAGCGCGTCCTGGGCCAACCCGATCGAAGCGCAGTTCGGGCCGCTGCGGATGTTCACCATGGCGAACTCGAACCACCCCAACCACACCGTCCTGTCCCGAGAGATGCAGAAGTACCTGCGTTGGCGCAACGCCAACGCCCGCCACCCGGACGTGCTGGCCGCGCAACGCCGCGAAAGAGCCCGGGTCCGCAGCGAACGCCAGCACCGCTGGGGCCGTCCCCGGACCAAGGCCGCCTGACTGATCAGACCCGGTGAACGTTCATGGCCAACGCACTAGCTTGATTTTTAACCCGTCGGTGGCGGGCGCCGGTCGCTCCTGTGAGGATTCCGGCGTGTCGGGCTGGCGTGGGAACGGCCACCGTTGATGATCTTCGGGTTCCCTGGCAAGGACGCGAGATCAAGGCGGTGGCCGTGGCCACGATTTTGGCCCATCTGAGTGGGCTGGTGTTACCCCGCTCTGTCTCGACCGGGCCGGTGAGGGATCCGGCGGAGGTGTTGGCCGGGTTTCGGCGGGACTTCCACCAGGCCCTGTCACGGCGGTCGGATGCGTTGTTCGAGTTGACCGACGCGGTGTTGTGCGCGG
Source organism: Solwaraspora sp. WMMA2065 (assembly GCF_030345075.1). Lineage (NCBI taxonomy): Bacteria > Bacillati > Actinomycetota > Actinomycetes > Micromonosporales > Micromonosporaceae > Solwaraspora > Solwaraspora sp. WMMA2065. Next base: position 4,458,629 of record NZ_CP128361.1, read on the forward strand.
ATGGGCCGGTGCGGTCGTTGCCCGGGTTGTCGCTGGTAGCGGAGTACCGCCGTGGGCACGGCGCGTTGTACGACGCCTTGGCCGCCGGGCGGGTTGACGTGCAACGGCTGCGTACGGCGGTGGCGGCGGTGCCGCCGCCGCGGGCGGCTGACGGGCGGCTCGTCCTGGCCGTGGATGTGACGTGCTGGCTGCGGCCGGAGGCGCACACGTCGCCGGAGCGGATCCTGTGTCACACCTACGGCCGTGGCAGGGACCAGCACATCGGAGTTCCAGGCTGGCCGTATGCGTTCGTTGTGGCGTTGGAGACCGGCCGCACCTCGTGGACCGCACCGCTGGACGCGGTCCGCTTGGCTCCGGGTGCGGATCTGGCGGCGGTGACCGCCGCCCAGTTGCGGGACGTGGTCGGCCGGTTGATCGCCGCCGGCCATTGGCGGCCCGGCGATCCGCAGGTCTGGGTGGTGATGGACGCAGGCTACGACGCGGCCCGCCTGGCCTGGCTGCTGCGGGACCTGCCGGTGCGCGTCCTGGCCAGGCTGCGCTCGGACAGGGTCCTGCGCCGACCCGCGCCACCACCGCTGCCCGGCCGGCGGGGCCGGCTGCCCCGCCACGGCGCCGAGTTCATCTTCGGCGACCCCCGCAGTTGGGGTGCCCCGGATGTGACCACGGTGACCGATACCCGCCTCTACGGCACCGTCACCGCCCGAGCCTGGCACCGCTTGCATCCGAGACTGACCCGCCGCGCGGCCTGGACCGACTGCCCTGCACTGCCGATCCTGGAAGGCACCGTGATCCGTCTCGACGTCGGGCGGCTGCCGTCGGGCGCGACCGCGAAACCGGTATGGTTGTGGTGGTCCACCGGTATCGACCACGAGCCGGGCCACGATCCCAGCCCGGATCCGGCGATGATCGACCTGTTGTGGCAGGCGTTCCTACGCCGTTTCGACATCGAGCACACGTTCCGGCTGTTCAAGCAGACCCTCGGCTGGACAGTGCCGAAACTGCGCGACCCGCACGCCGCCGACCGGTGGACCTGGCTGATCATCGCCGCCTACACGCAGCTGAGGCTGGCCCGGCCACTGACCGCCGACCTGCGTCACCCATGGGAACGACCAGCGCCACCCGAACGGCTCACCCCATCCCGGGTCCGCCGCGGATTTCGGCACCTACGTCCGACAAGCACCTGCCCCGCCAGCGCGCCGAAACCCACCCGGCCAGGCCCCGGACGACCACCCGGCACGCCCAACCGTCACCCCACCCGCCGCTACGACGTCCACACCGTCACCAGCAGCCAAACCGGGAAGACGACCTCCAGAAAGAAGAAATCGGTCAATCCCAGACCACGCCGCACAGGTTAAAGATCAAGCTAGGGCGTGTCTCGCGGATCTTGGGTGTGGTTCGTTGTCCCTTGTATGGCACGGTTTGATCTGACGGATGACGAGTGGACGATCCTGGAGCCGTTGTTGCCCGAGCAGCCGGTTCGGGGTGGTCAGCGGCGCGATCACCGACAGGTGATCAACGGGATCTGCTGGGTGAAGCGCACGGGTTCGCCGTAGCGGGACGCGCCGGAGCGGTACGGGCCGTGGAAGACCCTAGCCGGACAGTTCCGCTGGTGGGCGGCCGACGGTACGTGGGCCAGGCTGAAGGCGCATGTGATCGCCGGTGGCCGAGGCGGACGGTGACGTCGACTGGCACGCCCAGGCCGATTCGACGGTGGTGCGGGCCCATCAGCACGCCGCCGGGGCTCGTCAAGGGGGCTGGACGCCAAGCAGGCGCAGACGCGCGAGGGTCTGGGTCGTTCACGTGGGGGACTGACCACGAAGGTGCGCTCTATGACCGACGGGCGGGGCCGGTCGCTCGCCACGCGGATTACGCCGGGTCAGGCATCGGACACCAGGCAGTTGGTGGCGTTGCTGGACCAGGTGTCGGTGAAACGTCCTGGTGGTGTCGGCCGGCCTCGTGAGCGTCTGGACTCGCTGTCGGCGGACAAGGCGTACTCCTCGAAGGCGAACCGGGCCGCGTTGCGTGCCCGCAAGATTGAGGCGGTGATCCCCGAGCTGGCAGACCAGAAGGCCAACCGGGTAAGGAGAGGATCTTCCGGTGGACGTCCACCGGTCTTCGATCCTGACCGGTAAAGGCGGCGTAACCAGGTCGAGCGGGGGGTTTCGGCCGGCGGAAGCAGTGGCGTGGCCTGGCGACCAGGTACGACAAGCTTTCCGAGTCGTACCAGGCCACGCTCGACCTTGCTGAAACCCTCGACTGGCTCCGCGCGGTCCCGGACCGTACGTCATGATCCGCGAGAAACGGCCTTGCAGCCGGGCCAGAAGATGCTGCAAGTGCAGCCCCGAGGCCCGCGAAAATGAAGCGCGCGCGCCCGGTTGAAGTTGGTCAACCGCCCGGCTGTCCCCACTTTCCAGTATCGGCCCAGGCTCGGAGGATTGCGATCGCCTCATCAACGCGCTCCTTTCCGGTAGACATCACGGCCAATAACAGATCGCTGTAACCGTCGCCAGCATCGGCCCGGGCTTGGATTGCGATCGCCTCGTCAACACGGCCTTGCCGGGCAAGTAGGCTGGCTAGCACTTTGGATGCGGCCAGATCGCCGGCATCGGCACTGGCTTGGAGAATGGCGATCGCCTCATCAACACGGCCCTGTTGGGCTAGGATCACAGCCAACGACAGCGCGGCCTGCCTGTCGCCGGCATTGGCTCGGGCTCGCAATTCGTCAGCACGCCCCTGCTTAGCGAGTGGGTCGGCCAACTGTCGGCCTGCGGACGGCAATCGAGCATCGGCGATAGGTTGAAGAATGGCGATCGCCTCATCGACACGACCCGGACGGACGAACATCAAAGCCAGCAACCAAATGGCATCCCAGTCGCCGGCATCGGCTCGAGCCCGCAACTCGTCAACGCTTCTGCGGGCAAGCAGCCCGGCTACAAACTGATCCCCGGCATCGGCGCGGGCTTGGAGAATAGCGATCGCCTCATCAACATCGCCCCGCCCGGCCAACAGATTAGCCAACGACAGCGCGGCCTGCCTGTCGCCGGCATTGGCTCGGGCTCGCAACTCGTCAACACGCCTCTGCTTAGCGAGCAGATCGGCCAACCGCCAGTCCGCGCCCCACAGTCCAGCATCGGCGCCGGCTTGGAGAATAGCGATCGCCTCATCAACATCGCCCCGCCCGGCCAACAGATCAGCCAATGACACCGCAGCCTCCCGGTTACCGGCATCGGCACTGGCTTGGAGAATGGCGATCGCCTCATCAACACGATCCTGACGGACGAGCAGGCTGGCCAACGGCTCGGCGGCGCCCTGGTCGCCAGCGCTGACCCTGAGTCGTAGGTGACGGGCGCGCGAGATACGGGCAAGGTGGTCTTGGAAAATGGCGTGACGGAACTGGTAGACCGGGCCAGCTTGGCGTAGAACGCCGCGGTAGTGGGCACCGGCCAGAAAGTGTTGCAGGCGCCAGGGCAACCAGCCGTACAGGGCGAGACGGGCATGGGTCAGCCGGAACAGCGTCCAGGTCCAGCCTCCAGCGACAAGACCGGCGGTAGTGCCATAGACCAAGGCGGCGGTGATACCGATAGCCGAGGACGGCGACGTATGGGCCAGTTCCCCTGCGAGGGTGAACACCGTACCGCTTGTCAGAGCCTGTGGAACTGCGGCGGCGGCGATGTTACGGCGGTTGTTAGCCAGGTCAGCTGCGGCGGTGGCGGCCTGGCGGGTCGATGGAGCCGGCCGCCAGGACGGCAGGACCGCAGTGAGGAGTCCGCAGATCAGCCCGGCCGGCAACACGGCTGTCCAGCTGGTGGTGATTATCCCGGTCAGCAGTCCACCGCCGATCCCGTATACCAGTGGTAGCGCGACCATCTGGGCTCGGCGTCGACGAAGCGTCTGGGACTTCAGGCGGGTGTAGGGCGGATAGCCGTGCGGCCACAGCGGCCGCAACCAGCCGCTGGCTGCCGTCGTCATGATGAGTACCCCCGTGACGGCCGACCAGAGACCACTAGCCCCAACGGCGGCGCCGACCAGTCCCGCGACCAGTCCGCCTGCGACGACCGCCATACGCCTAGTCTCGGTCGACGTCTGACGTGGGCGGGCTGCGAGGAGACCAGGGTCGATCTGCCACCAGTGCAGGTCGCGGGTGCCGCTCTGGTACAGGTGGTATGCCAAACAAGTCAGCCACCGGCGGGTCCGGTCTGGATCATCACGTCGTTGCCGCGAACCGACTTGACCATTCCGCCAACCAGATGGGTGACCGTAGGCGGCGGTGACGAACGCGTCCATCAACCGGTCCGTGATCGCCTGCCGCGTCGCCAGCCCAAGCAGCTCGGCCGGATCCGTTCCCGGATTTTGATAGGCGGTGCGGGCCAATGCCACCATCAACGGTGTAGACAACGCTCGCGCCAGCGGATCCGCCGGAGTCATCATGTCCGACCCGTCGCCATCAGAGCGTGAGCGAAGGTGGGTGAACACCGGTTCCCAGCGTGGATGGGCTGGTTCCGGGTAGGACAGATACGCAATCGCCGCTTCGACAGTGACCGGTTCGAGTTCCACCACTGCCGCAGTCGTCAAGATGGTCTCGCTGCGGATTGCCGCCTCCTCGTACTCGCGGGCACGGCAGGTCACCACCAGAGACCGGCCCGCTGCGGCGTAGCTGTCGAGGGCTTGCAGCGCCGAGTCGATCGCCTGGGCAGGCAGTTCGTCCAGACCATCCAGTACAGGCATCACCTGCCGGTGTTCCACCAGCCGTTCGGCCACCGCCTGCGGGTCGCCGTAGCCGGCCAGGACATCGGCGTAGTCATCGGTCAGCCGCCGCGCCACGAACACGTCCACCGGCTCGTCCGGAGTCCAGGCATTGATCGCCAACAGCACCGGCACCGGCACCGGCTCACCCTCAGCCCTGGTACGGATCAACCCGAGGGTCAACAGCATCGCGAACACGCTCTTACCCGCGCCCGGCTCACCCAGCACCATCAACTGCCGCTGCGGCAGAGCCCGGAACGCAGCCACGACTTGCTCGTTGAGCGCATCGGCCTGCCCACGCAGGGGGAACTGCTGCCAGTCGCCCGGCTGGTCACCGATCACCGTTCCGCGGCTGGCCGCAGGGCGGCTCGTTGACGACCAGGACACCCGCAGCGGCACTGGCCGGGTGACGTCACGCCGTACGGCCTCCTCAGCCCAGTTCCGCTCCAACCGGGCCGCGAGATCCCCGACAACACCAGCGTCCGAGCCACCCGTTGGCATCCGGGCGTACTGCACCCGCAGCGACGCGACTACCAACAGCCCAACGGCCATCCACACTGCCCACGGCCACCACCACCAGGTTTCCGGAGGCTCCACTGTATTCGTAGCCATGTTCCCAACCAACGCAAGCGCCATGCCGAGAAGAAGCACCGCGGCCGGCATCGACAACCGACGACCCGAACGAAGGCTCATCCAGCCCTCCCCGATTAGTCCCCAGCGCTGAGAAACGACGAAACCTAGCCTGACAGCCCACGGCTACCACCCCCACCTGCAGGCCCAGGCCGAGTCGCTCGATGACCGCGACGAGACGAGCCCACCAGCGCAGGGTTCGCCGGCGGAGCACGCACCGCCGGACACCCCGACCTGGCCGACCAACTCTGGCCAATTCGACCCACCGTCCGGTGGGCCCGGGTGACGTTCTACGGCAACCTGTTCCTCACCCCCGACCAACAGGGCCAGGCCATCGATCTCACCGAGGCGCAACGCGACCTCGCCGACGACATCGCCGTCGAATGGCTCACCAACGCGTTGGACTCCACCAGGCCCGCGACGCCAGCACCGCCCGCCAGGAACTACAGGCGCTGCAGCACGACCCCACCGACGCCCAAGGGATACGCGGAATGACCACCCGCGCGTTCGTCCCTCGACCGCATTTCCTGGTTCGGTGCCGCCGGTTTCCACCTCGCCGGCCTCAACGCGTCCGTCGGCCAGGCCGTGCGCTACCTCACCGAACCCGCCATCCGGAAAGCCGCCATCGCCACCGTCCACGAACACCTCGACGACGACACCCGCGTCGTACTCGCGCACAGCCTCGGCTCTATCGTCGCCTACGAAGCCCTCCACGCCCGACCGCAAACCCTGCCCCTGCTCATCACCCTCGGCAGCCCCCTCGGACTAGCCTCCGTAATCCGCCGCTGCAACAACCCCCCGCCTACCCCGCCGGCCTGCAATGCTGGATCAACCTCGCCGACCGCGACGACATCGTCGCCGCCCGCACGAACCTCACCGCAACCTTCGACAAGCAACGCCCCACCGAGGCCACCTTCGAGAGCACCTACACCGTCGACAACGGCGCCCAACCCCACCGCGCCACCTTCTACCTCACCAAACCCACCATCGGCGGCGCCATCGCCGACGCGCTACCCACCGACATCCGCAACGAGTGAGGATCTCAACCACCCATCGGGTGTATGGCATCCTACGAAGCCGCTTGATCCTGCCTCCCGGAATCAGAGGCGGTCACCGCCTGGCGGGAAGATCCGGCCGCTGACCTACACGCCGCCGGGTGATCCTGGCCGAGCCAGGAAACGGGCGATGGTCGGTCGGGCCCCCGCCAGAACAACCGTACGCACGCGCCGAATCGTCGCATCGCCTGGTCGAACGCCTGATGCCGACGCAGGAGCCCGGCAAGCGCGGGCGTCTCCCCGAAGCCGCGGTACCGGGCCACGGTCCGGCCAGCACGGGCAGCAGCCGCAAGCGCGGGAAGTACGGAGCCGGCGACGTTGACCGGGTCCGGCTCGTACGCGATCTCCTGTTGTCCGGTTCGTGCGCTTTTGACCAGGCCCCATGGCATTCCGTGCACGGTCGCCGACAGCAGCGCGTACACCTTCGGCATGTCCGGGAAGGCCTCCTCAACCAGGTCCGAGGACCTGGTGGCCATCGGAAACTCGGGGCCGCCCGGTCGTACCCGAATCCCCTTGATCCGGTTGCCGGTCCGGTTCGGAACCGTCTCGATCCTCGGCTGCCGGACAGATTCAGCAGCTGGTCCAGCTCGGCCTGAACTCCTGGTCCAGGGGCAGCCATGTACGGGTTGCCCGGGATGCCGGCGGCGCCGCTGGCGGCGGCATCGGCGTCAGCGAGTAGGAAAGCCACACCTCGTCCAAGCCGAACGTCGTACGGCTGACCGTCAGCGAACAGGTGCACCATGAGGGCGGCGGCCTCTACCGCCGAGCGTGCCAGGCTTGCGTGCGCGTAGAGCGGCACCGCCTCCCGCGGTCGCGCCAGCAGCGCTCCGAGACATCGCACGTGATCGGCGACCGACACCGCCACATGGAGACCGGCCACCACCGCCCGGCGTCCCAGAGCGTGCCGGTCCTCGCTGCGCGTCGCCGTCAGCGACGCCCGGTGGTCCTGGCTGGCCGGCGCACCCGGTGGAGCGGTGGTCGCCAGCACGGCGCTGAGCAGGCTCTGCAACTCGTCAGCCTGTTCCGCGCAGTCCCTGCCCGCGCGGGCAAGAAACGCTGCTACAGGATCACTGCGGGTCACAACTACCTCATCTCGAACACGGCGGTAGGCCCAGTCATGGTGCCCGGCGTGCTACCACCGGCGCATCAGGGGATTCCGCACGGACGTCACCCGACCCGTGCGGGGCCTCACCGGGGCCGGCTGTTCACAGCTGTGGACAGCCGAGCCACCCAGTTCACCCAGCCGCACCATGGTCGGTTCAGGTAGGGATGCCCATACTTAGGCGTCGACGGTGAACGCCTGAGCGCCCGGCCCGCCAGCCACTACGGTCGCCCCGACCAGAAAGTCCATTAACCAGTATCTACATGAGGAACCCGGCTGCCATATGAGTAGGCTCTGCCGGGGCGCCAGCATCGCGCAGGCCCCGCTTTCTATCTGCCCAGACCTCGGGTCGACTGTCGCCGTCACTTACGACACACCGACCGAAACCCATCCGTGCGGCCGGCTGGCTCAGCGAACGCCAGCGCCGGCAGGTCTTCGCGGCATGCTGGGCCCTGCTAGTGCAGCCGGGCACCTCGGGCCTGCCGCCGTGGGAGCTGGGCGCGGACGTGGCGGGTGAGGTCGCCCGGGTGAGGCCGAACTGTGAGGCCACGTCCCCGGCGAGTTCATCGAGCTTGTACGCCACATGTCACCTCTCGGGGCGGCTGGTCACGAAGTGCGCAGCCGCGATGAACAGAAAGAAGGCACCAGAGCAGCCGGCGCCCGCAATCAAGATTGACCCTGGGACCGACCTGCCGTCTAGCCAGGACAGGAGCCCGGCGGCGGCGCCAACGATGATGGCTGCCAGCAGGCCGATGGCGAACCAGAGCGCCCGGGTGGTGGTGTCGTGCATTGCGAAGCCTCCTGAAGACCTACTCCTCCCTTGAGGAGCAGTCGGATTGCTTCGCCTTGCTTCACAAGTCTCCGGCAAGTTGAGGCAGAGTCAAGGATCCCAGAGGTTTACTCAACCGTGGCGGGCGCGCCGTCGGTGCCGATCAGGCCTGGCCGCTTGCGCACCGGCCGTCGCGGGCGGCGTCGGTCCGGGGCGGGGCGGGGCGGGGACGGATCGAGAACAGCCAGGTCGGAGCGGCACTGGAGGCAGGGGTGTCAGCCGCGGGGTGAACGGCCCGGTCCCATCCCAGCGGGACCTAGATCCGCACCGGTACGCACCGTCTCGTCCCCGTGGCCGCTTGCGGATGTCGGCGCGCAGGCCTCCATGGTGGAGGCCGAGGAGAGGCCGCAGCTGAAGAGCACCCTGCTGGACTACCTGTACGTAGTGCCGACGACATACAGCGGAGTCGACCTGCTCCCCGCTGATCATCCCCGGGTGGCCTGGTGGCGCCGAGCAGGCGGCACCAGGCATGTCTGGGTCGGCGTTGCCGCCCGGTTTGGATAGCTTGGTTTCGGCTACGCGGCATTGCAGGTGACGAGGCGTATGAGCTTTGTGCGGACACCTTCAATAGCCTTGGTGGTCACGCTGATACCGAGCGCGGAAACCTTGACGACCGGGAGTGCGGTGGGTGGGACGGCCGGCCTGCGGGGTAGACAAGGGGCGGTTGGCGCAATATTTCGCCCATTCGGGGATAGAGGACCGCCTGCTACCCCCGTAAGACTGGTCGGCGTGGCGCTGGTGTTCGTGCACGGGATCGGCAATCGCGACGGTCGGGCTTACGCTAACAAGGTCGCGCTTCGGGACGCCCTGTTTCAACGGTTCCTGTTGGCCCGAGGGGTGCCTGAGCTGGCCGGGTCGGAGATCCGCAATCCGCTCTGGGGCGAGCTGGGCACGGCCGTGGGGTGGTCCCCGGCCACGCTGCCCATCGACCGCAACAGTGAACGGCTCGGCGGTGATGACCCAGTCGTGGCCGATCTGGTCGCCGTCGCCGATCCCGGCGGGAGTGGTATGCCGCTCGTTCAGGCCGCCCGTATTGACCTGCATGGAGCGGTCGACCTGCTCTACTCGCTCCTAGACCTGCGCGGTCGAGACGACGCGGAGATCGAGGAGCTCGCCGACCAGGCTGTGGCGCTGGCCGACTGGTGCGAGCATCCCGACCTCGATGCCACCACCGTCGACGACGACCGGGAGCTCGTCGAGTTGCTGGTCCGACGGACCGCGCCGGTGGCGGTGCCGGCCCCGGGTGTAGAGGCCCTCGGCGCCAGGCGAAGGATGCGCGTGGCGGCGCACGCGGCGCTGATTGCTGCGGTGGACAGGTATCGCCGAAGCAACGTAGGTCCGCCCGTCCGACACGCGGCGGCGGCGCTGCGCCGGCTCATAGGCCGCCCGGTCTCGCTACTGATCGGAGACGTCCTGGTCTACCTCGCGAGCCGGGGCAGCCCGGAGCGACCAGGCGAGGTCGTTTCGCTGGTCGTGCGGGACCTGGAGGAGGCCAGCCGCGAGGGGCCGCTCATCGTGGTGGCGCACAGCATGGGCGGCAACATCGTGTACGACGTCCTCAGCTACTTCCGGCCTGACCTCGAAGTGGACACTCTCGTAACGGTCGGCACCCAGGTCGGCTTCTTTGAAGAGCTGGGGATGTTTCCCGCGAGGGCCGGCCGGCCGGCGAACGTTCGACGCTGGATCAATGTGGTCGATCGCGGCGACCTGCTCTCCTACACGGCGGCTCCGGTCCTCGACGGCGTCATCGACTACGAGTTTCCGACCGATGCGCTCTGGGCGCACGGTGCGTACTTCCGGCAGCCCACCTTCCACGCCCGGCTGGCTGCCCGGGTGCGGGAGGCACGTTCGTGACGGAGGTCGTTGTCGATGATGGGACGGGTCCGCGGATGCACGCCTTCGTCGTCGGCGTCGGCGCGTATCCGTACTGCGACGACCCGGCCGACGACGGTCCAGCGGGGCGGGTGCTCGGTGATCTCGGCTCAGTCACGAGCCCGCCACCGTCGGCAGCGGCCGTGGCCGAATGGCTCCTGCACGCACCGCGTGGCACCAATGACCCGCCGGTCGGCACGGTTGAGGTGTTGATCTCGTCGATCGCCGAGGTCTCGCTGCGCCTCGGCGACGGCACCCGGCAAAGCGTCGGCCGGGCTGTCTTCGATGAGTTCAAGGCGGCGTTCCGGCGATGGCGCCGCCGGTGCGACAGCCACCGCGACAATATCGCCCTGTTCTATTTCTGTGGACACGGCTGGGAACTCGACGGTCAGCTCCTACTCCTCGAGGACCTGGGCCGCGACCCGGACGCACTGCTAGAGAACTGCGTCGAGCTCAGCGAAATCCGCACGATCATGCAGCACTGCCGCGCACGAACCCAGGTCTACTTCGTCGACGCCTGCCGTCAGATGCCGCCCGACTTCGCGCAGCTGACCTCGGCGACTCGTGCTCTCATGGATCATCCCCGGCAGGTGCGTCTGCCGCTGTCGCCGCTCGATGCCCCGGTCTATTTCTCCACCGCACGTCGCTTCGAGGCCCAGGCCAGACAGGACGCAGTCACCCCGTTCACCGCCGCCGTCCTACGCACCCTCGACGGCTTGGGCGCACACCCCTCCAGCTCGAACGGCTGGACCGTCGCCACTGACCGCTTCGGGCCACACCTGCGCGACGTGATCATCTGGGACAACCCAGAAGACACCGACAGGCTGTCCTGCCTCACGGTCGAGGGCGAGCAAAGTGGGGTGAGTGTGCTACGCACCCTGGACGGGCCACCGCTCGTGCCGTTCCGGCTTACCTGCGAGCCGGCACACGCGCTGCCCGTAGCCGAGGTGTCCATCCGGTCCTTCCCGGATAGCGCGGGCAATCCGATGACGGTAGACGGCGGTCGGGGTGAGGTCTCGGCGGGCGTCTATCACGTGGAGCTCGGCTTCCCAGACGGCGTCGGCTTCCGCAAGGCGTCCGCATTCGCCGAGGTGCTGCCGCCGAACCGGACCTTCCACACAGAGGTGGAGCAGGCATGACGACCTCCGACGCTGGCCTGCTGGTCCTCGGCCGCAATCCTGGGGCCGGGGCCGGCGAGGTGATCGGTATTTTCGAGATTCTGGACGTAGACCTGCGGGTGATCGCCACCGGCACACTCCTCAACGGCTCCACGACGCCGACCGAGCCGCTTCACGCCGGTCGCTACATCGTGCGCGCGGGCTTGCTCGACGGCCGCCGAGTATCAGCACCCATCGAGCTGGTGCCAGGCGAGGAGCCGGCCCTCGCGGTTATCGATATCACCGCGACCGGAGAAGATCCGCCGAGCGGGGACGGGTGGATCGCAGGCTGGGTCTTCGACCGGGAGTTCACCCCGGCACCGGCGACCCGCCTTATCATGCCGTCAGACACGACCGTAGCCGTCGCAGGCGACCGGATCGGTGACGGTGGCGCGGTGGTGATCCAGTGGACGGTGTCGCCGCAGCTGCCGCAGTTCACCGTGGCCGCCGCAGGCCTACCGCTACGATTCGTCGGCGACAGGTCCGGCATCGGACTAGTCCCCGCGTCCGGGCACGCCCGAGCCTTGCTGACGTTCCTTCAGGTCGGTGACCTGCCTGCGGCGCAGATCCTGGCGGCGCAGGTGCGGGGCGGGGCGCCCGACCCGGCCACCGCGATCGCCGTCGGGTATATCCTGCTGCGGTGCGGCGATCCAGGGCTGAGTGGCTGGGCGCGTGACCTCGTAGCGGCGCAGCCGCGCTCGTTCGACGCGCACCTGATCCACGCCTCGGCGCTCATGCGGGACCCGCAGGGATGGCCGATGGCCCGTACGACGCTGCTGGCCGCCACCCAGCTCGGCCTGCCGCTGATCCCGGCCGGCCTGCGATTGCTCGACGACGCGCTGCGGCTGCTGATCCAGGGCACCGACGACGCGGAGTTGGCCGCAGCCCGGCAGCGGTTCGTGCCCTATCTGCGAGTCGGGGTCACCGGCCTGCTGACCACCTTCCGAGGAACCGCGCCGAACGCGCCTACTGCGGAGCCGGTACGGGCGCGGCGGCCGGAGCACACGCGTCGCCTAGTACTCGACCGCCTCATTCCCTCGCTGCAGCCGTTGCGCCCCCGACCGGCACCGAAGCAGACCGCCTCGAGCACCATGGAGGTCGGCGACCGGAAGCGGGTGCTCCTCGGACCCTACGAACTCCCCCTCGTTCCTGCCGGTCCGGGCGCTGCCACCTTGACTCTGCCGTTGGAGTTCATTGCAGCGGTCGGTCCCGACTCGGTCGGCTCGGTCGGTCTGAGTACCGGCCAGCTCATCGTCATGATCTTCAACATCACCGTGCCGGAGGATCTGGACATCCGGGTCACTCCCGAAGGCTCCAGTGAATCCGTCGCGCTCACTCGTCGAGGGACGGCGCTGATGGGGGCGATGTCCTGGCCGGAGGCCGGCCTGCCGGCCATCATCGGCCTGTCCGGTTACGACGGGCGGCCACCGACGGACCGCCCCCGGGCGCTGAGGGAGCCGGCGCACGCCGGTGCCTCCGGGCGCCGCCGAGCCCTGGTCGAAGAGGCGGAACGTCTGTCCGGTGTCGAGGTCGGTGCGGCGGACGCCTCCGCCCGGTTCGGTGAGCTCGCCGAACAGTGGCTGGCGCTGCGCGACACCGAGACGGACCCCGACCGGGTACTGTGGCGCCGATTCGTTGACGCCCGGCAGCGCTTCGACCGCCGGCACAGCCCTCGTGTGGAGATCGACGCACGACCGGTGACGCGATCCGAGCAGACCGGCGACCTCCCCGGCGATGCGCTCGAAGGGCTGTCGATTCAGCAGGCCGAACTGCGCCTACAGGACCTACTCGAGCGCAGCGGCTTCCGCGGGCAGCTGTGGGACACCGTCTCGGCCGCCGCCACCTCCTACTGTCTGGCCACCGTCACCGCCTGGCTGACCGCCATGCACGTGCCCCGGCCGTGCGACCTGGACCGACGCGCCCGGGCACAGCTGGAGAAGCCGTGGGCGCATGCCGACGCGCTGCGGGTCGCCGGCCAGGTGGCCTCGAACGCCGTCGCGCACTTCCGTGACCGGCGACTAGCCCGGGGAGGCTGGCGAATCGAGGACGGCACGTCACTCGTCACGGAACTGCTCGACGCCTGCGCCGTGGCTTTGCCGCACACTCTCCGCACCCTAGCGACTCGGCGCGGTCCGGCCCCCCACGGCTCGCGGTTGCGGCGGCCGGACGACGGCGATCCCGTGCCGCAGTCGGCCGCGATCCTGCGGGCGGCCGGATACAGCCGAGCCGAGGTGGCAGAGGTCCTGGGACTGAGCGGGCCGGACGCGGTCACGCGGGCCGTCAAGCGGTACCGAAGGAGTCAGGATGTATGACAGCCACGCCGCCCGTCTGGTTGAGCAGACCTCACTCGGTCGGCTCGGCGCGCGCCGTCTCCGCGAGCGGGCGAATCGGAAGGAAACGAGCACAGAGACCAATCGGACCATCAAACGGGTCGAGAGACGGCTGCCGAACGCATGGGTCGGCGCGACCAGCGTCCTGCTCGTCGACGACCACGACCTGATCCGTAGAGGGTTACGGAACGCCTTTGAGCAGGGCGGGCAGTTCACCGTCATTGGCGAAGCTGCCACGGCAGCGGAGGGAATGCGTCAGATGGAGACGCACCAGCCGAAGGTGATCATCATGGACCTGCGTCTTCCCGATGGCAGCGGGCTGGAGGCAACGCGGGCGATCCGCCGGGTATCCGAGAGCACAGGCATCGTGGTCCTCACCATGTACGCCGGTGACGAACAGTTGTTCGCCTCGATCGAGGCCGGGGCGAGCGCCTTCGTACCCAAGACCGCGTCAGCCGATGAGGTGATAGACGCAGCCCGCCACGCAGCATCGAGTCCCTCCGCGTTCACAGCGGCGGACCTTCCTGGGGCGATGGAGCGACGCTTGGCCCCGGGCGGCCCGCAGCTCTCGCCGCGGGAGAGCCAGGTGCTCCGGCTGCTCGCCGACGGAATGAGCGTCGCCGGAATCGCTAAGCAGCTCTTCATCTCGGAGTCCACTACGAGAACCCGCATCAGCAAGATCTACGAGAAGCTGGGCGCGGCCAACCGCGCGCACGCTCTGATGACCGCGCTGCGGCTCGGGCTGCTCGATGCGCCGGACGTGCCGACGTTCTGATGCGCAGTGCTGCTGAGGTGGGAGGCGTGCTGCCGGTGCGTGACACCTGTTCGGCGACGGCACTGTCGCCGAACAGGTGTCACGCGCGAGGGTCGTCAACGGTGAGCCCTTTTGCGGCGCGGTCTGAACAGTGAGGCTTCTTCTGCGTCCTCGTGGAGGGAGTCCCCTCTTGGTCAAGATGGTGTGAGACACCCCGTGTCAGTGAGGTGCTGACCTGAGGACGGGGATCGGAGATCCTTGTGTACGTGTCCACTTCATCTGGCAAGCAGCCGACGTCCGGTAGCGGGGCCGACCCGGCGCCGAAGCCGTCGCGGCGGGTCTTCAGCCCGGAGTACAAGCTCGCGATGGTCGCCGAGTACGAGAACGCCCCGAACGGCGAGAAGGGCGCGATCCTGCGCCGGGAAGGCCCCTGTACTCGTCGCACATCATTGAGTGGGCACGGGCGCGCGACGCCGGGCACCTTGGCCGGGTCGACGGCGGGAAGACGGATGCCGCCACGGCTGGGGCCGGGTCACGGGTGAAGAAGTCCGCGGACCAGATCGAGTTGGAGAAGCTGCGCCGGCAGAACGAGAAACTGCAGGCGGACCTGAGGAAGACCCGTATGGCGTTGGACATCATGGGAAAAGTTCCCTCGCTGCTCTTTGAGCGGGCCCGTTCCGGGCTGAAAATGATCGCGGCCGCTCGCTGACGCCGTGTGCGCTTGGTCTTCGAGGCCGTGGAAAAGTCGGGTGTGGGGAGCTGCGTCATGGGCCCTTCAATGTTGCTTCGAGCACGCGGATCAGCTTCGCTTTCGACTCCAGCAGCTCCCGCGGGCGGCCATCCTGTGACCGACTGGGTGGAAGGACCGGGTGTTGGAGTCAAGTCAGGACAACGAGGAGATCATCGAGCGGATCGCGGCGCTCGACATTGGCAAGGCCGAGCTGGTGTGTTGCGTGCGGATCCCGGGCCAGGGACCTGGAGGGCGGCGACGGCAGGAGGTGTCGACCTACTCCACGATGACCCGGTCGTTGCTGGCGATGGCCGACCGGCTCCGAGAACTGGGCGTGACCCGGGTCGTGATGGAATCGACCTCGGACTATTGGAAGCCCGTGTTCTACCTGCTCGAAGCAGCCGGCGTCGACGCATGGCTGGTCAACGCCAAGGACGTCAAGCATCTACCCGGACGTCCGAAGATCGACCGGCTCGACGCGGTCTGGCTGTGCAAGGTCGCCGAACGGCAGATGATCCGGCCGAGCTTCGTACCGCCGGCACCGATCCGCGAGCTGCGGGACCTGACTCGCTATCGGGTCGATCTGATTGCCGCCCGGACCGCCGAACGCAGCCGGGTCGAGAAGCTGCTCGAGGATGCCCAGATCAAGCTGAGCGTGGTGGCCAGCGACATCTTCGGAACCTCCGGACGGGAGATGATGGCCGCGCTGATCGCCGGGCAGCGCGACCCGAAGATCCTGGCGCAGATGGCACGCAGTCGGCTACGCGCGAAGATCACCCAGCTGGAGGACGCGTTCGTCGGCCGGTTCAGCGAGCATCACGGATTCCTGCTCACCAGGATGCTGGCCCGCATCGACGCGATCACCGCGGACATCGCCGAGGTGAACCAACGTATCGAGCGGCAGATCGGCCCCTTCGGTGATGTCGCGCGTCGTCTGGACGAGATCCCCGGCGTTGGTCCGGCCACCGCACATGTGATCATCGCCGAGGTCGGGGTCGACATGAGCAGGTTCCCCACCCCGGCCCATCTCGCATCGTGGGCGCGCTTCGCTCCAGGAGTCAAGGAATCGGCCGGCAAGAGCAAGGGCTCCGGCTCCACCGGCCACGGCAACTCCTACCTGGCTAGAGTCCTTGGCGAGGCCGCGGTCGCCGCCGGTAAGACCGACACCTTCCTCGGCGAACGCTATCGGCGCATCGCCCGACGCCGCGGTAACAGACGCGCCATCGTCGCTGTCGGCCGCTCCATCCTGACCATCGTCTGGCACCTGCTCCGCGACCCGGCAACCCACTTCAACGACATCGGCTCCGGGTTCTACGACACCCGCGTCAACCCCGAACGCCGCAAACGCAACCACATCCGCCAACTCGAAGCCCTCGGCTACACCGTCACCCTCGCCCCAGCCGCCTGACCGACCCAGATCAAGAACCCGTCCCGGCTCCGCCGGGACGCTGCCGCCTGCCCACTCACCGTCCATTTTCGGATCAGCACACGCGCTCTTGGAAGAACCCGCCGGGAGCGCGGACAACGACAACCCGCCGAGGAGATCCTGACCGCCGTGTTCGGCGAACTCCGCGACGCGGGCGTCGCGGTGCAGCGGGCGTGCGCGCTGACCGGGACCTCGCGGGCGACCTACTACCGGCGGACGAAACCGGTCGGACCGCGACACGGGCCGTGGCTGCCCCGGACGCCACCACCATGGACGCTCAGCACAGCCGACCTCCAGCGGACAAAGCCGCACGTCAACGACCGTGGCCGAGTTTTCGAACGGACAGGTCAGCCGCCCCACGGGACTCGGGCGATAACAAGGCCGGCGATACGGAGGGCGCCGGCCTTGCGCAGTCTCCGAGCGACGGCGCTCAGCTGGGAACCTGTGGTGAAGATGTCGTCAAAGAGCAGCACCTTCGCACCGGTGAAGTCGGCCATCAGATCGATCGCGTCGGCGTGCTGGCCGGCTGCCACCTGCTTGTCGTAGAGGCCTTGCCCGGCAGAGGTCGGCGTCGACGTGCGCTTGAGCAGCAGGTCGTTGCGGATCGGCCACCGGCGTCGTAGGTCTTCCACTTGGGCAGCTTCGAGGATCGTCTCGATGTGACGGATCGGCTGCCGGTCGGTTGTGGTGGGGTTACCGATGATGACGTCGTACTGACTGGTGATGGTGGCATTCGCCTCCAGCCACCCGAATACCAGCCGGCCGAGGATTGGCGCCCAGCCTGCCGCGCCCTCAGCGTACTTGAAGTTCTTCAGAATGCTCTTCAGCGGCTCGGAATACATCGAGATCGCCGCCACGGTCCCGAAGCCGCGCATGTCCTCGGACTGTCGGCAGGTGCTGTTGCGGCAGGCCGCGCCAGCTTCGAGGGCTTGCGCGCAGAGCGAGCACCGGTTGGGGCTCAGCGGCGGAACAGTAGACATCGCACAACGAATGCAGATGGCGACGGGGCCTGAGGTCAGGTACGGACATTGGGCACAGTTCGGGAAGCCCAGAGGGGGGCCCGCAGGGTGGGTCACATGGCTCCCAGGTCTGATTGGGCGAGCCGGAGTCGCTGTTCGGCGGCGGCTTGTACTGCCTCGGCGGACGCGATGCGGCCCAGCACGTCGGAGATATCGCCGACCTCGACGACCCGGCGGATGGATGACGCCGAGGGTGTAGAGGCGGTGAACAGATCTGTTGGGTCGCCCGCAGGGGAGTCGGCATCGAGCATAGCCCTCGCCCACTTCTGCGCCGCAGCGAGAGACTTCAGCAAGAAGACCAGCTTGCCGTGCTTATAGGCAGCCTGGGCTTGGATTTTGGCACCCGATGTGGACGACGCCTCGACGACGATCGTACCCTGGGTAAAACCGGACATCACCACGTTGCGGGCGGGGAACCGCCACCTATCCGGCGGGTCGGTCGGCCAGAACTGTGACACCACGGCGCCACCCTGTTCGACGATCCGCTCGGCCAGAGCAGCGTTTTCCTTCGGATAGGTGGGGCGGGCTATGCCGTTGCCGATGACCGCGACTGTGCGCATGGACAGGTCGACGGTGGCGGTGTGCGCGGCGGTGTCGATGCCCAGCGCGAGCCCCGAGGCTACGACAATCCCGTCTTCACAGAGCCCTCTAGCCATTCGTGCCGCGCGGCGGCGTCCGTCCTCGCTGGCCTGCCGGGTGCCGACGACGGCGATGGAGCGGGCGTCGCCGGACTCGAGGTGGCCTCGGTAGAACAGGAAGGGCGGCGCGTCCGGCACCAGGCGAAGGTTCGCTGGGTAATCGGTGTCGAGCACTGTCGTGACGTTTGCGCCGACGGCTTGCGCCGCTGCCATCTGCTTGCGGGCTGCGTCGCGGGCGGCGGTCTGGGCAGCCCGGTCCTTCGACCACTTCCGGATCAGCGTCGCTGCGCGTTCGGCCTTGGGTGACTTCTCGCGGATCTCGCCCTCGAACCATCCGGCCAGGTCGCCGGGAGTCTGGGCGGTGCGTGCGATCAGCTGCCAGTCGACCCGGACGAGCTCGGGGTCGGTGATAGCGCACAACGTCAGCAGGTCAAGTGTGTGGTCTGCTGCGGTGTCGCTGGTGGGCCCGGTCTGCACAGTCGAGAGCCTACGTGCGTGGGCGTGGATAGGCCCAGCCAACTCGGCCATCCCCTTCCTCGTTGAGTGATTTGGGGCCAACTGGGAGGATTCCTCGGAGGTTACTGGCGACGCTGTTGATGTGCTGCGCGTTGCCGTTCTCGGGCGCGGTGGTGGCAGGCGCGCTGAGCGCACTCCGCGCCGAGGCCGCCGACGCCCTCGCGGACGTCCTTCCTACGCCTACGAGGACTTCTTCGAGGGGTTCCGGCCTGTCGAGGGTACCGACGGTGGAGCTTTGGGGTTCGCCAAGATTCCGGGTCCGCTTCGGGAGATCGCCGCGAAGGCCAAGGAAGACCCGACCAGGACGTACGTGTTTGGTCATCGATGAAGTCAATCGGGCCAACCTGGCCAAGGTCTTCGGTGAGCTGTACTTCCTCCTGGAGTACCGGCAGGCCACGGTCCGCCTGCAGTACTCGCCAGCGGAGGCGTTCAACCTGCCGCCCAACCTACTGCTGATCGGCACTATGAACACCGCCGACCGGTCGATCGCACTGGTCGACGCCGCCATGCGGCGACGGTTCGCGTTCGTCGAGTTGCACCCCGACGAGGAACCGGTCAGATCCGTGCTCGACGAATGGCTTCGGCGACAAGGCAGACCAGATGACCAGCGACCAAGGTTGCTGCGGGCGCTCAACGAGGCGATAGGGGAGGCGGATCACGACGTCAAGATCGGCCCCTCCTACTTCATGCGACCCGGTGCCGACCGCGACGGTGGACTCAAGCGGGTATGGGACCACGATCTGCTGCCGCTGCTGGAGGAGCACTACGCGGGACGCCTGACCCGCGCGGCAGTGCGCAGCAGGTTCGGCCTGTCAGTCATCCGCCAGCGGGCCGAAGCCGACACGCCCACCACCGACGGCCCCAGCCCTGGACGCGGATCGACCGCGGACGGCGCTGACCCGGCCGTTGGAACGACGTGAACCCGGCGGCCGGGCCGGTCCCAGTCGTGTTGACGGAGGTGAGCTCCAAGGAGGTCGTGCTGTCGCTGGGCGACGCCCAGGTGGCGGCGCTGCGCGCGGCCGAACTGGTCACCGTCCGCCGCGCGGACGGCGGCCGTTGGAAGATCAAGGCCGGCCGCAAAGTCGGCGCCATCCGGGTCGGTGACCTCGAGATCGAAGTGACACCCAAGGTCGGCCTCGCCAACATGATCTTCTTCCTCGGCTACGCCACCAGCCCCGGATTCCGCCCCGAAGACGTGGCCGGTATACCGGTCACCGGCCTGTGGCCCGCGTTGGCGACATCACTGATCCGCCAGGCCCGCCGGGCACTGGCCCCGGGGCCACTACGCGGATACGTCACCGTCGACGACGCCCTCCCGCTCATCCGCGGACGGATCCGGTTCACCGACCAACTGGCCGGCCGCCCCGGCATGCCACTACCCATCGAGGTGCAGTACGACGACCACACCCCCAACTTCCCCGAGAACCAGATCCTGCGCGCCGCCATCCGGCGGATGCTCGCGGTACCACGACTGAGACCCGTCGACCGGGACGACCTGACCGAACTGGACGCGCGGCTCACCGGCGTGACCGCGCTACCCACCGGCACCCCACCGCCGGTCTGGCACGCCGGCCGGCTCAACGCCCACTACGCTCCCGCTCTGCGCCTCAGCGAGCTGATCCTGCTCAACAGCTCCGCCGACCCCGGCACCGGCGTCCACACCATCGCCGCCTTCGTGGTCAACATGGAGAAGGTCTTCGAGGCGTTCATCGGCACCGCACTCCGCGACGCCCTGTCGGCCTACCCGGGCCACACAGAAACCCCGGGCAAGGACACCCTCGATCCCGGGCGAGCGATCCGGATCGAACCCGACGTCCTCCACCTCATCGACGGGCGGCCAGCAGCGGTGTTCGACGCCAAGTACAAGATCGAGCCCGGCACGGGAAGACCCACCAACCCCGACCTGTACCAGATGCTCGCCTACTGCACCGCGCTGAACCTCCGGACCGGATGGATCATCTACGCCGAAGGCGCCGATCCGCCAACGACGTGGCACGTCCGCAACACCGACATCCAGATCGGCTACCAGCCCCTCAACCTACGCCAACCCCCCGACCAACTACTGAAAGACGTACAGGCCTTCGCGCACTCGGCCATCCACCAAACCGTACCGGCCTACCTCTATCACCCCTGATCCTCATGGACAGCCGGAGCCGGACCCGCTCGTACCTGACTGCGGCCACGACGCGATCGATCGCCTTGCCAGCGGGATACACCGATTCACCGGCCCCGGTGACGTCGCGCCGCAGACCGCCCGGCACCCCCTGAGACGGATCGGAGCTGTCCTTCTCGGTCGAGGCTCGACTGCCGTTACGCGGTAGCGAGATGAGGGGAGGGTGGGGCCGGAGAGCCCGGCCCCACCCCTGTCGTGGTCATCCCCACGTCGTTGCCTCTGGTGGGGGTCAGGCGCAGGTGAAGAAGTTCCAGCTGATCCACTGCATGGAGGGATAGCGGTAAGCCTGGGCTCCTCCACACGCGGGACCACTGCCGTCGACCATGCGGGAGAAGACCGGGTTCTGCCACAGGTCCGGTGACACCTGATCGGTACCGGACTTGCCGTCCTCCCACGCGGAGGGCTGAATGCTGTAGTCGTTGTAGGCGGCTGCGTCGGCGTAACGGAACTCGCTCTAACAAAGTACTACTAGGTGGCGCTGTGTTGCTCTGCCGTTTGACTCGCTGCGCCGGGCCTCCAGGCCCGGTGGCTGAGCCGGGCCTTCGGGCTCGGCGAGGATCGCAAAGACGGAGGTGATCGCTGTGATGACCGACCACTCTGTCAGCACCAACTCCAGGGGGAGTTCATGTGGATATGCAACGTCCAGTTCGCGTCACCGTAGAACCAGCGACACCAGGTGCCGGTTTTGGAGGATCCCGGCCTGCTGCAGGTCGTCTGTACGGATACCTGTTGCCTTTCGCCGCTACTCGAAATTCCTCGGACCCGGATCTTGCCGGACGTGCTGGTGAAGCTGCCGGATCCGGCGTCGCCGATCGCGATATGGACACTGCGGAACGAACTCAGAGAGTGGCAGGGATCGTGCACAGTGAACGGGAGATCGTAGTCGGCCGCATGGGCGGGTGTAGATACACCCGCAGTAGCCACGACCAGTACGGATGCGAGTAGCAGAGCTCTGATCCAGGACCGCGACACTGGGTTCCTCCACACGTTCAGTCCGGGCATCGACTTCGACTTACTGTCAGCGTACAGGTTGGCTTGGCCATCCAGATGCGAGTAAATCTAAGCAGCTTCCACGCCCACCAAGAATATTCACAATCGCCACCCAAACTGCAACGATTGACACATGTCGTGATGAATCCCTGTCAAAAAGCTGGATCTGACTGGACGTTTGCTTCAGCTTCGCGCCAGTAGTGGCCGATTCACGTACCGGCCCCGGCGGCGCAAAATGCCCGACCAGACCCAGAAAGAGACCATACCGGCAGCCGCATGCCCGTCCGGCTTCACCGCATTTCACACCGGGATCGTGTCTGATTCACATTGATCCCCACATCGACGAACATGACGTCCGCCGCGTAGACGCCCGGACGCCGTAGGCCTCCTGCATAACCGAACGGCGAGCCTATCCGTCCGACCTTGTACCGTTCGAAAAACTCGGCCACGGACGTTGACGTGCGGCTTTGTCCGCCGGGGGATCGATGGATGGCGTCATGCTGCCGGTCATGATCCTGTCGTTGGGCTACCTGATTCTTCGTCAGGCACTGCAGTTGATCATCTTGTTGGCCCGGGGTGGGGACGCCAACGCGGTCGAGGTCCTCGTGCTGCGGCATCGTGCGCCACGAGGCGCCATTGAACCGTGTGGGGGTGAGAGGCCTCCACCGCCGTCCTGTCGCAGCAGGGTGGTGAAGCTGGGAGCAGCCTGATCCGGGAGACGCCGGGGAGGGTGGCAAGCAGCTCCGACAACGCCGGGACATGCCAGGACTACCGGATGGTGTGGGTCCGGCAAGCGAGACGAGAAGGTGTACGTGAGGAACCAGCGGTGTAACGCCCCTCAAGAGCGCGGCCAGCTCGAATCCGGTGGATGTGGGCTGGATGGCGGTGCGTACCCGTCCGCGCAGGCGGACGGGGAACTCCTTGACCGGTGTGGTGTCGTCGGTCGGGAGGCCATGGTGAAGGTCTGCGGCGTAGCCGTGGCGATGCCGCAGGGGTATAGCTGGGCACCTCCCTCGACGAGCGGTTCGTGGTGAACGTGGGAACCGTCCCCGAGTTCCCGTCCGGGGTCTGCCGGCCAGGCAGGATCCGGCGGGTTGGCGCGTCGTCCGCCGACGGCTCGGGGATGGGGCGGCGGGTTCGTAGTAGTCCGAGGTCGGGAAAGCCGGCCACATGGCGAAGGGACCCAGCGGGTTCGTGTATGTGCGGTTCTGTAAAGGTTGGAGACGCTGGTGAATACTGGTGAGCCGTGGCCTGACGTCGATGAGGCGCAGGTACGGGTACGACGGATGCAGACCAAGCTGCACCACTGGGCGGCCGATGATCCCGGTCGCCGGTTTGATGATCTTTTCAACCTCGTGTGTCACCCGGACTTCCTCGTCGTGGCGTGGGAGCGGGTGCGGCGTAACAAGGGGGCGCGTACGGCGGGCATCGACGGGGTTGCCCCGGCGATGGCCGCGGCGAGTCCGACCATCGTGGTGGCGTTGCTGGCCGATACTCGCCAGCAATTGAAGTCCCGGACGTTCACTCCGCTGCCGGTGCGGGAACGGCTGATTCCCAAGCCCGGTCAGCCGGGGAAGGTCAGAAGGCTCGGGATTCCATCGACGATGGACAGGCTGGTGCAAGCCAGTCTGGCGCTGGTGTTGGAGCCCATTTTCGAGGCCGTTTTCAAGCCGGTTAGTTACGGTTTTCGGCCGCGTCGGCGGGCGCAGGACGCGATCGCCGAGATCGTCTACTTCGGGTCCAAGGGTTACCGCTGGGTGCTCGATGCGGACATCACGGCGTGTTTTGACGAGTTGGCACACTGCGCGATCCTCGATCGGGTCCGCCGACGTGTCGCCGACAAACGCGTCCTGGCCCTGGTCAAGGCATTCCTCAAGGCGGGCATCATGGCCGAGGGTGGCCAGGTCAGGGATTCGGTCACCGGCACGCCGCAGGGTGGTTTGATCAGTCCGTTGCTCGCCAACATCGCGTTGACGGCGTTGGATGAGCACTTCTGCGCCAAGTGGGATGCCCACGGCACAGACGACAGACGGTACCGGCATCGGCAGCGTGGCGGGGCCACCTACCGGATCGTCCGCTATGCGGACGATTTCGCGGTCATGGTGATGGGCTCCCAAACGCACGTCGAGGCCATACGGGAGGAGGTCGCGCAGGTGCTCGCCCCGCTGGGGCTGCGGCTGTCGCCGGCCAAGACCCGGGTCTGCCACCTGGACGAG
Organism: Solwaraspora sp. WMMA2065; assembly: GCF_030345075.1. Classification (NCBI taxonomy): domain Bacteria; kingdom Bacillati; phylum Actinomycetota; class Actinomycetes; order Micromonosporales; family Micromonosporaceae; genus Solwaraspora; species Solwaraspora sp. WMMA2065. The sequence continues at coordinate 4,482,809 of NZ_CP128361.1, forward strand.
GGGTTCGACTTCTTGGGCTTTCGCATCCAGCGACGCCGCAAGCGGGGAACCAACAAGTACCACGTCTACACCTACCCGTCGAAGAAGGCTCTGACCTCGATCAAGACGAAGGTGCGGGCGTTGACGAAAGACATCCCAGGAGCTTGAATGTCAAGCAGCAGCCTTGCTGAGGTGATGCGACCACGCGGTCGCCTCGTCGTAGACGGTGCCGGTCTTCAGGCATCCGTGCAGGATGCCGACGAGCCGGTTGGCGAGTTGGCGCAGCGCGGCGTTGTAGCTGGCGCCGCGGGCACGTTGCCGGTCGTAGTAGGCGCGGGCACCCGGCGAGGCCTTCAACGCGGAGAACGCCTGGGTCATCAGGGCGTCGATGAGCCGGTCGTTGTGGACGAACCGGGCCGCGACGGTCCTCTTCTTCCCGGACGCGCGGGTGATCGGGCTGGTCGCGGCGTAGTTCTTCCGGGCCTTCGCGGTGGCGTAGCGGTCGTGGTCGTCACCGAACTCGGCGAGCACCCGGGCGCCGAGGACGGCACCCAGTCCGGGCTGGGACAGGATGATCTCAGCGTCCGGGTGCCGGCCAAAATGGTCCTCCACCTGCCCTTGCAGGGCCTTGACCTGCTCGTTGAGAGTGACCAGCAGGGCGACCAGGGCGCGCACCGACGCGGCGTAGGCGGTGGTGACCACGGCCGGCTGGCCGAGGTGCTCGGCACGCAGCACCGCCTGGATCGACGCGGCCTTGGCCGCGACGTCACGGCGCCGGGCCCGTTTGAGAGCGGCGCTGATCTGGCTGATACTCAGCCGGGCGGCGCTGGCCGGATCAGGGGCCTTCGCGAGGAGTTGCAGGGTGTCAGCGGCGTCGAGGTCCTCGAACGCCTCCAACGCCGCAGGGAAGTACTCCCGCAGCGCGTGCCGCAGCCGCTGCACAGCACGGGTGCGTTCCCAGATCAGCGTCTTGTGCATCCGGGTGACGACCTTGACCGCCTCGGCGTCCGCCGAGTCTCCGGCCATCGGGCTCAGTTGGTGCGAGTCGGTGCGCACCATGTCGGCCAGCATGTGCGCGTCGGCGGCGTCGCTCTTGGCCCGGGACACCGCCAGACGTTCCCGGTAGCGGGCCGCCTGCAACGGGTTGACCGGGTACACCGTGTACCCGGCGGCGACCAGCGCCTGCACCCACGGGCCCCGATCGGTCTCGATACCGATCTTCACCTGAGCAGCAGCAGCGTCGGCGTCGATGTCGTCGCCGAGCGCCGTGCCGATCATCGCGTGGAGCCTGGTGATGCCGGCGATGCCCTCGGGCAGCCTCGCCTTGGCCAGCCTGCGGCCGGAGGCGTCCATGAGCTCGACGTCGTGGTGGTCCTCCGCCCAGTCATCTCCTATGAACAGCAACGTCTCTCCCGCCTATTGAGTCGATCACCGCTGGTAGCCAGGAGGAGAACCATCAGCGACCTAATGAAGCAGTGCTCACGCCGCGACCGGGCGGGCACGACATCCCATCAGCGATCAACTCTCCACACCGACCAGCCGGGGCACGATCTTTCGTCAGGACTCGACGTCCAGGAACCCGGAGTGCTCACCGGCTGGCGGCTACCTACCCACCAGGAGTTTGCCGGATGGCTCACTCCCAGAACTCATTAGGATCACGGCACAAGACCCTGGCCGACCTGCTGCACCAGCTCAACTCGGTGCTGCGGGGATGGTGCAACTACTTCCGGCACGGGGTGTCGTCGGGGACCTTCCACTACCTCGACCACTTCACCTGGTGGCGAGTGACCGGGTGGCTGCGCAAACGACATCCCAGGATCACCTGGAAGGCCCTCCGACGGCGGTTCCTGACCGCAAGTCCAGGACGCCGCCCTACCGAGGGCAAGGAGGTGCTGTTCCTCGCCCAGCAGGTGCCGATCGTGCGCTACCGCTGGCGAGCGACCAACATCCCCACGCCATGGACCAGCGTGCAACCTGCCGAAACCGCATAGCCAGCGGGAACCTGTGGAGCGCCGGATGCGCGGAGACGTGCACGTCCGGTGCGGCGGGCGGGCCGGGGAAACGGACCGGCAGGAATGCCGGAACCGCGCCCCGGTCCGACCCGACAGGTCGCGGTCCTGCGTCGGCAGGTGCGCCGTCCGGATCTGGAACCCGCCGACCGGGCGGTGCTTGCCGGCCTGTCGAGGCTGTTGCCGCGGACCCGGTGGGCGACGTTTCTCGTCACCCCGGCCACGTTGTTGCGCTGGCACGGCGATCTGATCACACGGCGGTGGACCTACCCGAGACGGCGGCGGGGTCGACCCCCGGTGACGGCCGAGGTACGCCAGCTGGTGCTACGGCTGGCCCGGGACAACCCCACCTGGGGATGCCGACGCATCCAGGGCGAGTTGACTGGCCTGGGCTACCGGCTCGCTGCCAGTACGATCTGGGCGATCCTCACCAAAGCCGGTGCCGGTCCGGCTCCACGACGGGCGGGACCGACCTGGACCGAGTTCCTCACCACCCAGGCCAAAGGCATCCTGGCCTGCGACTTCCTACACGTCGACACCATCGGACTGACCCGCGTCTACGTCCTGTTCCTCATGGAGATCGCGACCCGGCGAGTCCACCTACTGGGCGCAACGACCAACCCGACCGGCGAGTGGGTGGCACAGCAGGCCCGCAACCTCATGATGGGCCTGGGCGATCGTGCGAACCAGTTCCGGTTCCTGATCCGGGACCGGGATGCCAAGTACACCAACTTGTTCGACACCGTGTTCCACGCCGAGGGTGTCGAGGTGCTCCGAACGCCACCCCAAGCACCCCGGGCGAACGCGTTCGCGGAGCGCTGGGTACGCACCGTCCGGCGAGAGTGCCTCAACCGGACCCTGACCTACAACATGAGGTGCCCCGAGGATTCCGGACAGGGAGCCAATAAGGTTACCCTGTAAGGAAAATCGAGGGAAGAAGCGCGATGGCACGCATAAGCTCATACACCCCAGAGTTCCGTGAAGAAGCAGTGCAACTCGTTCTACAGTCGAACAAGCCAGTGTCGCAGGTTGCCCGGGAGATCGACGTTCACCCGGAGACGCTCCGTTCCTGGGTCCGCCAGTACCGGCGGGAAAACAGCGGCGCCCAGGACAGCCCACCGATCGGCGTCGACGAGCGCGCTCGACTGAAGGAACTCGAACGTCGCAACCGGGAACTCGAAATGGAGAACAGCTTCCTGAAAAAAGCCGCGGCGTACTTCGCGAAGGACCCTCGGTAACGAGCTTGTACGAGTTCATCGAGACGATGCGACTCGACACCGCGAAGTACGCCTACCCCGTCGACTTCATGTGCGAACAACTCGGCGTGTCCAGGTCCGGATACTACGAATGGCGAACCCGCCCCGACTCCGCGACCGCCACCCGCCGCGCCCACCTTCGATCGACCATCGAGGAGGTGTTCGCCGCGTCCGACGGCACCTACGGGCATCGACGTGTCCACGCGCAACTGCGGCGCCAGGGCGTGTCCGCCGGGCCGGAACTCGTCCGCCAGCTGATGCGCGAGCTCGGGCTCGTGCCGTGCCAGCCCCGCCCGAGGCGGTGGGGTCTCACCCAGTCGTCGTCCGGCACGGTGCCTGACCTCGTCGGCCGGGAGTTCACCGCCGACGCGCCTGGCGAGAAGCTCGTCGGCGACATCACGTACATCCCGACCGGCGAGGGGTGGCTGTATCTGGCGACCGTCATCGACTGCTGCACGAAGGAAGTCATCGGATACGCGATGGACGACCACTACCAGACGCCGTTGATATCCCGCGCCATCCGTAACGCCGCCCGGAATCGCGAACTCAGGAAGAACGCCATCTTTCATTCGGACCGGGGCAGCAACTACATGTCGGACGACTACGGCAGAACGCTTCGGGATCTGAGGTTGCGGCGATCTGCTGGCCGGACCGGAATTTGTTTCGACAATGCGATGGCGGAATCGTTCTTCGGTGCGCTGAAGAACGAACGCGTGTCGCGTGTGAAGTATCCCACTCGTGAGGCGGCACGCCGGGACGTTACTGCCTACATCGAATTCTGGTACAATCGTCAGCGTCTGCATTCAGCGGTGGGCTACCGACCTCCCCGGGAAGTCCACGCAGAGTTCGAGAACCTTCAAATCGCGGCGTGAAAGAACCGGCCGAACCACTGTCCGGAAAACGCGAGGCCCCTCAACATTCGACATCTGCTCGCCGTGCTCGGCGAAAACCTCACGCACTACAACAGGCATCGGCCACATCAGGGCCGCGGGCAACGCCCACCTGACCAGGACACGGCCCCAGCCCCAGTGACCGATTTTGGGTACCGTCCGAGTACGACGCAGGAAGGTCGTCCACGGGCTGATCAACGAGTACGAGCAGGCCGCGTAGCCGAAACCGAGCCACCCAACGGGGCGTCAACTCCGACCCAGGTCGACCCAAGCTCCACACCACAAAACCGCACTTCACGGGCCACGATCGAGTTTCCGAACGGTACAGCTCAACGACCCGGCCGTCGAACGGGCCCGGATCACCACCCCTGACGGCTGGGCGGTGTCCGCGCCCGTCACGGGATGCGCTGCGGAAGGACGCATCGCCGTGTACGGCAGCGTCACCACATGGTTGCTGCTCATGTACCTGCCGCAGGATCTCAATGAGATCGCTGCCGACGCCTACACTTACCCGACGTCACCGCGGCCCTGGCGGCCTACCGGGGCTTCATGTCCGACCGAGGCCATCGGCTCCGGTTCCCCAGGAGGCGGTCGAGCACATCCAGAGCACCGTCGGCGCATCTGCTGGCCTGACCAGCGTCGAAGTGGAGATCGCCACGGCTGACGCGCAGTGCCAGCAGGCCAGCGACCTTCGCGCGCGGTTGCAGTCTGTCATAGACCGCGACGCGCAGGAGTGGCTGCGCCGCAACCGCGATGCGGTTCAGCGTGCCGCGGCAGATCTCCAGGACGCGATCTCGCGGGCTGATCGGCTGGTGCGCAGGTCGTGAGCTGCCAGGCACACCGCCCTGCCGCTGCGGGCAAGGGCGGTGTGCCTGATGGACGGCAGTCTCCCGATTCGATCCGCCTGGCCCAGGTAACATCGGCGAATGCGCCGCAGCGGCTCGATCGACGTCGATGGCGGGTGCCTCGCCTACACCTGTGTCGGGCGTGGAGAGCCAGTGGTCCTCGTGCACGGGTTCACGCTCGACCAGCGGGTGTGGCGGCCCCAGGTGCGGAGTCTGCGCCGGCGTTTCCGGGTGCTGACCTACGACTGCCGCGGCTTCGGGCGGTCCACCTGCCCGACCGGCCCCTACAACCACGCCGACGACCTCGCCGTGGTGATCGCGGCGCTGGGCGGCGGACCCGTGCACCTGGTCGGCATGTCGATGGGTGGTCGCATCGTGCTCGGGTTCGCGCTTCGTCGGCCGCACGCGGTGCGGTCGCTGACGCTGATCGGCGCCGATGTGGGCGGCTACCGCCACGATATCGACTGGGACGTACCCGCCGACCAGGACGACCTGACCGCAGCGAGGTCGGCGTGGCTCGGCCACGAGCTGTTCGCCACCGCCCGGCGCGACCCGGTGGTGTGGTGCCGTGTCCGGTCGATGGTGGCCGACTACTCCGGCTGGCATTGGCTCCACGAGGACGTACGCGTGCCGCCGGACACCGACACCTGGGACCGGCTGGCCGAGATCACTGTGCCGGCGACCGCGGTCGTCGGCGAACACGATCTGCCCGACTTCCACCAGGTCGCACGCTCGATCGAGCTGCGGATGCCCCGCGCCAGCCGGGTCGTGGTGGCTGGCGCGGGGCATCTGGTGAACCTGGAGTCGCCGTCGATCTGCACTGCGCTGATCACCGCCCGGGCCGGGGCCCTGAACTGAGGTTCGGCCCGGCCGATCGCCACCGCTCCTGCTCGTACCAGGCCTTGTCGAACGCGGTGACGGCCGGCACGGCCCTACCGGCGTCGCAGGCCTCGGCGACGGTGCGCCAGAGCGCGTCGACCAGGCCCGTATAGCGCACCGCTGTCCACAGCTCGTCGCGGGTGAACGCCGGTCCGTTCATGCGGACGGCGCGGATGTCGTAGCAGCCACGGTAGGGGGTGCCGCGTACGGACAGCGGATCTCGCCACAACGCGGCACCGGGGGCGCGCAGTGAGTAGCGAACTCTCGCTGCGATGTGCCCGCCGTGCCACAGGTCGCTGTGCTCGGCCACGTCCGGCAGCGACGGCGGGAAGTAGTAGTGGCGCTGGTGCGGGACCTCGTGCCGGTCGAAGTTGCCGGGCGCGAAGTGCCACCGGTTGTACTGCATCCGCTGGGCCACGAGCCACAGCATCCTGCCGAGGTCGTTCACGGCGTCGTCGGGCAGCCGGGGATGCGGCATGACCGCGCAGAAGAAGTCCGGCTTGCGCAGTTGCAGCACGGGTCCCAGACGGTCGGTGCCGGCCGGTGCCAGGGCCGTGAGGTCACGTACCGCGCTGGACATGCCGTAGTCCGCGCGCAGGTCGACGACCGCGACCTGCACGATGACCGTCAGCAGCGACTCCACGCCGTTGCGGCAGGCCTCGGCGGGCAGCTCGAGCAGCGCGCGCACCACCTGCCCGATGGCGTCCTCGCCGTCGAGCCCGGTGGTTTCGACACCGGCGGTCTGCCTGGCGAACGCCGCGAGCGGTGCGGGCAGGGTGCGGTGGCGGCGCTGCGTCTGCGGCAGCATGGTCACCACCTCCTGCTTGGCGAAGGTCGTACCGTGGACGCGCCGGTAGCGCATCGAGTCGGACTGGTCCACCGCGCGGCTCAGCTCACCGACCTGCTGCGCCACGGCCGTCAGGTCCAGGTGGTCCGTGGGGTCGGCCGGGCGGGCGGCGGCGGTCTGGTAGCGCCGCCGTGCCTGGACCAGCCAGTCGCGCAATCCCACTGCGGTGAGCTGCCGCCCGTTGAACTCCTCGAACCGGATCGCGCGGCCCGCGGCGAACAGCAGGTGGGCCGCAGCGACGAACAGCCGCTGCGCGCTGGTCCAGGTGTCCGGGTGCTCGCTGGCGAGCCTGTCCAGCAGCCCGTCGCGCAGCAGGGTGTTGGTGCCCGCGTCGGACCGGGAGAAGACCTCCTCACCGGAGTAGATCAGTACGGTCTCGACCCGGTCCACCCAGTCGGCGACCTGGCTTACCTTCTCCTTGAGTAGTCCTCGGTCGTGCCAGCCGGCGAGCAGCCGGTCCAGCTGTGCCTGCTGGTCGCGCTCGTCCTGCTCCCAGTCGGCGACGGCCTCCTCGATCTGGTCGTGGAGGTTGGCGGGCAGTGTCATGCACCCAGCGACGTACCCGGCCGGATGGGGGTGGTCCGCGTCGACCGGGCACAGCCGCAGCCGGCCGTTGGACGCCTGCACGACGATGACGTCTCCGGGGCGTGCCTCATCGGGCGGGCGCAGTCGCAGCTCGTCGTCGCCGATCACGTGCAGCAGGGTGATCCGCTCCCAGGCTGTCAGCGCCTGCACGGCCCGGGCGAAGGGGACGCGGCCGTCGATGGTCAGCAGGCGTACGACCTGCTGGTAGGCGGGCGCGCCGGAGTGTGTGCCGCCGCGGAGCCGGGCCAGGACCGCTGCCAGGCCGCCGCCGGGGGGCTCTGCGGCCGTCATGGCCGAAGCCTGTCGGTGCCGTGTACGTCTCCGCCGCGGACTGGGGTCTCCTGCGGCACGCGTGCCGCGGCGGCGATGGCCGGCAGCAGCAGGCTCGCCCACCTCTCGGTGAGCTCCGAGTCGGGTGTCAACGCCGTCGCGCGCACGGTGCCGGCGCAGGCGGCGCTGCCGCACCGGCACCGGAACGACCAGGGGTCCTCGAAGCGGAAGCCGCGGTAGTCGCATGTGGCCTCGGTGCCTAATGAGTTCTGGGAGTGAGCCATCCGGCAAACTCCTGGTGGGTAGGTAGCCGCCAGCCGGTGAGCACTCCGGGTTCCTGGACGTCGAGTCCTGACGAAAGATCGTGCCCCGGCTGGTCGGTGTGGAGAGTTGATCGCTGATGGGATGTCGTGCCCGCCCGGTCGCGGCGTGAGCACTGCTTCATTAGGTCGCTGATGGTTCTCCTCCTGGCTACCAGCGGTGATCGACTCAATAGGCGGGAGAGACGTTGCTGTTCATAGGAGATGACTGGGCGGAGGACCACCACGACGTCGAGCTCATGGACGCCTCCGGCCGCAGGCTGGCCAAGGCGAGGCTGCCCGAGGGCATCGCCGGCATCACCAGGCTCCACGCGATGATCGGCACGGCGCTCGGCGACGACATCGACGCCGACGCTGCTGCTGCTCAGGTGAAGATCGGTATCGAGACCGATCGGGGCCCGTGGGTGCAGGCGCTGGTCGCCGCCGGGTACACGGTGTACCCGGTCAACCCGTTGCAGGCGGCCCGCTACCGGGAACGTCTGGCGGTGTCCCGGGCCAAGAGCGACGCCGCCGACGCGCACATGCTGGCCGACATGGTGCGCACCGACTCGCACCAACTGAGCCCGATGGCCGGAGACTCGGCGGACGCCGAGGCGGTCAAGGTCGTCACCCGGATGCACAAGACGCTGATCTGGGAACGCACCCGTGCTGTGCAGCGGCTGCGGCACGCGCTGCGGGAGTACTTCCCTGCGGCGTTGGAGGCGTTCGAGGACCTCGACGCCGCTGACACCCTGCAACTCCTCGCGAAGGCCCCTGATCCGGCCAGCGCCGCCCGGCTGAGTATCAGCCAGATCAGCGCCGCTCTCAAACGGGCCCGGCGCCGTGACGTCGCGGCCAAGGCCGCGTCGATCCAGGCGGTGCTGCGTGCCGAGCACCTCGGCCAGCCGGCCGTGGTCACCACCGCCTACGCCGCGTCGGTGCGCGCCCTGGTCGCCCTGCTGGTCACTCTCAACGAGCAGGTCAAGGCCCTGCAAGGGCAGGTGGAGGACCATTTTGGCCGGCACCCGGACGCTGAGATCATCCTGTCCCAGCCCGGACTGGGTGCCGTCCTCGGCGCCCGGGTGCTCGCCGAGTTCGGTGACGACCACGACCGCTACGCCACCGCGAAGGCCCGGAAGAACTACGCCGCGACCAGCCCGATCACCCGCGCGTCCGGGAAGAAGAGGACCGTCGCGGCCCGGTTCGTCCACAACGACCGGCTCATCGACGCCCTGATGACCCAGGCGTTCTCCGCGTTGAAGGCCTCGCCGGGTGCCCGCGCCTACTACGACCGGCAACGTGCCCGCGGCGCCAGCTACAACGCCGCGCTGCGCCAACTCGCCAACCGGCTCGTCGGCATCCTGCACGGATGCCTGAAGACCGGCACCGTCTACGACGAGGCGACCGCGTGGTCGCATCACCTCAGCAAGGCTGCTGCTTGACATTCAAGCTCCTGGGATGTCTTTCGGGATGTCGCGCACGGCGATGCCGACCGACAGCCCGTCGTCGAGGACCGACGGGTCGCAGGAGTGGTTGATCAGGAAGGCGCCCTGGCAGGGGGTGAGGTGGCGGCCATCGGCCCGGCGGAAGCCGAACTCGGCCAGCCATGCCAGCACCGGCAGCGGTGTCTCGTCGCCGCTGCCGGCCGGCAGCACCCTGCAGCGGGGGCATGGCCACCACACGGCCGTGCCGGCGGGGATGTCGCGCAGGGCGATGACCCCCACGCCGTGGATCTTGCTGAAGCCGGGGTGTAACGCGGTATGCAGCATCAGACCAGCTCCAGGATGTCGGTCAGCTCGTTCTCGACCGCGGCGACCGCCTCGGCGGTGTGGCCCGAGACGAGGTAGCGCCACTTACCGTCGACCTTGAGGGTGTCCACGAGCAGGGTCGCGCGGGCCGGTGCGGCGCGCTCGGCGAGGCCGGCGTGCGCCAGCGCCTTGACCGCCCGGTGGAAGTCCAGCCGGTTCGTGCCGGGCCGGACGTCGGCCCGCCAGTGCACGGCGGCCTGCGCGGGTCCGGGGTGCAGCCGCCGGGCGAGCTCTTCGAGGTAGGTGCCGCCGGTGCGGCGTACGTTGGCTTCGGTCACGACGAACCCGCCGGGGTGGACACCGGCGTCGACGTCGGCGTACCCGCGGAAGCCGTGTCGGTGCAGCCACCCTCCGATACGGTGGGCGGCCTCGACGACCTGCGGTTCGGCCGTCACCGCCGGGGTGACCATCCCCGTCCACGCGTTGTCGCGGGTGCGCTGGTCACAGGTGTAGAAGGCGTGCACGCCAGCGCCGTCCAGGAACAGCTCGATGCTCGGCACCGCCGTGAACGCCATCCGCTCCTCGTAGACCCAGCCGCACCGGCGGGCGGGGGCCTCGGCGACGGAGCGTCGGATCTGATGCGGTACGAGGTCGATGTCGGCGGCGGTGACCTCGAAGGTGCCGTGGCCGTTGGAGGACCGGTTCACCTTGACGATGGCGCGTTCACGGGTGTGCAGGAATCGGGTCAACTGCTCGGCGAGGTCGGCTGGGGCGTAGGCGTGACCGCCGTCGGCGACGGGCAGGCCCATTTCGGTGGCGATCTCGCGGAACCCGGCCTTGGTGTTGATCCGCCGGATGGCGGTCAGCGTGCGTTCCTCGGGCAGGCTCGGGTAGTCCGCCAGGCGCAGGCGGCGGCTGCGGGCGAAATCGACGACGCGGGCGTCGACGACGAACGGCGCCAGCTGCGGGCGGGCGGTGACGGTGGGGGTGGCGTCGAGCGCGGCGACCACGTCGAGCGGGTGGCCGGGAAACAGCGCGGAGGGCGCCACGACGTCCACCGTGTCGGCGGGGACGTCCACGACGGACGCGACGTAGTCGCGAAACGCCGGATCGCACGGTGCCAGAGCCACCACGCAGTCGCCCGGTTCGGCCTGCCACAGTTTGCGCGGGGTGACCACAGCCATCGCCCTGGCGTAGGAGGCCGGCGGGCAGTCGATCATGACGTCATTGACCAGGTTCGCCATGATGGTGCGCGGTTCGCGGGCCATCGCTCACACCTCCAGCGGGCGGGTCGCGGCGAGGATCACGTGACCGGCCAGTGCCCAGCACACGTCGACGTCGGTGAAGCCGGCGGCCGAGAGCCAGCCGATGTGGTCGGCCAGCCGGGCGGGCCGGTCAGCCGGATCCGGGTGGCGGTAGAGGTTCCAGCGGGCCTGCCGGAACGCGGTCAGGCCCGCGTCGGATCCGTACAGGGTCAGGGACTGCTCCTCGACGGCGGCCTCCCACTGCCTCGCGGCCAGCTCGTGGGAGGCCGCCGTCGCCGGCAGCACCAGGTCGCACTGGACGTAGACGCCACCGGGCCGGAGCAGACCGCGCACCGACCGCAGCAGCGACCGCTTCTGGCCGTCGTCGAGGTGGTGCACCGCGAGGGAGGTCACCACGGCGCCGTAGGCCCCGGTGCGCCACTGCGTACCGGCCAGGTCGGCGTGGCAGAAGCGGATCCGGTCGCCGTACGCCTTGAGCCGCTGCCGCGCGGCGTCGATCATCGCGGCCGAGGCGTCGACGGCGGTCACCGAGCGGTCCGGCTCGGCGGCGAGGATGGCATCGGTGAGGATCCCGCCGCCGCAGCCGAGTTCGAGCACCGCGGCATCGGGCAGGTGCGCCAGCAGGGCGCAGATCGCTTTCACCTGTTCGTCCCGTCGCGGCACGAACACGTCGCCGAACCGCAGGAACAGGTCGGTCTCGGCGTCCTGCCAGTGCGGGGACGGATCTTCGAAGGTCACTGTTCCTCCATGGGTTCGAGAACTCCTTGTCGGTGCAGCCAGCCGGCGAGTGCTTCGGCTCCCGGTTCGACCTCGGCGAGCGCGGCGGTGCGGGGGGCGTGGAGCCAGTCGAGCGGGGTGCGGGCGGGCAGGTGCCGGATCGCGCCCAGGGCGGACACCAGCACCGCGTCGCCGGTGTATGCCCACACCAGCGGTACGTTCAGCCGCCACCGGAACCTGCCGCCCGCCGGTCCCTCCGCCGTGGCGGCAGCCGGTGCGGGGCGCATACCGGCTGCCGACAGCCGGCAAAGCAGGGCCGCGTCCGATGCGGTGGTGCCGACGTGGCGGCGGTAGTCGGTCATGAACTCGGCCGGCACCGGACCGTGCAGCCGGTCGCCCCACAGCGGCTGCACGGGCTCCGGGTCCAGCCCGCCCTGGTAGGCGGCGATGTTGAGCGCCAGCGCTGGGCCGTGGGTGCGGGCCACATGCCAGGTCCCGGCCGCCCAGGCGAAGCCCTCACCTGCGGCGGCGGTCATCGACCGGGCCGCGCCGAGCACGTGCCGCGGATCCAGCTCCGGCAGGTACTCCTCCCTGGTCGCGGTGCCCTCAGCGGCGGCGATGCGGCGTGCTGTGTCCTGCAGCGGCCAGCCCTGGACGGGCCAGAAGTGCATGGTCTTGGACCCGGACAGGACCAGATGCAGGTTGGAGCACGCTTCCCGGTGCACGCCGCCGGGGGTGCACTCGTAGTCGCCGAAGAAGATCTCCGACTCCACGGCGCCGCTAGGCAGCCCCTGCTCGGCCAGGACGGGTGCGTAGGCCTGCACGACGGTCTCGAACAGTGCCCGGTGGTGGAGCTGGGCGTCGCGAGCCCATGCGAAGTACCCGCCCGTGCTGCTGTCCAGTCCGGCGCTCCACGGGAGCCGGCCCGTCCCGCGGTGGTCGGGCCAGTGCCGCGTCGGCACAGGCCGCCCGTCGAGGAACAGCTTCGCCGCGTCGTCGTCGGCCGCCGCGAGCGCGTCGCCCAGCGCCTGCCACACGGTCGGGGCGTTCAGCGCGGGCAGGGTCCACCGGACCGGACGGCAGGCGAAGCCGTCCACGGGGTCGCCGAGGTGCAGGCCGGTCATGCCTGTGCCGCTGGCGGGAAATCGGCTTCGGCGGCGGCCGGACCGTACCGGTGCACGACGCCTTGCGGGTCGATGACCAGGTAACCGAGCTCGTCACGTTCGAGGTAGCCAGCGGCGATGGGCACCTTTCCGTGGCCGCCGGGGATGTCGAGCACGTACGTCGGCTGACACAGGCCCGACACCGGGCCGCGCAGCCGGCGCACCAGTTCCTGGCCGGCGGCCACGCTAGTGCGGAAGTGGCCCGTGCCGGGTGCGAGGTCGCCCTGGTGCAGGTAGTAGGGCTTGACCCGCAGCCGCACCAGCTCACGGAACAGCTCCTCCAGCGCCTCGACGGAGTCGTTGACGCCTTTGAGCAGCACGGTCTGGCTCAGCAGCGGGAACCCGCCGTCTGCGAGGTCGGCCAGCGCGCCCCGGGCCTTCGGGCCGAGTTCCTGCCGGTGGTTGCAGTGCACCACGATCCACACCGGCGTGTCGGTCCGCAACGCCTGCCGCAGGTCCGCGGTCACCAGCTCGGGAGCCACTACCGGCACCCGGGTGTGGATGCGCACCACCCCGACGTGCGGGATGCGGTCCAGCTCGCCGACGATCCGTTCGAGCCGGCGCGCCGACAGCATGAGCGGATCACCGCCGGTGAGGATGACCTCCCAGATCTCGGGGTGGGACCGGATGTAGTCCAGTGCGGCGGCCAGCTCGCTCTCACCGAGCAGCCCTTGCCCTGGCCCGACCATCTCGCGCCGGAAGCAGAATCTGCAGTACACCGGGCACAGGTGCAGCGGTTTGAGCAGGACTCGGTCGCGGTAGCGGTGGGTGATGCCCGGCACCGGCGTGAACCGGGCGTCGCCGATCGGGTCGGGCGACTCCTCCGGGGTCGCGGCCAGCTCGAGCACGCTCGGCACGAACTGGGCCGCGATCGGGTCGTCCGGCCGGTGTGAGATCAGCTCCTGCATCGCCGGGGTGACACTGATGGCGTACCTGTGTGCGACGGCCTCGACCTCAGCCGCCTTCTGGGCGTTCAGCAGGCCCGCCTCGGCCAGGCCCGGCACCGTCCGGATCGTCCGCGACCGGTTCCTCATCGACAACCTCCGTAGTCCGACCGGGGCCATGCAACCACCGAATCCCGCCCCGCAGCCCGCAGTCGGTACGAGCCCGGACAACCTCGGACGTCATTGATCGACGGATGCCGCTACGGTGGGATCGGCAAGGAGGGGACGCCGTTGAACACAGGCCAGGGCGCGCGGGTGGGACGTCCCGATCCCCGGCGCATCGTGACCCGCCATGATTTCGGCGCCGAGCTGACCCTGGCCCGCCAGGCCAGCGGGCTGAGTGTGCGGCAGGTCGCCTCCCGGGTCGCCGTGCCCGCCAGCACCGTCGGCGGCTACTTCGCCGGCACCCACCTACCCGGCCTGCAACCGCCGGGACTGCTGGAACGCATCCTCCGCCTGCTCGGCACCACGGACCCGGCCGACCTGACCGCCTGGCGGTCGGCCTACTGGCGGTTGCGCCAGGCCGGCGGCTCCGGCGGGGACGATCCGCGCCAGACCGAGCGGGCCGACCCCCTCGTGCCTGTGTCCATCCGACCGCCCGTGGAGCGGCTGGCCCTCGAGCCCAGCATCCGCGGCCGTGACGAGCTGCTCCAGTCGCTCGAATCGATCGTCCTCGCCGCCGGGCAGGCCGGCCCACCGGCCCGGGTCCACGTCCTGCACGGGCTCAGCGGCAGCGGCAAGAGCACGGTCGCGCTCGCCGCGGCACGGACCGCCCTGCACCGGCAGGTGCGGACCTTCTGGATCCAGGCCGACGACGGACCCTCCACCGCGGCCGGTATGCGCGCCCTCGCCGTCGAGCTCGGCGTGCCCATGGACCAGTGGTACGCCGAGAACCTGCCCGACGGCGTGTGGCGATGCCTCGAAGCCCTCGACGAGCCGTGGCTGCTCGTGTTCGACAACGCCGACGATCCGCCCGCCTCGCTGGCACTGCCCCGGCACGGCCTGCTGGACGGCACCGGCTGGCTGCGGCCCACCGGCCGCGCGAGCGGGACGATCATCGTGACGACACGCGACGGCAGCAATATGACCTGGCACTCCACTCCGCCGCCGTGGCTCACCCTGCACCGGCTGGGCGGGCTTCACCGCGACGACGCCGCCGAGGTGCTGCGCGAACTGGCCGGGTCGGCGGTGGGCACGCACGACGACGCGGCCGCGCTCGCCGAACGGCTCGGCGGCCTGCCGCTGGCGCTCAACCTCGTCGGCCGCTACCTCAACGAGGCCGACGAGGTTCCCCCCGGCCTGGCAGGGCCGGGGCTGCCCCGGACCTACACCGCCTACCTCGAAGCGCTGACCCGGGGCGACGCCGGTCCCATGCCCGGCCGGTCGGGCGGCACATTCGCCAGCCGCACCTCCCGCACGGGCATCGACCAGGCCTGGGATCTGTCGCTCAGCCTGCTCGCCGAACGAGGGCTGGCCCACGCCAAACCCCTGCTGCAGCTGCTGGCCTGTCTCGGTGCGACGGTGGTGCCGTACGGCCGGCTGCTGCGCGCAGAGACGCTCGCGGGATCGTCACTGTTCACGGGGATGCAGCCGCTGGGAACGTGGGAGGCGCTGCGCGCGCTCGAAGGCCTGGGCCTGATCACCATGTCCGGCCGGGACGACGCCGCGGGGCTGACGATGCACCCGCTCGTGCGCGACACCGTACGCGCCGATCCGGACCTGCGCCGGCACGCGGGCGCGCTGCTGCACCTGACCACGGCCCTGCTCGAACCCGCCATCGGCGCGGTGGACCCGAAATCGCCGGCCACCTGGTCACAGTGGCGGCTACTCGCCGACCACTGCACCGCGCCGCTGGACCTGCTCGAGGAGCAGGCCATCCCCGCCGACCTGCTGCGGGCCGCGGTCCGGCTCGCGCACCGCGCGGCGAGCTTCCTGCGCGCCGCCGGGCATCGCGGCCAGGCCGGATCCGCATTCGACCGGACCCTCGCCGCCGCCCACCGATGCCTGGGCGACCTGGACCAGCTGACCCTGACGATCAGCCACGACCTGGCGCGGCTCGACCACGACCGGGGGCGCGCGGCCGAGGCGGAGGAACGCTTCAGGGCGGTGCTGGCCGCCCGGCGCGACATTCTCGGCGACGAGCACCCCGACACCCTGCACACGCAGTACTACCTGGCGCGCACGCTGCGCGCCCGGGGCGCGCTCGACGAAGCCGAGAAGCTGCTGGCCAGCACCCTGGCCGCCCGCACCCGGCTGCTGGGGACGCTGCACCCCGACACCCTCACCAGCCGGCACGGCAGCGCCGACCTGCTCAAGGCACGCGACCGCCTGCCCGAGGCGCTCGCCGCATACCAGGAGGTGCTCGCCCAGCGCCAGCAGGTGCTCGGCGAGGCCCACCCCGCCACCATGGTCACGCGCCAGCACCTGGCCGAGGTCTACCAGCGGCTCGATCAACTCGATCTCGCCGAGCGCGAGTTCCGCTGGCTGTGGGAGAACAATCAGCGGGTACGGGGCACCGGCCATCCGCGCACGCTCGCCGTCGGGCAGTCACTGGTGGAGGTGCTGCACGACCGCGGCGCCGTCGCGGCCGCGGCGGACCTCGGCCGCACCGTGGCCCAGGCCCGCCGCGACACCCTCGGCGACGCCCATCCGGCCACCCTGGCCAGCCGCTACCGCCTGGCGCTGATCCAGGTGGACCAAGGCGACGTCGTCGGCGCGCGGCGCGAGCTGACGGCGGTGCTGGCCGATCGCCAGCACGTGCTGGGTGTCGACCATCCGCATACCGGGCTGGCCCACGACACCCTCGTCGCGGTCGGGCAGCGCACCACCGACCAGGCCCCGCACGCCGACCGCGCCCCCGACGCCGAGCCCGTCCGACCCCACCGGGCGCCTGACTGACCACTCCCGATACCACCAGGACCGGTACCGGTGCGGCAGCCAGGGCCGCTCGCCGGTGTCCTGCGGGCGTCGCGCGGCACGGTCACTGGGCCGCCGCCGGCGGCAGGTCCTCACGCACGCGGCGGACGCCGAACAGGTACGCCGACTGCGGCCCCACCAGAACCGCCCGGCAACGCCCGGAGATGATCTCCGAGCTGGTCGAGAGCACCACGCCCGGTGTCTCACCTGACCGTGCCGTGCGCAGCAGCGCGCGGCGGAAACGGTCCTCGGCTGCGGACCGGCCCAGCTCGTAGACCTCGATGTGGCGGAACTGGCGGTAGGAACGGCCCGGCACGGTTCGGGGCGCCTCGGTCACCGCCCGTACGAGGGTGAACGAGAGGCTGGCCACCATGGTGCGCAGGTGTGGCAGGCCGACCTCGCCGAGTTCCTCGAAGATCTCGCGGCGCAGGCAGTCGCGGGCGGACTCGCGATCCGCACTGTCGCCGAACCAACGCAGGAAGGCCCCGAGCCGCCGCGACGACACGAACCCGCGCAGGTCCGCATAGGTGACCGACTGGCGTGTTCCGCGCCGCTCCTCCCGGAAGCCGATCCGGTCGAGCGCGGCCTGTGCGGGAATGCGGAGTTTGAACACGCCTCCGGGCGGCCCGAAGGAGCCCGGCGTGTAGGGCGTGTGGAACAGGACGTATCCGTCGTCGTCCTTGACCCTGATTCTTCGTGGGTCTGACGCCGTTCGATGACCAGCGAGTCTGCATCGTTGGCGGTGGATGTATCGGCTCCGTTGGGTGTGGTTGTGGGCCGGCTGTCGCGCCGGTGGCGTGGTCTCCTGGGGTTCCTCCTGGTCGTCGGGGCGGTGGTGTGGGTGGTCAGGTGGCGGGCATGGGCATCCGGCGGATGATCTCGATGGCGGTGGCCAGGTCGGTGGCCCAGGGCCAGGTGTGGGGTAGGCGTAGCCACCGGTAGCGGCGGGCGCGGACCAGGCGTGCGGGGGTCTGGAAGATCCGGTAACGCAGTGTCTTGGGCTCGGCCTTGGCCAGGGCGCCGGTCAGCGCGTAGAGGCGCATCCACGCGGTGAGGACCACGGCGATGGTGACGGCGGCGCACCAGGCCTTGTTGACCTGCCATTGTTTGGACGGCAGATGCCCGAGGCCGGTGTCCTTGGTGGTGCGTACGTCGTCTTCGACGCGGGCGTGTACGCGGTGACGGGCGTCGGCGCGTTGCACGGACAGGCCGTCCGGGCCGTGGGCGCCGGTGTTGGTGACGAACGCCGAGTACCGGTAGCCGCAGGTGTCGAACAGGGTGGCCTGTTCGTGGTCGAACAGCTTGCGCCGGCGCACGATGACCCGCATCGTCTTCGGCCACTTCAGGCCGGTCAGCCGCTCGCGGAGCAGGTCGGTGATCTCGGTGACCTGAAGGCCGTCGATGACCTCGCCGGTGGTGTTGGACAGGCACGGGACCCACCAGTCGTCGGGTCGGCGGTTGCATGCCGCCCGGACGTGTTCGTCGACGTCGAACCCGATCGAGTACGCCACTCGACGCCCACCGGTCTGGTCGAGGCTGTGCAGCCAGTCGATGAGCGTGTGTGAGGCGCCGGCACCGTCGGAGGTGATCAGCAGGTCGTCGCGTCGGTCGGCGGGTATCTGCGCGATGGCCTGGCGCAGGACCTCGATCAGATCGGCGGCGGTGTTCGCCCCGGCGTTGCCGGGGCGGGGCATCAGGGCGGCCAGTTCACCGGTGTTGTCGATCCACACGCCGAGGCTGTGGAACCCGAACGTCTTCTTGAACGTCGCCTCGGCGTGTTCCTTGCGGGAATGGGCCACGGTGATGGTGCCGTCCACCCGCAGCACGATCGTCTCGCCCATGCTCAGGCCACCGGCGTAGGTCGCCTCCGGCACGCCGGCCGGTAGCAGGCTCCACAGATGCGCGCGCGACTTCGCCCGCGCGGCGTCGATGCGGTGCAGACCGCTGTCGCTGATCTCACCCAGCGCGCGCAGGGCGGTGGTGTCCGAGGCCACCGGCCCGAACAACGCGGCCTGGGCCCGTAGCGCCTCGATGTCGTACACGTCTGTCCCGCCAGCGGCGATCGAACACGCGATGTCAGTCAGGACCCGGCCCCGGTCATGGACCGGATCGAATCCCGGCCTGGCTAGCACGGTGGAGATGCCCGCCGTCAGGCCGGTGCGGTCGGCGAGCATGCGTAGGCCCGCCACCCCGACCATCGCCACCACCCCGTCACCGTCGGCGGTGACACGCAGGTCCTTCGACCATCCGGTAAGCTCACGCACGTCGGAAGTGCCTCCTCGCTAGAGATCCTGGTAGATGTCGCAATCACCATTTTCCCTTGCCTGGCAGGCACTTCCGCGTTTCCGGGCCTCACGAAACCGTTACAAGATCACGACCCCGTGAATATCCAGGGTTGATCCTCAGCAGTGCGCACATCGACACCCGGACCTCCCGGCCCGACAGCGCGGTCCGCAGAAGGAACCATCGCCCGCGCTGGCGCCAGCACCAGGAGGCGATCACGATCAGCACCGATGCGACGATGCTCGCGGCGATCTCGACCAGCATCTGTCCTCCCTGGGGCCTGGCGCCGGACGGTACGGCCCACGGAACGGGCCGTACCTTATTGCAGAAGATCGCGTGGCTGGTGGAAACAGCCCGCGCGAACCTCGGACAAGTCCGGGCGGTGCCGGCCCCGTGGCCGGCACGGGCCTGCCTACGGGTAGGACCTCCTTCTTCAAGGTCTGCAGTCCGTGGCCCCGGCACCGACCTGCCTAGGTAGTACATCCAGGTCAGGAGCCGGCGTGCACGATCGCCGCCCACAACAGCCGGTTACGCGGATAGCGCCGACGCAGTTCCAGCACGGTGGCGTGGACTGCCGCGGCGGGTTCGCCGTCCGCCAGCTGGGCGTACGCCTCCGTCGCGGTCATCCGGGCGACACTGTCGTTGATCTTCCAGAGGGTCCCGACGACGTGGCGGAATCCGGCGAGCAGGAACGCGGACGAGATGTGCACCGCCTAGTCCACCAATTCGGTCCCGCCGAACGCTGTCGTACAGGCGGAGAGGTAGGCCAGTTTGGCGTCGTGCAGGTGCAGCGCAGCGATCTCGCGCACCCGCAGGGGCCCGTCGAAGAGTACGAGGCGGCTGTCGGCAGGGTTCTGCTCGGTGGCCGTGTGGCAGGCGAAGTGGACCAGGCCGGTTCCGGTGAGCCCGGCCAGCACCTCGGCTCGGGTCGCCTGCTCGTCGACGAGCACGGTGGGCCCGGGACGTCTGGCGGCGACCAGCGCTCGAGCGACGTCGTGAGCCGCGGCGGCCGCCGCGGGCAGCGGTGCCAGGCCCTGGGCAACGGTCACCCCGACCACCAGCGACCGCTGGGCGGGCACGACAGCCTGCACGGTCGGCGCGTAGGACGACATGCCCTTGTCGAGCACGGAGGCGCCGGGGACGCCGTCCAGCCCGGCCGCGTGCAGGGGAAGCACGGTCAGCGGTCCCGCGCGGGCACCCACCAGACGCGGTCCACCGGCCGATCGAGGCTGCCGAGGACCGCCTCGGCCACGGCCCGCCACAGCCACGCTGAAACGTCCCGCAGCCGGTCGTTGCTGGTCTACGTCGGGTCGTAGACGGCGCGCAGCGCGCTGTTGGCGTGCTCGCGGGCGCTGTCGTAGGTGACGTCCGGCAGTGGCACGTGGACGACACCGCCGTCGATGACCACGAGCGCGTCGCACCGGCTGTGCGCGATGTTCACGACCACGACCGGCCCCGCCAGGCCCCCGACGTTCAGCGGGCGTGCCGACAGCTGGAAGCCCCGAGGCCGGATCGCTCGGATCTCCGCCAGCAGCGGGTCGCGTTCGCGTTCGCGCAGGTGCCGCATCCGCTGGTCGTCGCCGGGCTCGCCGCTGTCGGCGAGCATGCGGCTCAGTACGGTGAACCGGCCGGCGAGGTCGGGCCGCTCGGCGCGCAGCGCCGCCAGGTCGGCCCTGTTGTTCAGCGCCTGTGCCAGTAGCACGCCGCGCCCGGCCTCAACCAGCTGGAGCGGGGCCTCCGGCTCGACCCCGCAGGCCAGGGCGACTGCCGCGGCGGCGCTGCCCAGACCGGCCAGCTGGACTGGAGCAGATGCCGCTGCTGGTCGTCACGGTCCAGCCGCAGATCCACCACGGCGGCGAGCAGGTCGATCGCGCCGTGGAGCAGGTCGACCGCGGCAGGCCAGTCCCCCGGCTCGGAGCGCATCTCCCCCGCGTTGTACATACTGGATGTGCGTACCAGCGCCGATGCGGACGCTACCGCGCCGGACTCGGCGTAGGCTCGGGCACCGGCCCGCAGGTCGTCCGCGGCCCCGGCGCGGCCCGGCCGCTGTGCCCGCTGCCTCAGCGGCAGCCCAAGATTGGCCAGGATGGTGGACCTGGCCGGATCGTCTGCCGCGACCAGCGAAGCGGCCTCCTGCAGGACCCCCACCGCCTCGTCGAGATCTGCAGGGGCGCTGCGGGCACGGTGTCTGGCCGACAGCGCGGCGCCGAGGTTGGCCAGCAGCCTCACCCGCCGGCCCGGGCCGTGGCCGGTGTGCTCGGCGGCGGCACGACCGGCGGCGTCGATGTCGGCGCTGTCCCGGTGCCGATCGAACCGGGTGCTCAGCGCCCTGGCCTGGGTGGCCAGCAGCTTCGGTCGATCTTCACTGGCGCGGGCGCCGTCCGCACGGCGCGCCCCGCGCAGTCCACGGCGCTGTCGAGACTGCGCGTGTCACCTCGATGCTGGTATCGCAGCAGGAGCGCGCCTGCCAGGTTCGACAGGTGCCCGGGGCGCTCGAGCTCGGTGGCGGAGCCGACGGTCGTCCACAGCATGT
Organism: Solwaraspora sp. WMMA2065; assembly: GCF_030345075.1. Classification (NCBI taxonomy): domain Bacteria; kingdom Bacillati; phylum Actinomycetota; class Actinomycetes; order Micromonosporales; family Micromonosporaceae; genus Solwaraspora; species Solwaraspora sp. WMMA2065. The sequence continues at coordinate 4,504,237 of NZ_CP128361.1, forward strand.
CGACCGCCAGGTCGATGTCGTCGAGGTCGCCCCGGTGGTCGAACCTCGTCGCCAGCAACGCGGCCAGGTTGGAGCACCGGCCTGCATGGTGCTCGCCGCGCGGATCGGTGAACGCCAGGCACCGGGTCGCCGCGTCGACCGCCGCGTCGGCGGCGGACGGTCGCCGGCAAACTCGAACCAGCCGAGGTACACCATGGCAAGCCGGCTGACAATCGCCGCGTCCTGTTCGCCGGACAGGCGTCCATGCTCGAGTGCGCACCGCAGCACCAGGGCGGCATCCTGGTAGAGCTCGGGTGCTGCCGTGCCCGGGGGTCGCGGGTCAGGTCCTGTGCGCGCTGCTGCCAGACCTCCACATCACCGGCGTCATACGTCCACAGCTCGGCGACCTGGTTCCGGAGCACCTCCGGAACCAGGTCGGGCGCCTGGCGGTAGACCACGACGAAGTGGTCATCGCCGCAGCGACGTCGTCGGAGCCGGCAGGCGATACCAGCCCTTCCATGACGCGGTAGTGGTGGAACAGGCCCAGGCAGTAGGCGACCGGAAGCTCGCCGGCCCACCGCATCAGGTCCTGGGCCAGCCGCATGGCCTCCGGTTCGGCCAGCACCGACGGATCGCCATCACCCTCGGCGAACCGGTCGAGGCGACGTTCCAGGGCGTTGAGCGCGTCGGCGAATGCCACATCTCCACCGTGACGACGTCCCGTTGATAGCGGCACCGGGGTCGCGGCACAACAGTTGCGTCGGGTGCGCGACCCGATCGCCGTCAGGAGCGCACCCACACCCGGTCGTCGTCCAGCGGGCGGAAGCCAGCGGCCTCGGCCATCGCCGAAGCGACCACGAAGTCCCTGGCCACCTCGCCGGGCAGGTGCGCGTCGCTGCCGAACGACAGCCACTTGCCCCCGCACTCGCGCCAATAGCGCAGCAACTGCCGCGGGTGTTCCAGCCGGGTGTTCAGCTCCAACGTGCGGCCAGAATCGGCGAGCTCGGCCAAGACCGCGCGGAACTCCTCCTCGAAGGCAGCGACGGTGACCGGACCGGCCTGCGCGGGCCACGCCCGCAACGGGTAGTCGACGTGGCCGAGGATCTCGAAGCTCTGGGACTGACCAACCATCGCCAGCACTTCGCTCAGGTAACGGCGGACGACCTCGTGCGGGTCCACGGTGCCGTACATCCGGTCGACGACACGGAACCCGTCCGGGTCGACCAGGGAGTGCACCGAGCCGATCACCTGCTCGAACCCGTGCCGGGCCAGGAGCTCGGTGGTCTGGCGCGGATGCCAGTGGGGCTCGCCGAGCTCGATGCCGGTGTGGATACGCAGCCCGGGAAACGCACTGCGGCAGTCGTCGACGGAGGCCAGGTATCCCTCGACGTCGAGCTGCGGTGCCCGGAAGAGCCCGTCGTCGCCGACCATCGCCTGGTACGCCGGCGGCATCGCGGCGACCGCCTCGGCCGGGATCGTCCAGGTGGTGAAGTCGGCGTGCTCGGTGAACGCCACTGCCCGTAGCCCCAGGCAGACCGCCCGGGCGCAGGCGTCGAGCATCGAGCCGCCGAGAACGTCCCAGGACCACTCGGTGTGGATGTGAAAGTCGGGAGGGAGCACCAGCTCATGATCACCACGGGCGGCGGCGGCTACAACACGTCGGCCTGTACGGAGTCATCCGGACAAGGTCCGTACGGGCGAACTGTCCGGATGTTCTTGCCCGTCGCCTGCCGGGCTGCCTAGCATCGCTCGCTATGGCAGAACCCGAGCACACCGTCGAGCACATCCTCGAGCTGGCGCGCGCACGAGGGCTGCACCTGTTCGGCGACGTGGCCAGACTCGACGACACCGGCTGGGACTTCGTCGTCGTCCACGCGTACGCCGATGACGGGCAGCAGTGGATCCTGCGCGCCCCGCGCAGGCCGGACGTGGCCGACGCCATCGCCACCGAGGGCCGCCTGCTGGAACTGCTGCGTGACCGGTTCACCGTCGCCATTCCCCGCTGGATGATCGCCGACCAGGAACTCGTCGCCTACCGGCGCCTCGCGGGCGAGCCCGCCGCCAGCGAGGACACCACGACGTTCGCGTTGCACTGGCGCATCGACCGGGCCGACCCGCCGGCGTCCTATGTCGAGCGCCTCGGCGAGTTCATGGCGCAGCTGCACAGCATGGACGTACGCGAGGCGCAGGCGACCGGCCTGCCCGTGCGCCGGCTGGAGGACGTCAGGTCGGCGTTCGCGGAGCGGCTGGCTATCGGCGTGTCGGAGTTCGACATGCACCACACCTGGCACGAGCGAGGGCTGCGCTGGTTGCACGACGACCGGCTGTGGGCGCAGCGGCCGGTGCTCATCCACGGTGACCTGCACCCGGGCCATACGCTGGTCGACGACAGCGGGGCCCTGGCGGGGATCCTCGACTGGACCGATGCCGAGATCGGCGACCCGGGGCAGGAGTTCGTCGAGGCGGCGCGCAAGTTCGATCCGCCGATGCTGGCACAGTTGCTGGAGTCATACCGCCGCCACGGCGGGCCGCTGTGGCCGGGACTGTCCCAGCACGCGGTCGAGGCGATCGCCTTCGCGCCGCTGGCGCTGGGTGTGCTCGGACTCCGGTCGGGCAAGCAGCGCTACGTCGATGCCGCCCGCGCGCGACTCGGCGTGCCCTCGGCCTGAAGCGGCGACCGGGGCACGTCGGGCCGGCGGTATCGCACGACTGCGGATTTATCCGTCGGCCTTCAGGCGCCGCCTGCGTCCAGCACCGATCGAAGGCGGATCTTTCCTTCACGGTTGAGGTGACAGGTGGGGATCGGTCCGCCCGGAGCACGCTGGTCTCGCCGAGGGCACAGGTTGAGGGGGCAGACGAAGCTCTCGGGCTCGCTGCGCCCTTCGGCTCCCTTGGTGCCGAAGCGGGGGTCTCCGGGCTCCGGTCCGCCGAGCTTGCGTACCAGGCTGAGGTAGTCGTCCTTGCGGTCGAGTCCGCTGCGTGCGGCGGCTTTGAGCCCTTCGGCGTCGTCGTCGTGTCCTGCGGCGTGGGCGGCATCGGCGAACTCGGGCAGGTCGCGGCACAGCCACGCGATCCAGTCGTTGTCTGCGCCGTGGGGCGCGGCGGCGCGGGTCTGCGAGGCGGACGCCACGTGGTCGCGATGCATGGAGGCGTAGTGGGCCAGGGCTTTTCCGGCGAGGCGCAGGAACCATGGCTTCAGTGGTTCGGGCGTCGACGTTCTGCCCAGGAAGAGCATCGCGCAGCCCGCGATCGACAGCAGGCGCTGCTCGGTCCACGCTGGTCGCAGTCCGCTGCCCTGCAGCCAGGCGTCGCAGGCGCGCTCGAGGTGATCGATCAGCTGCGGCAGCCAGCCGGGAACGCGGTCGCGCGGTCCGTGATGCGTGTCGAGCAGTAGTTCGATCAGTGCGTCCTGCTGGTACTTCGGCTCCTCGCCCGTCAGGATCCGCGCGATGATGTAGAGCAGCATGTGCGTGGGGTCGCGGGTGAGCGGGGCTGCATTCTCATACAGCGACAGGTCGATGAGGTAGTACGCCGTGTCGTCGATCTCCGGCCTGACCTTGATCAGCGCGTTGTCAGTGTGGAGGTCGCCGTGCGCCTTGCCGACGATAGGATAGATGCGAAGCTCCGGCGAGAAGTAGCGGCCCTGTGCGGCGGCGAACGGGTTCGGCAGCGGGCCGGGTTCGCCATCCAGCGTCATCTCGGTGCCCTGGAACCTCTGCGCCCACGAGTGGAGTCGGCCACCGGGCTCCATCTGGTCGAAGATGTGCCGCCGGAGGAATCCGTCGACGGTCCAGGGGTCGTGGTCGAGTTGGTATGGCTGTCCGTTCCAGTCGCCGAGGACGCCTGCGACGACGTTCGCGCAGGCCTGGGCGAAGGTCTGCGAGTCGCAGAACACTCGGGCGGCGGTGTTCGATTCGGATTGGTGGGAGACGCCGAGCGATCGGCGCAGCAGCACCGTCAGCACCTCGGTGCTTTCGAGGTCGTCACCGGCCACGGTCTGGAATGTGATCCATTGCCGTTCGGGGCAGTTCACTGAATGGTTCACCGGTATGCTCATATGGCGCGCGGCGAAGTCCCCGCCTTCTTTGATCGCCTTCTTGTGCCTTCGGTACTCGCTGGCGGCGGCCTTCCCGTCGGGCACGGTAGTCACTTTGACGACCAGCCTACGGGCCTTCCTCATCTCACGATCGGTCTCGGTCGTATAGGCCACCGGTGCTTGGCTACGTCCGTTGACCAGCCACCGTTCCAGCCTGTAGGAGTGATTCTCCTGCTCAGCCCACGCCGAGAAGACGTTGAAGACTTCGGGCTTGAGGTGCTCGCCGAACGCTGGGTCGACATGTGCGGCCATAGGTATCCTCCACTCGACCGCATGAGTGTAGAGGGTGCGATGCGGCAGGAGCGCGACGTTCGTCGCGCTTGGATATGGGAGGTTTCCGACAGCAGGGCATGCGGTGCCGCTGCGATCGGAAAGTCGGCCATGCCAGCGGCGCCGCTCTCCCGCTGACCCGGATTCGGGCGGTCAGGGTCCGAAATGGATGTGCGACGCCCACACCTGAGGCCGGTCGAGGGCGTGCGGCTGGGTACGGAGTCGCTGGATCGCGAGATGCAGGGCCTGCGCGGGGTCGTGGTGCTGTTCCAGCATCGCGCGATAGGTGTCGTCGGTGATCGTCGAGGCGACGTAGTCGCCGATCGGCCACAGCGAACCCACCGCATGCCGGTAGCCGGCCATCAGGAACGCCGACACGAGATGCACCGGCTCGTCGAGCAGGTGCTGCGGCGTGGCAGCCGAGTTGCACGACGACAGGTACGCGAGGTGGGCGCCCTGGACGTCGAGCCGGCTGAGTTCCCTCATCTCGAGCCTGCGGTCGTGCAGGGCGAGGTATCCGCGCGCCGGGTCGGTGTCGTCGGCTTGGGCATGGCAGGCGAAATGCGACCATCCCGCCTCCGGTAGCCGCCGCAGGATCTCGTCGTGGGTCGCGGCTGGACCGACGAGGCACGGGTGCGCGGAACCCAGTCCTGCGTGTACGGACATCGCCTCGTCTTCGGCGAACGTGAGGGGGCGCAGGTTCGACGTGTCGTAGGCGGGTCTGTTCACCCCGACGACGAGCGGGTTCGTGTTGCGGCGCACAGGCTGGCGTGCTTTCGCCAGCAGGCGCAGCGTCGGAGAGTACGAGGAGACCACGAGGTCCAGCACGGCCCGGCCCGCGACCGGTCCGGTGTTGCGGTGATGACCTGCCGCGTGCAGCGGCACCAGGGCCAGAGCGCCGGTGGGTATCCACCACACCCGCGGCCATGTCTCCTCCTGGGGCGGGTCCTGATGCCCGAGGTGCGCCAGCACCGGTCCGGTGATCGCGTCCCATGCCCATTCCAGGACGGCGTGGACGGCCTCGCCGACCGTGCCCGACGCCGCTCCTGCCGGCGTCACCGCGGTCAGCAGTTGCTCCGCTCGTTCGCGGACGTGCGCTTCGGTCAGCAGGGGCAGTGGAAGGTAGTCCTCGCCGTGCCGGTCGATGATGAGCGCGCCGCATCCGAATGGTGTGACCAGGACGGCGACCGCGGTCCCCTCCCCGGTGGCCGCGCGCAGGTCGTCGATGGCGGGAGGCCGGCCGAACTCCTCGAACCCGCCGATCGCACGCACGCGCTCGTACAACCGCTCCAGACGGGTCGCGTCGGCCCGTCGCCGGCCCGGATCCCGTTCACGCGGACTCGCGTTCGCCGGGGCCGTCCGCCGGCCCCATGATACGGCCGCCGGCTCGAAATTGTTGAGGCGGTGGCAGAGCTCGGCGATGTCGTCGGCGATTTCCGGGGCGGTCTGGCGCAGGGCAGACAGGTCAGTGCGCGTCTCCAGCGCCCTGGTCACGAGGACGGCCCTTCCCACCTCCAGCGCCTGCCACGCCCTACCCGCCCGGCTGCGCCGCTGCGCGGAGTCGGCATCAGCCACCTGCGCGTACGCGGCGAGCGGTCCGAGTCCCTGCAGGCTCGCCAGATGGACGCGCCGGTCGTCGGCGGTGAGACGCTGATCGGTGAGCTGCGGAAGCAGGTCGAGGGCGATCGCGGCAGCGGTGCGCGCCATGTCCCATCGGCCCTGCTCCGCGCTCAGTGCCGCCCAGCGGCGCGCGCAGTACGCGCGTGCCATCGGCGCGGCATCACCGAGTCGGGCACCCGCGGCGTAGGCCCGCACCGCTTCGGCCCAGTCGTCCGGTGCATGGCTGTGCTCGTATCGAGCCACCAGGGCATTGCCGAGGTTGGCCAGCAGCCGTGCCGAGTTCGGGTGGGCAGCGGCCTGCTCACCGATCGCCTGCTGGAGGATCGTCACGGCTTCGTCGAGATCGTCGGCTGCTGCCGTGTGCTCGAATCGCCGGTTGAGCGCGATGGCGAGATTGACCTGGTACTCGTTTGCGGCTATCCCGCACGCCCGAGCGGCGGCGACGGCGCGCCGGCTGACGGATATCGTCTCGTCGAGGTCGCCCATGTCCGGATCGGCGGCATTCTCGAACCGGACCCGCAGCGCGATCCCCAGATTGGATAGATAGCCGGGCCGATCCGGGTGCGTGGCACCGGTCAAGGAGATCGCCGTACGGCTGACCGCTATCGCGTCGTCGACGTCAGCGCGGTCGAGGCTGCGTTCGAACCGGGCGCTCAGCATGGTTCCCAGGTTCGACAGGATGGTGGCCTGGGGGATGGTGCCGGCGACGGCCCGCATTGCGGCGCGGCGGGCGTGGGCGATCGCCTCGTCGAGGTCGGACAGCTCGCCGCTGCGCTCGTACCGTGCCAGCAGCACGCCGGCGAGGTTGGTCAGGTAGTGGGCCAGGTCGGCGGCGGAGCCGGGTGCCGCGGCAGCCGCGGCGCGGCCGTTGTCGATCGCCTCGTCGAGGTCGGCCGTGCTGCCGTAGCGCTCGAACCGGCTGATCAGCGCCAAGCTGATCGCATCGAACATCCTGCCCGCGTCACGGTGTGCGGCTCCGACGCTCTCGAGTGCCTCGCGGCTGATGCTGATCGCCTCGCCGATGTCGTCGTCGTCACCGTCCCGCTCGAAACGCACACGTAGGACGCCCGCGAGGTTGCGCAGGACCGCCGGGCGTCCAGGATGGCCCGGCGGGGTGAGAGCGGCGGCCTCACGGCCATGGGCGATCGCCACGCCGAGGTCGGCGGCCGTCCTATCGAGCTGGTACAGGCTGCTCAGGACGCCGCTGAGATTGGACAGGCAGCGCGCCCGGCCCGGTTCGTCGTCAACGGTCAGGTCGACGGCCTCGGTGAGCGCGGCGACAGCGTCGTGCAGATCAGCCCGGATCCCGGTGAGCCAGAATCGCGCGTGCAGCGCTGAAGCCAGATTCGACAGGATGGTCCCACGGGAGGAGAGGTCGTCGATCATGCCGGCTTCGGCTCGCCGTAGCTGATCGACGGCCTCATCGGCGTCGGACAACGTGAAGTTGGCTTCGAACCGGCTGGCCAGAGCGGTGCCGAGGTTGGACAGGTAGGCGGGGACGTCGGGATCGCCGGGTGGCAGCAGCGCGAATGCCTGTCTGCCGATGCTGATGGCCTCATCGAGATCGGCCGCTGCGCCGGTGTCGTCATAGCGACCCTTCAGCGCGCCGGCAAGGTTCATCAGGCGTTCTGGCTGGCCATCGCCTTCCGGGTCCAGCCTGACGGCATCGCGCAGCAGCGCGATCGCCTCCTCGATCAGGCCGGTGCCGCCCCCATCGGACCCCTGGCGCAGCAGCGCCTTGGCCTGCCCGCTGTAGACCTCGGATCGCAGAGCGTGCGGCCCCACCGGTCGCGGACCGAAAGGAAGCTCGTCGAGCGCATCTCCGATCGGCTCCGGCACGAGCTTCGGCGCGTGCCGGCGGACCAGCTCGTATGCGGCCAGGCAGCAGGCGAGTTCACGTTGATCGTCATCAGCGATCTCCTGGAACCGCAGCAGATGCACCCGGCCGATCAGTGCCCACGCCTCGGCATCCGTGTCGTCGATCGATCTGGACACTTCACCGGCCAGTGCCAGCCCTGCGGGGTCGAGCGCGGCGGCGGCCGTCTCGGACTGGACCGCACCGGTCAGCCACTGCTGAAGCCGCATGACGGACTCGTCACGATCCATGACCGGTCCTCCCCGACGCCGGCGTCCCTGTCCCTGCCACTCCGGCGACGGGCACCGGCGAGGGGGCAGGCTTCTGCGGGAGCATGCTGCCACCGCGCGCTCGAACCGCGCCATCGACACGCTGCCATGGCCTTGTCGATTCGTCGGCACGTAGACTTCCCTTCACAGCTGATCGCCCGAGCAGTCCGCATGCGAGCGTCTAGGGTGCCGGCACGCTCCCGCCGCAGTCGCTTCACCGAACGAGAGGCCGCCCGGTGCTCGATCAGCCCGTCGATGCAGGCAACTTCTGGCGTGCTCTGGCAAGCCCTGGTGCCGTGATGTGGTCGTGCTGCTCACTGCTTGCCGTGCCCAGCGCCTGGCTGCCGTCCGACGGCCGGGCCGGCACCTGGTCGAGCCTGCCCGTGTCGGTCGCCTCGTGGGCCGCGGGCCTTTTGACGGCCGCGGGGCTCGCCCAACTACTGGCGCACTTGGTGCGCCGGATCTGGTTGGGCTACTACATCCCCTGGCCGCTGTCGAAGGCGCTGCGCGACCGACGCGTCCAGCGGTGGACGACTGCGGGCAACGCGGCGCGGTCGAGCGGCCAGGGAAGCCCGCAACGCGAACGGCTCCTGCAGCGGCAGGTCCGCATCGCCTTGGCGTACCCCACCAGCCCGACATGGATCGGCGACCGGTTCGCAGCGCTGCGCACGCGCGTGGACAACCAGTACGAACTCGACCTTCCATCGGCTTGGCCGCGGTTGCTGCTGCTACTTCCCGTACCCGTGCGCAAGAACATCGGCGATGCCGGCCGAAGGTTCGACGCTGCGGTGTTGCTGCAGGCGTGGGCGCTGGTCAACGCGCCGCTCGGCCTGCTGTGGTGGCCCGTGTCCTGCGTAGCCGGGGCGGCCGCGCTGGCGGCCGCACTGATGGGACGCAGCGCAGCCGCTCAGGCCACCGATCTGATCGAGGCAGCCGTCGACGTGTACGGACACCGGCTCATCGGCCAGCTAGGCCCGTCCGAGACAGCGACGATCCTTGATGGACGCGTTTCTGCCCGGCTCAACGCTCGACACCGCAAGAGCGCCTAGTAGTACTTTGTTAGGTCGGTACCAGTTGGTGGCAGAGGGGGCAGAACCCGAGCCAGGTCGCGAGTAGGTACTGCAGCCGGTGTAGGACGGTGTACAGACTCAAGTCCGCCCCGCCGCTTTTGGGCGGGCTGTCCGTAGTCGGGTGAGGAACAGTTGGGCGACCGTGGCGAGGGTGACGTGGCGGTGCCAGCCGGTCCAGGAGCGGCCCTCGAAGTGGTCGAGGCCGAGGGCGGTCTTGAGTTCGCGGTAGTCGTGCTCGACGCGCCAGCGGCTCTTGGCCAGGCGGACCAGTTCGGCGAGTGGTGTGTCGGTGGGCAGGTCGGACAGCCAGTAGTCGCTGGGTTCGTCGTGGCCGGGAGGCCATTGCACGAGCAGCCAGCATTCGGGCAGGACGCCGTCATCGCCGCACTGTGATCCGCGTCGGATCACCCGGCCGGCGGGACGCACCCGTACTGCGAGGAAGTGCCCGGACAGCTCGCCGGTGGGCCGGTCCGGGCTGCGGTCACGGGTGGGTGGCCGGGGACGCCAGCGCACCAGGCGCGCGGCGTCGGCGCCGTGGGCGAGGGCCAGGTCTTTCAGAGGACGTCTGATTCACGTATTTTGTCGGTGATGCGGGTTTAGCCGTATCGCCAGGTTGGGGTGGTTTCGGCGGTGAGTCGTTTGGCGAGGTTGTCGATCATCGCGATGGTGATCATGCTGGCGGAGTTGTCGGGTCGGGCTTCGTAGTCGCGTACGAGTCGGCGGTGGTGCATGAGCCAGCCGAGGGTGCGTTCGACGACCCATCGGCGTTTGACGACGCTGAAGCCCTTGGCCTGTGGGTCTTTGGTGACGATCTCGACGTCGACGCCGAGTTGGGCGCCGTGTTCGACGACGCGGTTTTTGAAGCCGGCGTCGGCCCAGGTCTTGGTGAGGGTGGGGTAGGTGGTGGTGGCCTGGTCGAGCAGGTCTGCGCCGATGGCGTTGTCGCTGGCGCTGGCGGCGGTGACGATGACGGCGAGGAGCAGGCCGAGGGTGTCGGTGATGATGCCGCGTTTGCGGCCTACGATCTTCTTTCCGGCGTCGGTGCCCTGTGTGGATAGTGGGACGTTGGTGGAGGTCTTGACGCTCTGGCTGTCCATGATGGATGCGGTGGGTTGGATGGTGCGGCCGTGGTGGTCGCGGACGAGGCCGGTGAGTTGGTAGTTGAGTTCGGTGAAGATGCCTTCCTTGCTCCAGGCGGCGAAGTAGCCGTAGACGGTGCGGTGGGGTGGGAAGTCGTGGGGCAGGTAGCGCCATGCGATGCCGGTGCGGTTGACGTAGAGGATGGCGTTGAAGATGTCGCGGAGGTCGTGGGTGGGGGTGCGGCCGCTGACGCCGGCGTCGGTGCGGGCTTGTCGCCAGGCGGTCAGGCGGGGTGCGATCAGGGCCCAGCGGGCGTCGGACAGGTCGGATGGATAGGCTTGCCGTTCGGTCATGCGGTAGGCGTACGGTGTCTGGGCGGCGGCTCGACGGACGTCATGTCCGTCGATGTGGGGATCAATGTGAATCAGACACGATCCCGGGGTGAAATGCGGCGAAGCTGGGCGGGTCTGTGGCTGCCGGTATGCTGTCTTTCTGGGTCGGGTCGGGCATCTTGCTCTGCTGGGGTCGGTATGTGAGTACCACGCCGTGTTCACCGACAGCCCGTACACCCTCGTACAGGCCGAAGCCCAGCACCGGCAACACGCGATCATCGAGCAGGTCAACGCCGACCTGATCGCCGGCCCCCTCGCCCACCTGCCCTCCGGACACTTCAGCGCCAACGACGCCTGGCTGACCTGCGCCGCGATCACGCACAACCTCACCCGCGCCGCCGGACACCTCGCCGCGGGCACCTGGTCGACCGCCAGACCCGCCACCATCCGGACCCGGATCATCACCGTCGCAGCCCGCCTCGCCCACCGGGCCCGCACCATCCACCTACACCTGCCCGAGTACTGGCCCTGGCAGGCGGCGTTCGACAACCTGTTCACCGCCGTCCAGCCGGCACCCGGCTGACCACACCCCACCAGCCGAAACCAGGCGGCCCGACCACAGGCCACAATCCCGTTCCACCCCGAACACTCACCCTCGGAGCAAGCCGATCACGTGATCGGCGACTCCCTCACGCCCGCCGCACCACCCAATACAGAAATGATCAACCAACATTCAGCGGCAACCGCGTCGGTGGATCGAGGCTGAGGTCCACGACTCGTTGTTCGAGGGCCGTGATCCGCCGGTGGAGTTGGTCGATGTCGGCCGGCGCGCCGAGCCATCGCACGTGATCGGCGACCGAGAAAGATGTCGATCGTGACAGCCGTGGTGGCTGGCTTGGTGGTAGTCGTGTTGCTCATCGGACCCGCCTCGCACTCACACCGAGGTGATCCGGAGACACGTCTCGGACCCTGGGGAGCTCCCCTCGGATAGATGGAGCACGGACCGCCGCCGGACCTTGCGCCGCGTATGCCGCCGGTTGCGAGCCTGCAGGATGAGCTGACCTACCAGGATCACGGTGGCTACGACTGCGGAGATCAGTTCGTGTACGCGCCGACCGGCCGTCAGTGGAGCGGCCCGGGCTGATGGCTGTACCTTGCCGCCGGTACCGCCTTCGGGGCAGGGTTCGAGGCAGGCTTGCCGAGTGCGACGTCAGGTGCTGGCCTGCCGGCGCATCGCGACGAAGGCTGCCGCCATGAGCAGTTCCTGGCACACCTCGTCGGGGTCCTGCTTGGCGTCGATGGTGGTGGCGCCCAGCCGACGCCAAGTGGCGACGAACGTGTGGTATCCGGCGTACGCGCTGGTCAGCGTGTCGTTGCTCTGGCCGATGCCGTCGTCCTGTCCGGGGTCCGAGAGCCGTCGCCTCATCGTGGTCTGGCCGATTCCAGCTGGAGGTAGGCGTCGAACCGGCCTGTCAGTCCGAATCGTTGCTGATCGGTCGGTCGCGATTGTCGAAGACGGGCTTCTCGCCGGTGGTCTCAAGCCGGTGGTGGTGGCCGGGTCCGAGGTGGTCGGCGATCAGGTTCCGGGCGATGGTGACCAGCCAGGCGCCGAGGTCGTGGCGGTGCCGGGTGAGGCCGCCGATTCGCCTCAGCGCTCGGAGGAAGGTGTCCGAGGTGATGTCCTCGGCGAGCGGCCGGTTGCCGACTTGGAAGTAGACGTACCGGAAGACGGTGTCGACGTAGTGGTCGTAGATCAGCCCGAACGCCTCGCTATCGCCTGCCTGGGCCCGTTGCACGAGTTCCCACACCTCGACCGTGTCGGTGTCGTGGCTGGCCGATGTCGATTCGTGGTGGGGGGTCGGGTCCGGTCGGTGGGGTTCGACGGTTGTGCGGGGGGTGCCGGCGGCGGTGCGGATGGCCGCGATGACGTCGTCGGTGGTGTGATCGCGTGGGTCGGAGCCGGCGAGTGCGGCGCCGATCGAGCCGGCGCGGAGCAGGCCGTTGAACAACTGGTCTTCCGGGTTGGCTGGTCCGTGCTCGTGGAATGCGTCGGTGGGTGTGGTGGCGGGGTGGGTCGGTCGGGGTGCGTTCACCATGAGATCCCCTCATTGCGGAGTTGTCGCCGGGCGCGACGGATCTGGCCTTCGACGGCCCGGGCCGTGGTGTCGAAGTGTTCCGCGAGCTGCTGGTGGGTGAGGCCGTAGGCGTGGCCGAACAGCAGTCTGCGTTGCAGATCTGACAGCACCGTTGTGTGTCTGATCTTGTCGAGGACCACCTTGGCCATGGCGGATCGTGCGGGGTCCTGCTCGGAACGCAGGGCGGCGGGGCCGGTGTCGTCGGGTGGAAGCGTGGTCTCGTTGGTGTTCCTGCTGGTGCGCCATCGGCGGAAGGTGTTGGCGAACTCGCTTCGGCACATGCCGGTGAAGTAGTCGTGCAGGCTGTGGTTGCGGCTGGGGTCCCAGCCGGTGCCGTCGTGGCACCGGCGGGTGAACGTCGCCAGCGCGTTTGTGACCGACTCCTGGATGATGCTGTCGTGGTCGGCGTGTGCCCATCCGTCGGGTGGGTGGAGTCGCCAGCCGCGTCGGGCGCAGTGGCCGAAGATCTGTTTGGTGCGCAGGTCGTGGCGCATCTGCATGACGGCGGCCGCGACGAGCGCGTCGATCATGCGGTCCCAGCGGTGTCCGGTGAACCTGTCCGCCTCGATCAGTCGCCACAGGTCGCGGTCGGCGGCCAGGTGTGCCTCGTGGTCGTCGTCGGCCATCCCCACCTCCTTTGGTCTGTCCCCGTCGCCGCATGTTCTGTCGTGGGTGTGGTGCGTCCCCACGCGGGTTGGCCGGCGCGGGTTTCCGGCTATCGGTACGGGCCGGGACGGGTGTCTCTCGTGCTCGGTGGGCCGGGTGGCGTGGGCGTGCAACGTCGTAGGGGTGGTGGACGGGACGGGGTCTGGATTGGTGGGCTGTGGAGGCGTTGCGGCGTGTCCGGTGGCGTCGGTCGGTGCGGGCGGGAAACGAACACGAGGTTCACGTTCTGTCGGTTGTGTGTTTGTTCGGGGGCCGTTGGCGTGCGTCTCTGGGTGGGCTTTCTGGGGCGGGGCCGCCCCGGCGGTGGCACACCCGAATGTGAGTAATCGTTTGATTCACTCCTGCGCATCTATGTACATCTATTAGGATGGCGTGCGACGGCATGGCGTGGCGGTCGTGGATGCCGACTTGATCGTCCTCGTCGGGGGCGTGGGAACCAGATCCCTGGTCGACGCGTCTCAACTCTGTCGCCGCAATGGGTGGTGAATATTTTTCGCATGCCAGATGGTCATGCGGGCTGACGTGTGTCAAAGCCTGTACCCGCACGGGTGGCGGGTGTGCGTCCGAGTCTCGACGAGGTTACAAAGTCCGCCGAGTGCAGTCAGCCGATTGCAGATTTCGTGTTGTGCGTGCGAGACTCGCCCCGGACCAACAAACCCGGGCTGGACAGGAGAGCGGCAGATGGCAGGTAGGCAGCGGCGCGGACGGCGCGGCAGCGGCGGTCCGAGGCGTTCCGCGTCTGATCGGATCGCCTGGGGCCCGTCGACGACAGGGGATTGCCGGTGGGTGACGACGGCGCACGGCCACTGCTGCGCCGGTGCCGCCGCCACGGCTACCCACCGGCACGTCATGTCCTGCATGGCGTCGGCGGTGGTGAGCGGCTACCTGTGCGGGTTGGCCGGTGACGACATCGCCGCGGCCGGTGGCCTGCCCGCGGCGGCCCTGGTGCTCGTGGTGATGTTCGCCGCGATGGGGGTGCCCGCGGCGGCGCGGCACGTGCGCGCGCTGGCCGCGCGCGCGCTGCTCGCCGGTATTTGCTGGTCGCGGGAGTTCCGGGCGTGGCGGCCGACGGGCACGGACACCCCAGCTGTCCTGATCCTGATGCTGAGGCGCGGGAACGGCCGAGGGCCGGGCTGACACGTCGCGACGATGTCGGGACCGGCCCGCCGTGCGCGGGTGATCAGGGCCGTCACTCGTAGCGCGAGGCCTGCTGGGCGAGAATGCTCCGGGCCGTGTCGCCGTTGACGGCCGAGTGCCACAGGTTCTCGAACAGTTCCTCGTAGGAAACTATCTCCTGTTCGCTCTCGACGAGCGCGACGTCACTCGGAAGATTCTCGACATACACAACCGGGCTGTCCTGTTCCGAGGTGAATTCGAGAAGTGAGAACGACCAGGTCGGGCGTTCCGAGACGTCGGGGTCGAACGGGATGATCGCGATCTCCACGGCGGGGTGGTCGAACATGTCGTTAAGGTGGGCGAGTTGGTCGCGCATGGCCTCTCTCCCTCCGACGTTGCGTTGGAGAGCGAGTTCGTCGATGATGACCCGCAGTTCCACCTCACCCGCGCGGTCGAAGACACGTTGTTGCCGGTGCATCCGTAGCGCTACTCGAGCTTGGATTTCTTTGTCGTCATGCGGCAGTATCTTCACCAGCCTGATGAGGGCCTCAGCGTATGCCCGGCACTGCAGGAGTCCGGGGATCACGACCGGATGGAAGTGTTTGATGACGGCGGCCTCGTCCTCGTAGCCCATGAAGTCGATGTAGGCGGGGGACACGTACTCGCGGTAGCTCGCGGCCCAACTGCGTCGGCGGGCGGACCGAGCGAGGTCGAGAAGTCGTGTGACCTCGGCGGGATCGTCCACCCCGTAGAAGCGGAGCAGCATGTGGAGATCGGCGAGGGCGACGGTGACGGTTCCGGCCTCGATCCGGGTCACCTTGGAAAGGGACCACTCCACACCTTTGCGGACATCATCGGTCGTGTAGTGATTTTCTTCCCGGAGATGGCGTAGCGCGGTCCGCAGACGTCGACGGCTGAGGGTCGGCCCAGGCGTCGTCATGGCGTCCGCGTCCTCTCGTCGTGTACCGCCCACACTAAGGGATGCGTGAATATCTGCCTATAGCCGTCTTCACTTTGCAGGCGGCACTGGGCACTTTGCACTAAGCCGATGCGAGATGGTGTGGCCATCCGCGCGTTGTCGAGATCAACTGAAAATCCTTGGCCTGGTGCCATCTTGGTACACTCGGTGTCCCTGGCGATCTCGTCTCGATCGAATCGTGCAGGAAGCCGCCGCGTCGCCGCAGATGGGATCACGCCGAGGGCTGGCATGCGTCGCACTTCGAAAGGTATTCGCCGTGACATCATCACACCCCCTCAACTTCTCATGGTCCACACCGGAAGACCCGGTGACTGTTCCCCCGCACAGCGGGGCCGAGATGGAAATTCCACCGATCTGGCGACGGAAGAGTTCGAGTTGTCTCGACGACCACTGCGTCGAAGTCGCGTTTCACGGCGACCGGGTGGACGTCACCAGCTCGAATGTCCCCGCACCGCGCCTCACGTTCACCCCACGTCATGGCACCGGTTCGTGTCCGGCGTACAAACCGGAGAGCTGCGCCCCGGCGACTGAGCCACCAGAAGCGGGTGACAGCGCTGCCGACCCGTTCCCACACGCCACCCGGGTTGACGGTCGGACGAACACCGTCGGCGGTGCCGCCGCCATGACCAGTAACCTTGGGCGACTACCCGGGGTGACCGTCCAAGCGTGCCGCAGCGAAGTCGTTCAGCGATGACCCCCTTCCCTCTGGCGTGACGATCCCGCCGGCCGCCTTCCGTGCACTGAACGCGATGGTAGGTGGTTTTGTAGCATAAATACACAGCTGGACGCCGCGTCGCGACTGACCGATAGGGCCATGCCGTCCTGATCAGCGCCGCCCCGGCACCCGGCGACACCACACACCGCCGATCAGTAGGCCGCTTCCACACCCGGTCAACCCTGATCGACGACTCAACAACCGGCTACATTGCGTCACATCCGACTGGTGATCGCGTTAGCCGTAGCGGGCTCGCGCACCCTATCGGTACGCCGCGACTCAGCCCGGCCGCGCGCATCCACCCTCCACTGACGGTGGCCGACCACCTCCCACAGACAGCAGGCCAGCAGAATCACGCCGGGCTCCAGAACCGGAAGACACCGGTCCGCCGGGGCGTGCCGCCCATCGGCGACATACTCCGATGGAAGTCAGCCAGGCGGCCGCTGGAACCGCCGCACAGGGCTGTCACGGCCACGAGACCGCCACCACCCCATGGCGTTTCGGCGCACACCACCCGCGCGGCGTACCCCCGTCGCCATCACCTGGGATGTACTCGATGCGCGCGGCCCCTCGGCGGCGGTAACCGGCCGCCCACCGGCGCAGCAGGTCGAGGTACCGCTCGGCCACGTCCTCGGCGTTCGGTCCGTGCGCGTAGACGCCGCTCTCCCACCCGCCGGTGTCCTCGTTCCCGCGTTTCGTCCGGTAGGCGAAACTGCCCGCCTCGACCAGGACCGCCGCGCCGACAGTCACCGCCGGCGTGAACACACCCCGGTCGACCAGCGCCTGGCTGGCGTGCAGGAACGGCACCAGCGGCCCGCTGGTCACCACGAACAGCTCCAACTCATCAGGCAGGTCGAACGCCGCCCCGGACCACCGTGCGATCCGCCGCCCATGGATCGCCCCGCGAAGCGCCGGCACGTCGAAGCCCGGGTCGGGCCCGTCGACCCGCAGCGCCGCGTCACCGGTGACCGGCACCACCGTGTCGGTGAACGTGCCCTGGCCCTGCATCGGCACAAAACCGCCGAGACAGTAGCTGCGGGAGACCAGGCGGGTGCCGACGCGGTCGAACGCGACACAGCGGGACAACCCGGCGAACCGCAGCGGCACGACGATCCTGCCGCGCCCGGACAGTTGGTGGATCCACGCCGGAGGGATGTCCCACGCCCCGACCGTCACGATGATCCGGTCGTACGGCGCGTGCTCCGGCACACCATGCTCGGCGTCGGCCCGCACGACCCGTACCCGCCCGTAACCGGCCGACCGCAGACACCGGCGCGCCCGCGCGACGATCTCCGCGTCGATGTCCACCGACGTGACGGAACCCTTGGGGCCGACCAGCTCCGCGATCAGCGCCGCGTTGTACCCACCCGAGCCGATCTCCAGAACCCGCATCCCCGGCTCGATCCCGGCCTGCTCCAGCATCACCGCCTGGATGTGCGCGGCGGACACCGAACTCAGCGCGGCCCCGTCGGAGCCGACCTTGGTCACCAGCGGCGTGTTCGAGTCGTACACCGCCTCCAACGGCTCACCAGCTGCGAACAGATGACGAGGCACGGTCGAGAACGCCGCAGCCACGGCGTCGGAGACGATGACGTCCTCCCGCAACTCGGCGACCATCGCCGCCCGCAGCCTCGCCTGATCCCCGACACCCATCTCGCCCGTCACGGTCATGCCGTCGCACCTCTGCCTTCTGGTCGAAGTCGCCGATCAAAGCCCGACACCGCTCCCCGGGGGGATCTGGGCCGCCGATGGGTCTGACACGAAATCTCGGTGACTGGGTACGGGCCTGTTCGGCTCGGCTGGCTTGTGGAAGCGGGTCGAAGCGGACGGTCAGCCCGAGGCTGTCGGCCTCGCGGATCATCCGTTTCATGGCGCGTTCGGGGTCACGCTTGGTGAAGTAGTCGGCTCCGAGGTCGGTGAAGGTGGTCTTGTCGGTAGGACGTGCCAGATCGCGATGGCCAGCTTGTGCATGACGGCCGCGAGGGCTTTCTTCCCGCCACGTCGGGCGGCGATCCGCCGGTAGTACACCCCGTAGTAGGAGTTCCTGTCGCATAGGGCGGCGAGGGCCGCGACGCCGAGGATGCGTTTGGTGACCCCGGCTGACTCGTTCATCCCGGGACAGACCCCGATCCACGAGGCCAGATGCCCGGCGGTGGCGAACCGGGTCATGTCGCCGCCGGTCTCGGCGAGGATCATCTCCGCGGCCCGGCGGCCCACACCGGGCGGGGAGTCGAGGTTGTCGATGTCGTCGTCGTGGCCGGCGGTCAGGTCGGCGATCCGCTGGTCCAACTGTCCGACGAGCCGGTCGAGGTGCTCGATCTGGGCCAGGTAGTGCCGACACATCCAGCCGTGGTGGTCGGTGAACGTGCCGTCCAGGGCGGCGACCAGGTCGAGGGTCTTCTTCCTGGCCCGGCCGACAGCGAGTCCGGCCAGCACCTGTGGATCGCGTTCGCCGGCGATGAGCGCGTCGATGATGGCCCGTCCGGTCGTACCGACCACGTTGGTGATGACGCTGGTCAGCTTCATCCCGGTGTCCTCCAGTTCCTTCTCCAGCCGTTGGATCTCCTGCCCTCGGGCCACGGTCAGCTCGGTGCGGCGGCGGGTCAGGTCACGCAGCTCACGGATCCGGCGGCCGGGGACGAGGGCGCGGCGGCGGGATCATCGGCTGGCCCCGGTGCCCGCCGATAGCGCCCTGGCGCGATGGTGCAGTGGCGCGGCGAGCGCTGTGTTGATTCCGTGTTCGCAGGCGTGCAGGAGTTCGGTGATGACGACGAGTTCGGCGTGGCGGCCGGCGGGGGTGTGGAGCAGGTCGGTCAGGTGGTGGCTGATGTCGGCGGCTGCGTCCGGTGCCAGCAGGCTGTAGGTGTGCAGAGTCGCGGCGTCGTAGCCGGCGGGGGCGAGTCCCCAGCCTTCCCAGTCGAGGATCTGTAGTTCGGGGGCGCAGAGGTTCGCGTAGTGGAAGTCTCCGTGGGCGGTTGTCCAGGGTTGCCCGGGGTGGTCGTTGGAGGGGATGCCCAGGTAGTGCGGCATCGACCAGGCGAGGAATCCTGGCTGGACGGTCATCCGGATGGTGTTCACCGTCGCGATGGTCGTGAGGGCGGTGCCGACCGTGGCCCACCAGCCGGATGTCAGGGCGGGTGGGGTGGTGATTGCGGCGTGGTCGGCGATGGTGCCGGCCGTGGCGTGTTCGTACAGTTCGGCGCGGTAGGTCCAGGTGCCGTCGGTCCAGTCGTGCCAGCGCAGCAGCCGGGGTCGTGGTACCGCCGCCGGTATCGCGCGGTGGGCGTCGATGGCGCCGTTCCAGAAGGTGTCGATGAGCTGGTCGATGGGTGTGGCGGCGACTCGGAGCCATCGGCGCCCGTGGTCGGTGGTGACGGGTGCGCCGAGGGTGCGGCCGTGCCAGCCCCAGGCCTCGTGGGCCTCAGGGTCTGGGTGTGTGTGGAGGGCGCGGCGGGCGTGGGTGTGCGCGGTCCGCATCCGGTGGACGGTGGCGGGGTCGTCGGGTTCGGGCCACATCACCGGCCTGCCCTGGGAGCTGTCCCGGGCGGGTTCGTGGTGTCGAGGGTGGCGGTGGCCGCGGCGTGGGCGAGGACGGACTGGGCGGTGGTAGTGAGGCCGAGTCGGTTCCAGTGGAAGACCAGATGGTGGGCGAGGACGTCGCGCAGTCCCCGGCGGAGCGCGCCAGTGCGCGCGAGGCGGGTCAGGGCGGCGCCGGTGTCGTGTGCGGCGGTCAGCCACGGGTCGACCTGACCGGTCAGGTCCCGGTCGGCGGTGTGGGTGACGGCCTGTCGGGGGTCGAGGGTGAGGGTGTGGTGGACCTTGGCGGTGATCTGGGGGAACCGGCCGGGGTCGTGGTGGTCAGGGTACAGCGGCCGCATGGCTGTCACCCGGTGCCAGATGTCTCCTTGTTCGTGCCAGTCCTGGTCGGCGGCGCGTAGCAGGGTGCCGCAGAGCAGCAGGGACAGTTCCCGGGGGCCGAGCGTCGGGGCCTGTTGCTGGCGTCGGGTGTGGCGGTGGTGCAGGTAGGTGAGGATGTGGGTGCTGTCGGCGTGGAAGAAGCGGTGGGCCACGGCCATGGCGGCGTGTCCGCCGAAGGCGTGGGTTTCGGGTTCGTAGACGCCGGCGGACCAGCCGGTGATCGACCCGTGTGATGCCAGGCCGTCGAGCAGGCGGGTCACGAAGGCTCGGAGCTGGTGCTGGTGGCGTCGGTCGGTGTGGAGTCGGAGCCGCCAGTACGGCGTTTTGCGGATGTACCACCAGGTGTGGAGGATGCCGGCTGTTTCGGCGTGGCGCAGGTGTGGTCCGAGGGCCGTGACGGCGGTGTGTTCGGCGGTGGGCGGGTCGGGGAATTCGATGTTGGCCTGGTACCAGGCGTGGTCGATGGGTGTGGTGAGGGCGGCGCGGCCGGCGGTCTGGTACCGCTCGGCGGCGTCGATGAGGTCGGCGATGGGGACCGGGACGCGGGCCGCGGCGGTCGCCGCTGGTGTGCCGGTGAGCAGGGCGAGCACCGCTGACTCCGGCACCAGTGCGGCGGTGTCCGGGTCGCCCTGCCGGTGCGCGGAGGGGTCCGGGTCGGTCGCGTGGGTGGTCAGGTGAGGAGCAGGCATGCGTCCCAGTCCGAGGTTGGTGGGGTGCCGTGCGCGACTGCGGTCAGGGCGAGCGCGGCGCCGGTGCGGCCGTCGAGGAGGCCGTCGGCGGGGTGGTCGTCCATCGACAGATGGTGGAGGAGGCGGTCGGTGAGGTGGGGCAGGTGGGCGGCGACTGCCGGGGTGGTGGCGTCGACGGCGGTGCGCCAGGTGGTCAGCAGGAGGCCGGCCCAGCCGTGGCAGAGGCTGGTGTCGGTGACGTGGTCCAGTTGGCGGGGGTCGGTGAGGCAGGCGGCGAGGGCGTGTTCGGCGAGGTGTCGGCGGTGGGTGTCTGCGGTGGCGAGGCCGGCGAGTTGTTGGGCGCGGGCGATGCCGGGGGTGCCGTAGCACCAGGACGGGCGCAGCGGGCCGGTCTGGGTGGGCCGGTGGGTGCGGTGGTCCTGGGCGGTGATCCATTGGGGCCACCAAGCTTGGCCGTCGTGGTCGTGTTGGCACCAGGTGTCGAGCCAGTGGCAGATGCGGCCGATGGCGTCGAGGTGGCCGTCGACGGTGATGCCGCGTCGGGCGGCGTGTGCCAGGAGGGCAAGTGGGCCGGTGATGCCGTGGGCGAGGCCGAGGTTGGCGTGGCCGCCGGGGAACGCCGCCGAGGTGGCGGCGTGCGGGTCCTGGAAGGTCCACCAGCCCGGCCGGGTGACGCCGTCGTGGCGGATCGGTTCGGTGAGTCGCACGAGGTACGCCAGGACGCGGGCGAGGGCGTCGTCGCCGGGGGTGTGGCGCAGCAGGTGGGCGCCGATGCCGGTCAGCCCGCTGATGAGGTCGTACTCGGCCAGTGTCGGCAGCTGTCGGGCGGTGATGCGGTGCATCGCCTGGTCGACGCGGCGATGGGTGAGGGTGGCGACGGCACGGTCGAGGGCGTGTCGGGCGCCGGTGTAGCGGCCGCCGGTCGCGGTGGCGGTGAGGTGCAGGGCGTAGGCGATGGCGGGTGCGCCGCGGTAGAGGCTGCTGTCGGGGGTGGCGAGCACGCCGCCGTCGACGATCGTGGTCAGCCAGTGGTGCGCGGTGGCCCATGCGCCGGTGCCGGTGGCCGCGCGTTCGATGTGCAGCAGGGCGGTTCCGACGGCGCCGTCGGCCAGGTTCTGGGCGTGTGCCGGCGGGGGCGGCGGGTCGGGCGGTGGTGTGAGGTGGTCGGCGACGGCGCGCGCCGCCGCGGCGGCGGGCCGTAGTACGGCCAGTGGGCTGGGCTTCATTGTGGTGGGTCGGGGTGCAGGGCGGACCAGCGCAGGGCGGCGGCGCGCGCGAGCCGACGGGTCAGCCGTTCCCGGCCGGGGTCGATGCCGTGCACGCGGACGCTGTGCAGGTGCAGCAGGGACGCCAGGACGGGCAGCGGGTCGCGTTGTACGGCGAGGTGGCGACGGTAGTCGGCGAGCGCGGCGCGGCGCCGCTGCCATGCGGCCCACAGGGCGCCGGTGTCGTCAGCGGTGCGTAGCGCGGCCCAGTCGCCGCTGAGATCGGCAAGGCGGACGGCGGCGGTGAGGACGTCTCGCGGGGTGGGTGCGGTCTCGTTCGGCAGGCCGGTGGTGAGCCACCGCATCGCGGCGGCGGTGTCGCCGGTGAAGCCGACGGCGATGTCGACGAGACTGGCCGCGGCGAGTGCCGGCGCCCCGAGCGTGGACGACGAGACGATGTCCAGTTCGGCCAGGGCGGCGGCGGAGTCGGCGACGAAGACCTGCTCGGCGGCTGCCATCGCCGGGCCGTGGCCGTAGCGGCCGGTCTCCGGGTGGTAGGTGTCGAGCTGGAGCCGGGACAGCAGCCGCCGGCGGCGCAGCCGGGCGGCCCAGGCGCCGACCTGGGCGGCTGCGGGGCCGTAGGCGTCGGCGTGGGGCAGTCGTACCCGGAGCCGGACGTGGTGTTCGGGGTCGCGGTAGGGCAGGAACCACCACGGCAGTGGTGCGCCGGTGTCGGCGAACAGGTCGGGCACCTGCTGGAGGACGTCGGCGGTCCGGTCGGCGGCGGTGTACAGCTTCGCGTACAGCCAGGGTGAGTCGCCGGGCAGGTGCCCGTCGTCGCGGTCGGAGACCCGTATCCGGTCCAGGGCCGGCGTCGGCGTCGCCGGCGCGGTGGACGTCAACGCGACGGTGATCTCGTGGGCGTGGCCGTCGAGCCAGCCGAAGGCGTCAGCGGCGGGTGCTTCGTCGAGCCGGGCCTGGCCGTGCCGGTCGAGGTGGACCCGCAGCAGATCGGCGTGCAGGGGCTCGGTGAGGTCCAGCGGCAGCACGTTGTCCGCCTCCACCAGACAGACCCGGTCCGGCATCCGGAACCGGCGCCGCCACCCGGCGAACGCGTCACGCCACCGCCGTGGCGGCGTGTGCCGGGGCGGCAGATCGGCGGCGGTGAGCCGCCACCGGGCCGGGGCGAGCACGGTGCGGCCGTACCGCACGCGGGGCAGGAACGGCAACGCGTCCGCGACACCCCACGAGAACGGCATGTAGACCGCGGTGCGGGCGCGCGGCAGCTCGCACAGGAACCGGGCCATCGGATGGCTGAAGTGGCGGAACTCGACCGCGTTGAACACGGTCGGTTCGATCAGCGCCCCATGGCGCAGCGACACCAGGAACAACCCGTCGCTGTCGCCGCCGACGGCGAGGTCCATGACCCGCACCGGCCCGCCGCCGTCGGTGAACTCACCGACGGTCAGCAGCGTCGGCAACATCCGCGGGGCGCAGGCCAGGGGGTCCGACGACGCCCGCAGCGGCGGAACCGACAACTGGGCCGGCACCGCCCCACGGCGTACCGTCGCCACCGCCGCGTAGCCGGCGCGGAACCGGTCCCGGTCGACGGGGTCGAGCAGGTGCAGGAACCGGCCGGTGGTCGCCCCGGCGGCGCGGGCCGCCCCGGACACCACCAGCGTGTACCGGTCCCGGCGCAGGGCCGCCACGCTCGCGGCATGAACCGCGACGAACAACTCCACATGCGGCGGCGGCCGCAGCAGCGGGTCGTCCGGGCCGGCGAGGTCGGCCACGGTCTGATCGTCGAGGCTGATCTCGTCGGCGCCGCCCATCGTGGCCTGCTGCGCCAACCGCAGCAGACCCCGCTCCCGGTCGGTGACCGGCGTGGCGGCGACCGACCGGTCCGAGCCCCGGTAGGTGGCGGGCAGCCCGAGTCCGGTCGCCGGGTCGGTCACCTCGGCCAGCGGCACCACCGCGCCGACGCCGTAGCGTTCCAGGAACGCGGCGTGATACTCCTCCCACGGCGGCATTCCGCGCCGGTAGGGCGACAACCGGGTCAACGCCGCCGCGGCGGCGCGGGCGTGACGCGTCACGGTGTCCGGCAGGGTGACGGCGACATCGAGGCGCAGATCCACCGCGACCGGCCGGCCCGCGCCCGCCCACACCTGCCGCATCCGAGCGGCCAGGTCCGCATCGACGCCAGGCACCGCCGCCGCGGGGGTAACCCCTGGATGGTGTCGCCGCAGCTGGTCGGCGACCGACCGCAGCGCCCGGACCGTCTCGGCCGCCTCCGGCACTGCGTCGGCGTCGACCGCTGTGAGCCGGTCCACCACATACGCCAGGCCGTCGGGGGCCGTCATCGGTGGCCGCAACGCCGTCAGCAGCACCCGTGCCCGTACCAGCCGCAGGACCGCCGACTCGGCCGCCATCGAACCGCCGCCCAGTTCACCGCGCAGATTGTCGACCAGTTCGGCGACGACGATCGGCGCACGCGCCAGGTCGACCACGGCGTCGACGGCCGCGCTTCGGCGCACCGACACGTCCACCGGACCGGACACACCCCGCCCCGGTCCGTCGCCTGCGGCGGCCCGTTGGCATGGCACGACCACACGATCCTCATGCACATCGGCACAGTCGTTGACCATGACCGGCAGACGACGCAGCAGCGGCGGACACCCCTCCAACAGGGTGATCACCGCGTCGAGCCACTGCCCGTCCGGACGGGACACCGGCAGGTGCCCACGCCCCCACCACACCGTGGGCTCCGCGCCGATCACCGCTGGCGCGACCCCGGCGAACAACGCGAACGGTGTGCTCCGCCCGCCCGCCCGCAGCAGATACCGCGCCACCGACTTCACCGTCCGCCGCAGCCGACGCGGGTCGGTGTCGCGACCGGCACGAACACGGGCGACCTGCCCGGCCAGCTCCGCAGACGCGGCCTCGATGGCCCGTGCGAGCGACTCGCGGCTCCACACCTGCCGCAGCCAGTCACCCACCTCGCCGGCCTCGACGTCGTCCAGGTCCGGCCAGGCAGGGAGATCCACGGTGGTGGGTTGGGCCGATGCCCGCAGCAGCACCGCGTCCATGACCTGGTACACCGAAGTCCTCCCGGCGGGTGGAGGTGGGCCCGACGCTCGTCCGCGCCGGGCCCACCGGGACAGGGGTTCAGGACTGGCAGCTCGTGCAGGCCGACGCGCAGGTCTTGCCGCAGTTGTCGCTGGTGCTGCGCAGCAGCTCCGGGATCACCGGCCCGGACTCGATGAGGCTGATGTCGAGGTCGAACAGGTCGTCGTCGGTGTCCGCCCCGCCGCTGGCGGCGGCCGGGACGGACGTGATGGTCGTGGACATGGCGGTGGTTCCTCCCTTGTGCTGATTTGAGGGTGGGACGCCTGGTCCTGCTTGCCGGTCAGGGCCAGGAGATCGTGATGGTCGTGTGCCGCTTCGGGATCACCCGCGCACCGGGCGCCTCCTCGACGACCACCGCACCGGGAACGACGCTGATACGGGCCGGACCGCCGTGCCGGTGGTCGCGGTCCCACACCCGGATCTGCTCGATCAGCGTCGCGGCGAGACTCTCCGCCTGCGCGCCGTGCGCGTAGGCGCCGAACTCGTAGACATCGCCCCGCCCTTCCACCTCGCGGAACGTGACATAGGCGAAGCCGGCGTCGCCCAGCACCGTCGGTGTGGCGATCGGCGACGCCGGATCGACCAACGCCCGGGCGGCGTCGGTCCGCGCCCGGCTGAGCAGACAGAACCGGTCCACACACGTGGCCAGCCACAGGAACAGGCCGTCGAACGACTCCGTCCCACCGAACGTGACGCCCGACCACACCTGCGTCCTCGGCTGCCGCACCGCCGCACGTAGCGCCTCCACATCCACCGGCACGTCGTCGTCGAACCGCAGACCCACCTCGTCGCCGTGCAACGTCACCAGCCGCTCCGTGTGCGCCCCGGCACCCTGCACCCCGACAAAGCCCGCCATCTCATGCCCGACACTCACCAGCCGGTCGCCGTCACGAACCAGCGCCACCGAACGGCTCAACCCCCGCAACCGCAACGGCACCACCAACCGGCCGCCGTCGGACAACTGCTCCGACCAGGCCGGCGGCACGTCCCACACCCCGACCGTGACGATGATCCGGTCGAACGGCGCCCGCGCCGGCACACCGTGCTCAGCGTCGGCCAGGACCACGTTGACCCGCCCGTAGCCGGCGACGTCCAGGAACCGGCGCGCCCGCCCGGTCACATCCGCGTCGATGTCGACCGTCGTGACCGCACCGCCCGGCCCGACCAGCTCCGCCATCAACGCCGCGTTATAGCCACCAGAACCAACCTCCAGACACCGCATCCCCGGACCGATCTGCGCCTGCTCCAGCATCACCGCCTGCAACCACGGCGCGGACACCGAACTGATCGTCACCCCGTGCTCGTCACGCTTCGTACGGACGATGTCGTTCGCGTACGCCCGCTCCGATGACACCTCCGGAGCGAACAGATGCCGAGGCACCACCCGGAACGCCGCCTCCACCTCAGCAGACGCAATCGATCCCCCGGCCAGCAGTTCCCGAACCAACGCCTCCCGGAGACCATCGACCTCCGCCGAGTCATCCGCCACTACATCCATCACGTCAGAAAGCCCTTCCAATAGATCATCAGAACAACTGCCGAGAAGCGCGAGCACTGACGCAGGCCTGGTCCGCACACCAGCGGCTGTTACGGCTACGAGACCATGACGACGCTGCGCGCCACCCTGCAACACCGCCCGCCGGCTGCGCCCCAGTTGTGCTCGATACGCGCGGCCGCATACCGGCTGAATCCTCTGCCGCCCGGACGGCTGCGAGGTCGGCATCCGCTCGGCCACGTTATCCGCACACGGTCCGTTCGCGTAGACGCCGCTCTCGTACACGCTGGCGGTGGCATCGTTCTCGCGTTTCGCCTGGTGGGCGGGACTGCCGTCCTCGACAAGGACGGCAGCTTCGGAGGACGCCGCTCGGGGTAGATGCACCTTAGTCGACTGGGGCATGGTTGGCCCGCCTGCGTCTAGCAAGCTCCCCATCCTGCAGCCGAGTTCCATGAAGAGAGCAAACCCAACGCGCGGGGTTCTGGGCAGGGGGCAGATGCGGACAACTGGATGTGTCCGCATGGCGGTCGCAGGCGTTGCTCGTCGTCCCCTGTCTCATCGACAATGAACCCCCGTTGGCGATGCATGGCAGGTAGGAACAGGCGGTGAGCGGTGGGCCAAGCCCCAAGAACGCTTGAGCCGGGACGGTCTGTGCAGCACTTTCTCGGTGCGGAGGTCCGTCGCCTGCGCCAAGAACGCGACATGTCCCAGGCGGACCTCGGCAGAGCGTTGTTCGTGCACAAGGACCTGATCCGCAAGATCGAGGCGGCGGAGCGAACAGCTTCAGATGATCTGGTCGAACGATGCGATGTAGCGCTCGCCGCCGGAGGGGCGCTCCGGCGCTTGATCCCGATGCTGCAGCGTGAACGCGGGCTACGAGCGGGCCGAGACACAGGGAGCAGGACACAGGGGTTCCGCTCCGAGGCTACCGATCGACCCGTTCTGGACTGGCTACTGGCGTCTGCCTTGGACGTAGGGTACTCACGCGTCTCCGATGACGAGAGCTCCAAGGCGGCGCTGAGACTGCAGGAGCTCCGAACCGCTGACCACACTCATGGTGCCGGCCGGATCTACTCGAACGTAACCGACATCCTGGGGCGGGAACTCGACATCCTGGCCTCTCAGTCGCCGCTTACAGCAACGGGATTCCTCGAACTCGCAGGATACGAAGCGGTCGACCTCGGGGCGGACGGTACAGCGCAGCAGCACTACCAGCAAGCCTTGGCGATCGCTACAAGAACCGGAAACCACCTGTACGGCGGATACATCATAGCTGTCAGCCTCGCCCATTTGGCACTGCATTGCGGAGACCCAGACCAGGCCGGGCGCCTCGCCACCGCCGCACTGCGCGGCACCGAACGTCAGACCACGCCCGGTGTACGGGCGGTCTTCCGCACTGTGCTGGCCCGTGCTCAGGCAAGACGCGGCGATGAGGCTGCCTGCGCCGCAACGCTGCTTCAAGTTGAGTCTGATCTTGCTCGGAGCATTCCCTCGGACGAGCCGTCCTGGATCGCCTACTTCAGTGAAGCCGATCTCGCCGACGAGAAGGCCCATTGCTTTTATGATCTCGGCCTTTATGAGCTCGCGCAACGCGAAGTTTCCCGAGCGGTTGCGAAACTGGAGCCGAGTCGAGTGAGACGTCTGGCGATAGACACCGCGCTCCACGCTTCGTCCCTCGCGCGATCGCGCCAGATTGACCATGCATGCACAGTTGCACGACAGGCAATCGACCACGCCGTAAAGCTCAATTCGTTTCGCAGCTCTCACCGCATCGTACTCATGCTCGCCGAGCTTCACCCCTACACGGATCTTCCCGCCGTGAGGGACCTAGGCGAATACGCAGCGGCTCAGCTACCCACCCTGATCGCTACGGAAGGGAGTGTCCGCCATTCCTGATTACGTCGAGATAGGCTTGAAGTTCCGCCTCCAACGCCACCGATATGGCGGTGGGCGTAGATATATAGTGCCCGACGCCGTCGAGTGCCAGCATGCCGGACAGCCGTCCTCGGCGATCGAGTGCCGTCGCCAACTCGACCACCTCATTTATTGGCGCAACATCATCCCGACTGCCGTGGATTAGCAGTACGGGGCATCTTACTCGATCCGGCGTGACGCGAGCGCCGTCGGAGGAAAGAATCCTCGCGTGCGGCCGCTGAAAACGGGGCGCCGTGACCATCCATTTCACCGGGTCGACAATCGCCGACCTGGCTACAGCCAACAGGAATGGTCCGTCCTCGCACGCCGCCCGGAGCGCGGTAAAACCGCCGGCACTCGCACCTGAGATGAACACGCCGCTAGGGCACGCTCTGCCTGTCGCAAGTAGATGCATCGCCACAAGACGACAATCCTCGACATCAAGTCGGCCCCACTGGCCGTCCAAAGACTTGCGGAACTCTCGACCGTATCCAGTGCTTCCGCGATAGTCGACATCAGCCACTGCGAACCCGCGACTCGTGAAGAACTGCACCTCCCAGTCCAATCGGAGATCGCTGTGGTAAGTCGGCCCAGGATGCGGTCGGACGATCATCGGCGCCGGGCCATGCTTGCTCGTTGGCGGATAGAAGAGGACGGTCAAATTGACATCACGAGAGGGTACCTGGATTGTTTCCGGGACAGAGATGGAGGCGGCTTCCGTGACACTCGCAGCGCCCTGTCGAATGACTTCCAGCTTGTCGGAACCGTCGGTCGACACCAAGGCAATCTGCTGCGACGAGGTCGGGGATGCGCCGATAAGCGCAATCCTGTCGTCGATCGCGGCGACATGGGGCTTGATCGCGGTGTAAGGCAGGCTGATGGGGTTCATGCGACCGTCAGGTTCGACAATAACCAGTCCGAACCTTGGTCCACGTTGAAAGACCAGGCCGATTCGTCGCCGCGGAAGAATAACGTAGTTGGCATAGCTGGACTCCCACGGTGCGGCAGCACATTCGGCAACCATCGGCGCTATCTCATCCGCTTGTCCATTGCGCCAACGATACAGATTCCACCAGCCCGATCTGTCAGACAGAAAATACAAATTACCATCGGCGTCCCACTGTGGCTGGACGACTGACTCGTCAGACCCTCCGGCGATCTTCACTTTTCGGCCGACAGGCCATCCTGGGCGATATTCAGCAACCCACAGTTCGCTTGAGTCCCAGGGCATCGCACCCCTGCCCCATTGAATCCAAGCTAGTTGTCCCGCCGATGGCCGAGGTGAGGCAAAGAATCCATTGGTCGCCAGCAAGACACGCAGCCCGCCCGACACAATGTCCACTGCAACTAATTCGTCTCCGGCCTCATCCTCGCGAACGCATATCAGTTCATCTGAAATTTGGGTGAGATCGCCATAGACATGCGCGGTTTTGGCTTTAGCAATGTCGACCGCTAGTAGCCCAGTGGAACCGTCCACCATCACCGCTCCGGCTGACGGGTGGATCGCGTAGGGCATACCGCCGTAG
Source organism: Solwaraspora sp. WMMA2065 (assembly GCF_030345075.1). Lineage (NCBI taxonomy): Bacteria > Bacillati > Actinomycetota > Actinomycetes > Micromonosporales > Micromonosporaceae > Solwaraspora > Solwaraspora sp. WMMA2065. Next base: position 4,534,292 of record NZ_CP128361.1, read on the forward strand.
GCGTGCAGGCTGCTTCCAACGTTCGCCCCATCGAGGCGTGAGATGTCAACGTCCGAGGGATTCCACTCGGGTCTCCACGTCACTACCACGGCTCGGCTGCTCTCTGGTGACGACTCGACCCAGTGCAGCGCGCCGTCCATGCCGGTGAGCCAGTCGTATGACACCCGGGCCCGAGCCACCTGTCCAGCCGTCGGTGCCGATCCGCGAACGCTGCTATCCGCCACAGGCCACTCACCCCTCAACGTCGCCCGTAGCGATCACAGCACGAACCGGACCAGAAGCGCGACCACCCTGGGACTTCGTCGGCAGATGCGGACAGTCTCCGTGTCTGCGTCAGCGGTCTAGCGACGGACCAGAGATACCGCCTGAATGGACTCACGACCTCGCCGTCGTACATCGACAGGGCTGCTCCCGGCGGTTCGTCGGCATTACGAACCATGCCGGTACCCGTTGGGCGCTAGTCAGTTGGTGTCCTCGACCGCCTGCCGTGCCGGTGTCCCCGTCACCGGCACGGCAGGCCCGATCACGGTCTCTCACTGGAAGGTGTAGCCATGTCGCTGACCTCTGCACTCGCAGTGGCCGTCGCCTGCGCACTGGTGGGCACCATCGCGGGTTTTGCGCTGTGCAGGTGTCGACACCGATGGTGCCCCGACTGCGGGCAGACGCTGCGGTGCCCGGACTGCACCGCGTCCCGCTCACACAAGCTGGGCCATCCCGCGCAGGCACGGGCACCTAAGCCGGCAGGGCGACGATGGTCAATCTCGCGCCTGCAGCTCGTACACGTGCGGAGGGCTGACCCGGTGGCGGCAGCCGATGGCATGGGTGGGCCGACCCTTCTCGGGCAACGCCCGTACGCCGCAGCCGGGGCTCGAGCAGCGCCGGCGTCGTGCCCTGGCCCTCTGAGTCAGCCGTCACCTTTCACCATCCCTTCGCTTTGGCGCGGCTGGACAAGGAACGGTCGGCGATGACCGTCTACCAGTCCGGGACTCATCGGCGGTCGGTGTTGTCGTTGCCGGTTGATCGTCGGTTGTTGGCGGATGAGTTCTTCCTGATGGCGCATCACGACGTGTCGGGTCAGCTGCGGGTGGCGCCGCGGATCGCCGGGTACGGGGCGACGGCCGCGGTGTTGGCGGACCTGGTCGTTGCGGGGGTGTTGGAGGTGACGCCGTCGGGGCATCTGGCGTGTCCGGAACCGGGGGTGCGGCTGGGCGGGTTGGAGCGGCAGATCGCGGCCTGGGTGGCGGCCGAGCCGGGTCAGCCGGTTCCGGTGTGGCTCGACGTTCTCGCCGACGTGTCGGTGCCGGCGATCGGTCAGCGGTTGGCCGACGCGGGGGTGGTGCGTCCGGTGCGGGTCCGGCGGCTGGTGACGGTCCGGACGGTGTGGGAGCCGACGGACATGAACGTGGCGGCGTGGCCGTGGGCCCGGTTGTCGACCCGGATCGGCCGCGGTGACCGGTTGGACCAGTTCGACAGCGTTCTGGCGCGGTTGTGTGCGGCTGTTGGTGTCGAGGGCCGGTTCCTCGGCGGTGAGCCGCGGGCTCGGCAGCGTCTGGACCGGTTGTTGAGTCCGGTGCCGGCGCAGGTCGACGTCCTGTTGTGGGAGTTGTCGGCGGCGGTCGGCCGGGCTGTGCTGGGTGGCCGGACCTGACCACCGTCTGCCCTGCTCAAGCGTCTGCTCAGGCACCCTGCCCGCCCATTTTCTCTGACCTGCCTCCGTCTCGTCTGGTTCTTGTCTTCTCTGGGGGGATCGTTGTGTCGGTTTCGTTTGGTGTGCCGCGTCCGCGTCGGGGTGGTGTCGCCGCCGCGTTGGCCCGGTCCCGGCTCGGGGTGCCGCAGGTGGTGTTCTTCGTCCTGGCCGCTGCGGCGCCGATGACGGTGGTCGCGTCGGCGGTGCCGACCGCCTATGCGGTGACCGGCCTGTCCGGGGTGCCGGTCGCCTACGCGGCGACCGCCGCCGTGATGGTGGTGTTCGCGGTCGGCTACGTCGCGATGTCGCGGCATGTGGTCAACGCCGGGTCGATGTACTCGTACGTCGCGCACGCTCTCGGCCCGGCCTGTGGTGTGGCGGCGGCGTTCGTGGCGGTGGTGGCCTACAACCTGATGCAGATCGGCCTGTACGGGGCGTTCGGTGTCGTCACGGCCGCGACCGTGTCGGCGGTGGCCGGTGTCGGCGTGCCGTGGTGGGTGTGGGCTCTCGGCGGCTGGCTGGCGGTCGCGGTGCTGGGGTTGGCGCGGGTCGACCTCAACGGCCGGGTTCTGGGTGTGCTGCTGGTCGCGGAGATCACCGTGGTGGTGGTCTTCGACACGGTCATGGCCACCCACCCCGCCGCCGGGGGGCTAGCGCTGCACGGGTTGGCGCCGGGGCATCTGGCGGTGCCGGGGATGGCGGCGATCCTCGTCGGCGGGATCGCCGGCTACGTCGGGGTCGAGGCCACCACCGTCCTCGCGGAGGAGACCCGTGACCCCCGGCGTACGGTCGCGCACGCCACCTACACCGCGATCGCCGTCACCGCCGTGTTGTATGCGGAGTCGGCGTGGGCGATGCAGACCGCCGCCGGCCCCACCCAGATCATCGACGCCGCCACCCGCCATGGGCCCGAGTTGATGTTCGTGCTGGTCGACGGCCACCTCCCACGCCTGATCGTGGACGTGGGCCGGCTGCTGCTGGTGACCAGCCTGTTCGCCGCCCTGCTGGCCTTCCACAACATGGTCGCCCGCTACCTGTTCGCGTTGGGCCGAGAACAGGTCCTTCCCGCCGCGCTGGGGCGCACCCACGGGCGGACCGGGGCGCCGCGACTCGGCTCGCTGGCCCAGACCGGCGTGGCCGGCCTGACCATCGCCGGCTACGCGCTGGCCGGACTCGATCCGATCGTTCATCTGTTCTTCTGGCTGACCGTCACCGGCGGCCTGGGTGTGTTGATCCTGATGACCGCGACCAGCCTCGCCGTCCTCGCATACTTCCGCCACGACCGCCGGGGTGAGTCCCGCTGGTCGACCGCGTTCGCTCCCGGCGTCGCGCTCAACCTGCTGGTGTTCATCCTCGGCGGCACTCTCATCGGTTTCGGTGACCTCCTCAACACCCCTGCCGGCTCGCCGGCCCGGTGGGCGCTGCCCGGCCTCTACGCCGCCGCCGTCACCGCCGGCCTGGCATGGGCCGCCGTCCTGCACCGCACACGCCGCCACGTCTACGCCACCGTCGGCGCGGGCGCCGACGCCGCCACCCGCACCACAACCCACCCGACCCCCGCCGCACGTAAGGAGATCCGTCGGTGACCACCACCCCCACCACGACCGTGATCCGTGTCGCCGACCGCCACGACATCCCCGCGCTCACGGCGACCCTGGTCGAGGCGTTCGTCGGCACCCCCGACGCCGTCTGGCTCATCCCCGACCCCGGCGAACGCCGACACGTCTACCAGCGACTCTGCCCGGCGGTCCTCACCCACGCCATGACCTCGGGCACCGTGTACACCTGCGACGACCACACCGGCGCCGCCGTCTGGCTGCCCCACACCACCGCCCACACCCCCGATCCCCACCACACCGCACTGGTCGCCCGTGCCGCCGGCCCACACGCCGGACGGTTCACCCACCTCGCCGCACTCCTGCACGAACACGCCCCACACCGCCCCCACACCTACCTCGCCTACCTCGGCGTCGCCCCCGACCGGCAGCGCAGGGGTGTCGGCACCGCCCTGCTCGCCCACCGGCACACCATCTGCGACACCGCCGGCACCCCCGTCCACCTCGTCGCCACCAGCAGCCACGCCCGACGCCTCTACCAACGGCATGGCTACTACGACACCACCCCCGCCCCGGTGCACCTGCCCGACGGTGGACCACCTTTGTGGCCGATGTGGCGTCAACCCCACACCTGCGGTGTCGGCTCCGGCCGGGAGTCGTGACGGCCGTGCCCGCCACCGCCGTACGCAACCCGTTCGACCCATCCGGAGAGGCAAGCCCGGTCATGAGCGACACCGCGCCCACCACGAGGCAGGGCATCGACACCAGCGTCCCGCAGTCCGCCCGGGTCTGGAACTACTGGCTCGGCGGCAAGGACAACTTCGCCGCCGACCGCCAGATCGGAGACCGGATCAGAGCGGCGAACCCGCACATCGCCGAGATCGCGCTCGCGCAACGCGCGTTCCTCGTCCGGGCCGTCACCCACCTCGCCCACGCCGGTGTCCGCCAGTTCCTCGACATCGGCACCGGCCTGCCCACCGCCGACAACACCCATCAGGTCGCCCAGACACTCGCACCCGAATCCCGCATCGTCTACGTCGACCACGACCCCCTCGTCCTCGCCCACGCCCGCGCCCTGCTCACCAGCACCGCGAACGGCGCCACCGACTACATCGACGCCGACCTGACCGACCCCGACGCGATCCTGTCCCGGGCCGCCCACACCCTCGACTTCGACCAACCCGTCGCCCTGATCCTGCTCGGCGTCACCGCCCACCTCACCGACGACACCCAGGCGTACGCCATCGTGCGCCGTCTCGTCGACGCCGTCCCCGCCGGCAGCTACCTCGCCCTGTGCGACGACACCAACGTCATCCACCCCGCGTCGATGGACGACGTGGTCCGCCAGTGGAACGCCAGCGGCGAAAACCCTCGCGTCAACCGCACCCCCGACCTCATCGCCGGCTTCTTCCACGGACTCGAACTCCTGGAACCCGGCGTCGTGTCCGTCACCCGCTGGCGACCCGACACCGCCCACATCGTCGACGTCGACGACTTCGGAGGACTCGCCCGTAAACCCTGACCGGCATCGGCCCACCTGCCCATGCGCCCTTCCCGCCCCGCCTCCGGCCCGCCAAGCCCATCCGCCGAACCGCAGACCCCCATCAGCAAGGACGGAGCACCACCCGTGACCATCACACCCATCTACCCGCCCGTGCCAGCACCGGCGTACCCGTCAGCGAGCCTCACCGCCGACGCCATCCTCGCCCTGCACACCCCCGACGACGACACCCTCATGTGCGCGCAGTGCCGCTTCGAGGGACGACTCACCCCACACCCCTGCACCCACCGTCGATGGGCCGACGCCGTCGACCGCTCCACACCCACCCCCGACACCCTCATCGTCCTCGGACTCCTCGGCCCGCAGGACCAGCCACCGCCGTTAGCCGGTCCCACGCCCACACCGGACCCGCCGACGGAAGGCACCCCTGATGGCTGACGAAACTCCGCCTGATCAGCACCGCCGTCACCGCCCACGCCCGCGACGCGTCGACCACGACGACGCCCAGACCGTCACCGACCACGGCGTTCCCGACGCCCGGCCGACGCTGGTAGCCCCGCTCCACCCCCACCGCCGACAACAAACCCACCCGACGACAACACCTTGCGCGACGTCCTCGCCCTGTCCCACGTCCGGCCGCGTGACCTCTACCTCGCCGACGTTCACGTCCCACGGCGTCTGACCCGGCTCCCTCGCTGATCTGGAGTTTTCACCTGTGCCCAGTTTCATCTTCGATGCTGCCGGCACCGCGCCGCTGCTGATGCACAACGCGCGGTTGGTCGATCCCCTCGACACCATCGTGCGGCAGATCCGGCCCATCTCGGCGAAGGCGAAGAAGACCGACGACGACCACGCCGAGATCGCCCAGCTGGAATGGCTCGGCGGCCTCTACCACGACCCCGATGTCGGTCCGTTCATCCCGGCACCGAACCTGACCAAATGCCTGGTCGAGGGCGCCCGCCTGTCACGCGACGGCAAGAAGGTCGAACGTGGTGTGCTGATCGAAACGATGAAGGTCCCGGTGCTGTACGAGGGTCCCCGGGATCCCGCCGCCCTCTACGCCGACACCCGCCACGTCCACCGCGCCCCCGTCAAGGTCGGCAACGCCCGCGTCATGCGCACCCGACCAGTGTTTCCCCACTGGCGGTTACAGGCCCGCGGCGTCTACGACCCCGCCGTCATCAACCTGGCCGATCTGCGTAACGCCGCCCACACCGCCGGCGCGTTGATCGGACTCGGCGACGGACGACCCACCTACGGGCGTTTCGTCGGCACCCTCGACGGCACGGACTGACATGGACGCCACCCGCCCAGTACCAGCCCCGGACGATGACCGCCGACCCACTCGCCGACCCGGCCAGCCGGCCGGCTCAGCCCCCCGATGGCAGATCCTCGCCACCGCGATGTCGCGGCTCCAGCCCGGAGACATCCTCAGCTACGACGAGATGGGACAACTGCTCGACCTCGACCCCGCCGACCACACCGGTGGCCGGCAGGCCATCCACGCCGCCGCCCGCAAAGCCGCGGAGGTGCTGCTCACCCGGCACCGCACGGTGTTCACCGTCGCACGGGGGCGGGGCTACCAGCACGCCCGCCCCGACCAGGTCCTCGACCTCGCGCACCGCCACCAGGCCCGCGCCGTCGCCGAGGTCACCGACGCCCACACCAAGGTCGGCACCATCGACCTCACCAGGCTCGACGTGACCGCCGCCCGGCTGGTCCAGGCCACCGCCACCGGCCTCGCCCACCAGACCGCGATGATGCGCCAACTCGACGTCCGCCAGAACCGGCTCGACACCGCGATGGCCGCCCTGCAGCAAATCCCCCGGATTGGTGACGCCCAGACCGAACCCCACCAACCCCGGCCCGCCCCCGGCGTGTGGGATCGCCGCGACGGCCCCGCCACCTACCAGCAGCCTTCCGTCGTCTCCCGGGTCGACCCGCAGGTCACCGAACTCGACACCGGCGGGCGCGGCACACCGCCGCCCATCAGCTCCCCACACCCCGAACCCGGGGCGTAGAGGGGGAACCCATGGCACGCCTGCGTCGCGGCGCGCCGAGCCAAGCCGCCCGCTCGGCTCGGCAGGGCAGCGCACGGCATGCCAGGGCCATCCAGGGAGGAACACCTCCGGGGTCCGACCCGACACCGGGCCGGACCCCGGAGCCCCCGACCGGCCACGACGACCCGAACCAGCACAACCCAGCCCGCCCACACTCCCCGGCCGGCCGCTCCAGACGCGCCGTAGCGACCTGACCGCCCGGCTCGACCGAACGCGCGACAGCCAGGTCCGTGTCCGGGCCGACGACCACCACCAGAGCAAGCACGACCGGCCGACCGGCCGGCAGGCACGAGAGGAGCGAGCAGTGATCGGCATCGCCCTGTTCAACTACCACAACGGCGGCCGGACGCCGGACGGCCGCTACGACTTCACCCGGCTCCAACAAGCGTTCGCCGACGTCACCGCGGCGCCCGCCCTGATCCTGTTCTGCGAGGCGAGCCGCTACCGCGACAACGCCGGCGCGGCGAAGTACGCCGCCGCCGAGGCCCTGTCGGACCAACTCGGTGTCCCCTACGTCGCCGAACTGGGCTCGATGCGACGCGGACCGATGCCACCCGCCATCTTCTACAACCCGGACCTGCTGATACTGCGCCGCTGGTGGAACCCCGACGACCCCGGCGTGTTCGACGACCAACGCAACGTCGCCCGGTTCGCCCTCCGCGACAGCGCACGAGCACGCGACCAGCGGCGGGAGTTCCTGGCCTTCGTGCACCACTTCGAACCGCTGTCCGGTGACGCCCGGCTCGAGGAAGCCCGCCGCGTCAGCCGCTACGGCAGCACCGAACCGCTGCCCGTCATCGGCGGAGGCGACCTCAACGGCACCGCGTCCGGCGGCCACCTACCGCAGCGGGACTGGATGGCCGCCACACCCCACCAGCGCACCCACAAAGGCACGCTCCGGCCGGACGGCACGTGGGGGCCGGACACCCGCGCGGTCGACCACCTCATTGGCGAATGGGACGCCACCACCCGGCAGCGCACCAACGGCTGCGGCCTGCACGCCGTCGCCGAAATGGCATGGCGGGCCGATCCCACCCAGCCGATCACGCCGACCGTCAACCCCGGCATCGACCCCGGCGGCGGTCTGCTCATCGACTGGCTCCTGGCCAACGACGCCATGACACCCCACGTCCTGCCCGACACCTACCGCGTCCACCTACCCGACCCCGGCCAGCCGCCGCCATCGGACCACCGACTGATCACCTGCTCCCTCACCCTGAACACCCCTGCTCGCCAGGAGCGGCGATGAACCCCACCACCAGTAGACGGGGCATCCTCGCCGCGTGTCTAGCCGCCGTACTTATGAGCGTCGCCGGCGGGTGCGGGACCGACACCGAGGACCCGCGGCCCGACCCGACACCGCCGTACGACGAGATGCCCCAAAACCTGTGCAACCGGCTGCGGTCGGAGGACCTGTTCCGGCGATTCGGGCTCACCCTCGCTCCCGCCCTGGACCACCACACGACCTACAGCGTGGGACGGACCCACTGGTTTGCGAACTGCATCTACGTCGCCCACGCCACCGACGGGCGTTTCACCACCAAACTCGGCGGCTTCGAACCCGTCGGCGGAATACAGGTCCGGGTCTACGACGACGTGCCAGGAGCGGTCGAGGCGTACAACCAGGACGCCATCCGCTACGTCGACCTGTGGGACGACACCACACCCGGCACCACCACCGCCGACCGCACCGGCTGGTGGGAGGACAGCGGAATATCGTTCGAAACCGTCGAAGACCTGGACGCGAACAGCACCACCGGCGGCGGCCTCGGAGCCACCCAGATCGACATCACTCACCTCGTCCGCGACGAGAACCTGGTCGTGATGGCGTACGTGCAGGCGCTGACACCCACCGCGGAGACGGACACCGCGCTCGCATTCCTGCACGACCTCACCGACACGCTGACCGACCAGACAGCCAGACGCCTCGGCCGCTAGCCAGACAACCCAACCCGACCAGACCCGAGAGATGAAGGACCGGAAACCACCACCGTCGCCTCCCAGGGCTGCAGGGCCGGCGACCGAGCCGCACCACAGCCATGAGGCTGCGGTCACGTCACCGGTGTCGGGCATCCCGAGCGGCCGTTCGTCGACTGACCCGACCGCGGCCGCCCGCACGGCAACGGCGACCGGTACGCCGTCAACCCGATGCCGGCGGCATCAACCCGACCCGCCGCCGGCCACACGGCCCGACCGACCGATAGAGGGGATAACCTTTGACCGCGGTGATGATGGACTACCACGGCCACCGCGAGCCGTTGCCCGACCCCGGCCGCGCCGCCGAGCTGTTCGCCGATCAGACTGAGTCGATCATGGCCCACGGTGGAACCGGCCAGACCATCTGGATCGGCCCCGTGAACAGGCAGGCTCAGCTGCGGATCGACGTCGACACGCACGTCAACCGGGCCGCGGTGTGCTGGCTCCCGGACGGCACACGGGGCATCGAGCACGAACCCGTCGGCCCGATCACGGTTGTCGAATCGCCCGATTCCGGCCTGGTCACCGTGCCCGCCGTCCTGGCCCGGGCCAGTGTCGCCGCCGCCGGCCGCGCCGTCGCCGAATACACCGCCACAGGCCGCCGACCCACCTGCCTCACCTGGCAGACAGAGCACCAATGACCCGGGGTGATGCCGGGCAGGGGTCGGGGGCGGCGCGATCGACTCTTGCGGGAGATCGACATGGAGATGGTGCCGCGCCGCCCGAGCGCAGCATATGACAGGCTGCGTTGCGCACCTCGGGCTCACAGCCGTTCGGGTCCACCAGCCCCGCCCGGCACACGGGCGTTGTGGGCGGTCAGGCCCAGGCCGCACACCGACGGCCGACCCGTCGCGTACCTGGGTGGGGCGTTCCTCACCACGTGGCTGTTCATGACCACGGCCGTCGATGGCATCGTTGACCCGAACGCCGCGCCGATCGTCGACGCGCAGGTCGCCAACTGACTCCGCACCCAGCGGCTGGCGTCTCTCCGCGTGAACAAGACGCCCGACGACGAGCGGTACCTGGAACTGCTGAAGGACCGGGCCAGCGGACAAGGCGCGCGCCAGCGGCGCGGCCGTGATGTCGCCGACCACGACCAACCGCAGCCGGAAGTTGACGAACTTCTACATGAAGCCGCCCGGAACGGCCGGATTGCACCCGGCGGCGAGCATGGCCACCCGGCCCGGCCTCCCCCCGCCCTGGATACCACACCCTGCAGTCCGGGCCTGCAGCCGTCAACGCCGACGCGGTCGTGGGCGTCTTGGGTGTTCGCTGGGTGCTCCCCGCATAGCGGGTCATATCCGGCAAATCTGGCCGGACAGAAGGTGATTCGATCATCGATCGATAACCATTTTCCCAGGTCATGTGGTGGGCCGCCTGGGACTCGAACCCAGAACCTAAGGATTAAAAGTCCTCAGCTCTGCCGATTGAGCTAACGGCCCGTCAAGGGCCAACCCTACTCCGCCTGGCCGCGGCTGCTGCATCCGCCCGTCTGCTGCCCGGGTCTGGGGCTGTCGCGGCTGACGGGTGACGGCGGGTGTCGGTGTACGGGCGCCAGTGCAGAGCCAGGTACGCCAGACGTACACACGCCGGGATGTCTGCCGATTCGGATCCGCCGGCGGCTGCGGACGCAGTGGCCTCCATCCGCTGTTCACGCTGGGTTACCAAGAGAGTTGGGTAGGTGCACCGGCTCGCGGCATGAGCGCACACCTGATCTTGGTTGGCGCGGATTCTGCTCGGGCCGGGGTCACGGCAGGATCGGCTAAACTGGCGGCGGCTGCCAGGAAGCCACCGGTCCGCGGGAATGGGCTTAGCCCACCTGGGGTGTGCAGCATGATCACCAACGTTCTCCTTTCGGCCTGACCGAGCGGACATCAGGCAGACGAGAGGAGACCGTCGTGCCTACCCTGGACATTCCGGCCCGTCCCGACCTCGACAGCTTCCGCCGGCAGGCCCGGTCCCTCCAGCGCGCCGTCCGGTCCGGCGACGCCGGCGCGGTGGCGCGGCTGGCCCACCACAATCCCGGCGGGGTTCCCGACGACCTCAGCGGCCTGCCGCTTGCCACCGCGCAGTTGGTCGTCGCCCGCGAGTACGGGTTCGCCAGCTGGCCGCGGCTCAGGCGATACCTCGCAACAGTGGTTGAACACGGCTGGGAAACCGGGCTCGGCGCGGTTTCGGTGGCCGACCGTGCGGACGAGTTCTGCCGCCTCGCCTGTCTGACGTACGGCCGCGAGGACGGGCCGGCGCGCTGGGCCGAGGCCCGGCGACTGATCGCTGAGCATCCCGATCTGACCTCGGCGAACATCTGGGCCGCCGCTGCGGCTGCCCGTCCGGACGACGTCGCTCGGCTGCTCGCCGCGCGTCCGCGACGGGCGGCCGAGCGAGGTGGCCCGTTCCGGTGGCGGCCGCTGTTCTACCTCGCCTACTCGCGTCTCGACCCGGCCGTGTCGGTCGAGCGTGTGCTCGCGGTCGCCGAGCAACTGCTTGCCGCCGGTGCTGACGCGAACGAGGGCTACCTCTTCGATGCCCTGCCGTCACCGTTCACGGTGCTGACCGGAGTTTTCGGCCTCGGCGAGCTAGGCCCGCGGCGTCAGCCCCGCCACCCGCACTGGCAGGCGTTGGGCCGGCTGCTGCTCGCCGCCGGTGCCGACCCCAACGACGCGCAGACCCTGTACAACGGAATGTTCACGCCGGATGACTCACACCTGGAGCTGCTGTTCGAGTACGGTCTCGGCGCCAGCGATGGCGGCCCATGGAAGACCAGGATCCCAGACCTGGACGCACCTTCGCAGATGCTGCGGACCCAGCTGCGCTGGGCGGTCGAGCACCACCAACCCGACCGGGTACGGCTACTGGTTGAGCACGGAATCGACTTCCGCTCACCATTCGAGGGTGCTGGGCTCACGTGGACCCCCGGCGACGGCCGGACGCCGGTCGAGCTGGCCCAGCTCAACGGCGACACCGAGATCACCGGCTATCTCATCGCCCGAGGTGCCACCCCGCCCGGTCCTGACCCGGTTCGAGAGCTGATCGCCGCAGCGTTCCGCGCCGACCGTTCCACCCTGGACCGCATTCGCGCCGAACATCCCGGTGCCGTGGACCATGCCCGCCGCACCCGTCCCGGACTCATGGTGTGGGCCGCGACTCAGGCGCCGATCGAGACGATCACGCTGCTGGCGGAGCTCGGCTTCGACGTCAACGCATACGGGCGTGGCGACGCCCCGGTCGAAGAGCCCTGGGAGACCGCACTGCACCACAGCGCCGGGAACGGCAACCTCGCACTTACCCGTTGTCTCCTGGACCTGGGGGCCGATCCCGACCAGCGCGACCAGCGCTTCGACGCAACTCCGCTGGGCTGGGCCAAGCACCTCCACCAGATGGCGACCGCCACACTACTCGAACCGGTCACCACCACTCCAGCCACCAGCCACTGACCTGTTCGAACGCTGCTCTCGCACCCAGGCAGACAGCACCGCCACAGCAAAGACCGGTGACTACCCCTCGCCTGCCGCGCTGGCGAAGAGCCGACAAGGCATGTAGACATCCGCTCAGTCGGCAAGTCCGGACCTCAATCGACACTGCAGGACGGTCACGAGGCGTGACGGCTCCGACTGGAGTGGCGCGCGACTCGCGGCACGAGCGGATACGTGATCAAGGAGGCTTATTCAGCAGGGTCCAGTAACCCACAGTGGACCCCCCGATGAATGAGGCGGCCCGCCCTCCCATAGGATGGAGTTTCCACACAACAACCAAAGAAAGCGGACCGCCGAGCATGTATCATACCACCGGCTTCACGACCGATCAGATTCGCGACCTCTGCGTGCTGGTCCGCGCCGAATGCCGGAACCTGGGCATGGAACCGTGGCCCCCGGTCCTCGGCCTCTACCGTGCCCTCGTGGTCGCGTTGACCTACATGCGTCGTAACCGTGTCCAAGCGGAGATCGCCGAGGCGCACGGCGTCTCCCAGTCGACGATCTCACGGGCGGTCACCGCCATCACCCCGGTCCTCGACCGCGTGCTGGCGGGGTTCGTGCCGACCGCCGACGAGCTCGACCCGACCGCCCAGTACATCGTCGACGGCACTCTGTTCCCCTGCTGGTCATGGCGCACGGACCGCTGTCTGTACTCCGGCAAGCACAAGACCACGGGCATGAGCGTCCAGGTCGCCTGTACCCTCGACGGCGCGCTCGCCTGGGTCTCCGATCCCGTCACCGGCAACCACCACGACTCGTACGCGATCAACGACACCGGTGTTCTCGTCAGCCTGAATCCCGGAGACTGGATCGGCGACAAGGGCTACGTCGGCAACGGCATGATCACTCCGTACAAGAAGCCCAAGGGCGGCGAGCTCACAGAGTGGCAGAAGGAATACAACAGGCAGGTCAACAAGATCCGCTGGGTCGTCGAACAGGTCATCGCAAACCTGAAGACCTGGAGAATCCTGCACACCGACTACCGCAGACCGCTCGCGACCTTCACGGAAACGATCTCCTGTGTCATCGGGCTGCACTTCTACAGGATCGCCTGTGAATAGACCTCAAGAGTCCGATCAGCTCGGGTGGCCCAGCGGAGCAGTTCACGTTGAGCCGATGCGGGCTGCGAAGATCGGCCGGTGGACGGCGATCTGATTGTGGCGATGGCACAACTTCGGGACGCGTTCGCCCAGTACCAGGGCAGGGCGGTGCTCGATGGCTGTCCGCATTGCCGGGGGCCGGCGTCGGTCGACGACCATGACTTGTTCTCTCTGTCGATCAGCATCGGCGGTACGGTCGGCAGCCGCGATGATCTGAAGCATCTGCTGCCTCTGCTGCTGGAGCGCATGGCCACCGCCACGGACCTCGACCCAGCGATCGTGCTGGGCAAGCTGTCCCGCGAGCGGTGGCGGACCTGGCCCGAACTCGAGCGGGACGCCGTTGACGGCTACCTGGATGCGGTGCGGCGGTCGTTGCTGGCGACGTACCCGTCGCAGGTCGGGTCGTTCCTCGACCCGACCACCTTCCTCGACGCGGTCGTCGCCGCCGGTGAAAACGTCACGCGATTCCTCGACATCTGGGACCTCACACTCAACTCGGCGGCAGACCGCCACCTGGCCGACACCGTGAACAGACTCAACTTCGCGGACCGGAGGCCGGCCACGCTGGCCGCCTGGCTGCGCCGCGAAACGGTCCGCAACCGGCTGGATCGCGCGTTCGCGCGTGACCACGCCATGTCGTGGGCTGACGACCTGGCGCGGGCCTACGATCTCGTCCGCTCGTAACAACACCTCGTGTTCGCCAGATCCACGCGCTATGTAACATGCCCGATGCCCTGGCACGGCAGAATATCGGGGGTGACCGCACGGAGCCGACTGACATTCATCATCCAGAGCGAAGCACTTGCTGGGGACGAGATCAGCCAGCGGATGGCTCTGCAGCCGACAAGAGTCGTCGAGAAAGGCGACCCGGTATCGGGGAGCAGTCCCGATCGTGGACAACGCCGATACACGACCTGGGAGCTGGCCAGTGGTCTGCAGGACGGTGTGGAGCCGGCCGTGCATCTGGAAGCGCTACTCCCTCTCGTCCATTTGCGGGTCTCTGCGCTTCGCCAGATCCAAGCCACGGGGGCGACAGCCTTCTGGTCGTGCTTCGTCACCGCCAAGCCGACTGGAAGCATGCTCTGGTTCGAACCGGAAGTCCTCTCCCGCCTCGGTGAGATCGGGGCAGCGCTCGAGTTCGACATCTACGACAGCGACGACGATTGAGCACTGACATCGGCACCACCGCGCCTGCCCTGCTGCTCGCTGTCACTTAAGGCGACGCCCGATTGGCGTCAGGTCCGGATGCAGGGACAGGTCAGGGCCGCTCGGCGTAGGTTCGGCACGTGCTGGAGGCGTGGAGATTGATCCTGACGACGGGCATGGCGCGGCAAGTCCGGCGGTGGCGGGCGGACAGCTACACGTGGCGCGCGATCGGAGCAGCCGCCGACCAGGCATGGGGTACCGCGTCCCAAGGCAACCAGCTCTTCGGAAGAGACCTGTATCTGGAGGCCGCGCGGATGCTCGGTGAGGATCCGGATGCTGATCCCTGGAACTGAGTGTGGCGAGGCGCGATGTCGTAGGCCCCGCCGAAGGGGTGCCGGGTTACGGTTCCCGGTCACCTGATGCTCGGCGGGCTGGCGAGTGCTTCGGTCAGCATGGTTGAAGACGCCGCATGCGTGCCGGGCAGGGTCGCCCATGGGCGCGATCAGCACGGGCTGTACTGGTCGCTGGTCGGCCGGCGGTGCAGGCCCTCCGGCGTGAAGGAGAACGATTCGGGGAAGTTGCCCGGCCGGTGGCGGACGGCGAGCACGACCGGTTCGGGATGGACGCCCTGCTGTCCGGTCTCGGACGTGGTGTCGGCGAGCATGTTCCACAGGTGGAAGCAGACCAGGTCGTCATCTCGGTCGGCGGTGCTGTAGGCAAGCGTTTTCGGGTAGTACGGGTTGGTTCCGCCGATCCACAGCGACGGAGGTCCGAACGTCTCGATGACCTCGGACAGGGTCCGGTCCTGCGCCACCCAATCGCAGATCAGGTCGCCCGCATGGTTCCACTCTGCCATCGTCAGGACCCGGTCCAGTTCCAGCCAGCCGAGGTGATGCGCGATCTCGGCGTAGATCGAGGTCGTCGCCTCGCGTAGGGCGTCTGCGGGCAGGATGGTGCGGTAGGCGCCGCTGACGCCTGTCGCGGAGACGGCGTCTCGGTCACGTAGACCGTCGCACGCTGTCTGCCACCGTGCCAGGCTGCCGTCCACGGCGGCCATCGCTTCCAGCACGAGCCGTTCGGCGATCTCGCCCCTGCCGTACATTCCAGGGCGACGAAGCACATCATTCAAACGATCGAGATGGTGCTGGCGCACCTCGGCGAGAGTCGGTTCAGGACGCTTCTGGCTGCTCATCGCACCCTGATCATGACACGTCGGTGTGATCCGACAGTGGTGCTTACCGGCAGGACCGCACGTCGAGCACCGCCAGTGCCGTCGCTCAACGTGACGCACCATCGGCGGCAGTTGAGGTCACGGCGCGCAGCCCTGAACTCGGCACCGACCGGGCGCGGTGAGCCTGCCCGCCGGGACGCCTAGGCGGCAGGTGAGGTCCGTACGCAATGCGGCTCGGGTCGACTTTGCATCGCTGTCCTTCAACGTCTAGCGTTGGGTCTACTTTCCATGTGGAAAGTACCGTTTATGAGTGGAGTACTCGATGGCGGGAATGAGCACACCGCGCGGCTCGGCTCGGCGACCCGCGACGAGGCCCGACGGAGGTGTCACCCGGCTGGATCCGAAGCGGGCCGCCGACGATCTCGCGAAGGCCGACGAGCGGCTACGTCGCGGTGCGGAGTTGGTACTGCCGCGCTGGTGGACGCTGGCGCTCTTGCTGTTCCTCGTCCTACAGACCGGCGTGAGCTGGGACATGCCGGCGTCACGCTGGCGCGGGGTGCTGATGGTCGCGGCCGGATCAGCGATGCTGGCCTGCGTCGCACTCGCCGTGACAAGGGCCCGCGCCCGCCCGCTCCCGATCAAAATCGGGTGGCGCAACGGGCTGCTGATCGCCGCTGTCGCGATCACCTCCTACGCCGTCATGATGGGACTCGGTCTCGCGCTGCGCCTCCTCGCGGTTCCCCTACCCTTCACGCTCAGCGCCGTCCTCATGGCTGTGACACTCGCGCTGCTGGGCGGGCGGTTGCGGCGCGGGAAAGGTAGCTACCTCCAGCGGGTCAGACGGAGCCAGTGGTGACCATCGACCCGCCCCGCCCCGACCCGGTCATCAACACCACGACGCGACTGTCACTCATGGCCGTGCTCGCAGCCGCGCAGGAAGTCGAGTTCGGCGCCGCGCGCGACGCCAGCGGGCTGAGCGACTCAGTCGTGTCGAAACAGGCGACCGCTCTCGAAACGGCCGGATACCTAGCCATGCGCAAGGGCCACGTCGGACACCGACCCCGAACCTGGCTATCACTGACTCCAACCGGACGCCGCGCACTGCGCAACCACATCACAGCGCTACGACGAATCGTCGATCTCGCCAACGAGTGACACCGCAGTCGAACCTACCAGCATTGCAATCACCCACGGTGACGATCGGTTCGCGGCATGAGCGGATCTCGCTGTACCGCCCCGACACCTTCAACCGCCGGAGCGGCCCGTGGCGGCAGGTTCAGATCCGGACGCCCGCGATCGGCGACGCTGCTTCGAGTGGAGGGCTCAGGCACGTAATTTGCGCGAATAACGTGCCTGAGCCCTCCACTCGGCGGCGGACCGAGACTCGACGGACCGAGGTGCGCGCTTCTCGGCAGATCCGCGCGTCGAGGGATCGACAGCGCCCAGCGAACCCTCACGCAACGTCACCAACCTTGACCGTCGCCACGTCGAGGGGTCAGTCGCCGTGCGTAGGTCGAGATCGAAGCGGTGTGCACTTGCAGCCGTACCTACCTCAGTACTCGGACCTGTACGCCGACAGCGGGTGACGTGTCGGGCGATCTTGGTGTCCTCAGTCGCGGGTTGGGGTCGTCCGGGGTTGGTGTGGTTGGAGGCTGGGAGGTGGTGTCGGCGGTTCGGGTCGGTCAGGCGGCCTGTGTGCGTCGGCGGCGGGGAACCAGCGCGGCGGCGGCCTCCGCCTTGTCCCGCTCGACCTGGAGTTCGACGATGACGGAGGTGTAGATGTTGCTGGTGATGGTGATGGTGGAGTGGCCGAGGAGTTCCTTGACGTCGGTGAGGTCGGCGCCTGAGGCTTTCAGGTAGGTGGCGGCGCAGTGTCGTAGGTCGTGCAGCCGGACCGGGGGCAGTCCGGCGTCGCGGACGAGGCTGTCGAAGCGTTTGCTGACGGTGTCCGGGTGCCACTTCTCGCCGTCGGGTTGGACGAAGAACCATCCGGTGTCCGGCCAGCTGCCGCCGCTGGCCAACTTCCAGCGGGCGCGGCGGGCGAGGTAGGCGCGCCACGCGGCGGCGGTGAAGCTGTCGAGGGCGAAGGTGCGGTTACCCGCCTCGGACTTGACTTTCTTGTCGACCGCTTCGTAGCCGACGGTGGTGCGTTGCAGGTCGACGGTGACGAGGGCGGCGTCCAGGTCGACGGTGCTGTCCCGCAGGCCGAGTGCCTCACCGCGACGCATGCCTCGGTGCATGATGCCCACGAATACCGGGTAGAGGGCGATGTCGTGGTCCTGGGCGTAGTCGAGGAAGGCTCCGGCCTGTTGCGGGGTCCACACCATGACCGGGCTGGGCTTTGTTCCGGTCTCGCGCCACCGTGCGACGGCTCTGTCCGTCCACACCCGGGGTTTGGGCTGCTTCGCCGACGGTAGTTCGACGTGCTTGGCCGGGTTGAAGTCGATGAGCCGGTTGTTGGATCGTGCCATCGCGTCGTTGAGTGCCTTACGCAGGGTGGCGCGGATACGTTGCATGGTCGACGGCCCGGTGGTGCGTGCTCCCCGGACGGTGGCGCGGATCTGCGGGTCCCCGCTCTGCCGGGCGATCTCGATGGCGGTGTTGCGGTCGGTGATCGCGGTGAACATGGCGGAGATGTGCTCGACCCGCAGTTTCACCAGTGGGACGGTGCCGAGGTGCGGGATGAGATGGTTCTCGATGTGGCTGGCGTAGATGCGTTTGGTGCTCGGTTCGATGGTGCGCCGGGACTCGAGCCACTGCCGCAGATACTCGCCGAGGGTCATGTCGACGCTGGCCGGGAGGCCGGTGTTGACCCGCTTGGCGATGGTGTCGCGGTCAGGCATCGGGTCGCCGGCCTTGACCTTTTTGAGCAGGTCGGCGATCTCGGTGGCGAGGGCGGTGTCGTCGCCGGCGAGCGTCAGCAACGCGATGGCCTGGCCGCGGTCCTTGACCGCGTCGTCGCGGCTGTCGAAGGTGTAGCGGCGCAGCGGTGACCGGCGGGAACCGTCGACTCTTCTCGGTAGTTCGAGTTGGTATCCCCACTTGCCGTGGTGGGAGCTCCAGGCGCCTCCGGCGCGGCGCAGGTGGGGGCACCGTTTGCCGAGTTTCTTACCGTCGGCGTCGCGGCAGGTGCAGGTCTTGTGGATGGATCCTTCGGCCATGGTGGGCGTGGCTCCTCGGGGTTGGGGGTGCGGCCGGTGGCTGCGGATTTCGTACGGGGTGATCGACGCGTGCGTCGGCGAGCAGGTCAAGTCGCCGGTGGCGGGTCGGGCGGCTGCTCGTCGGCGACGGGTAGGTGCAGGGCGTGGAGGATCGCCGCGACCGGTATCCGGTAGCGGCTGCCGAAGCGCAGCACGGCGACCGGGAACTGGCCGCGTTTGGCGAGTTCGTAGGCGGCGGCGCGGGACAGGCCGAAGATCCGCGCCGCGGTGGTGATGTCGGTGACCGGGCCGAGGGCGCGAATACGGTCGGCAGTCCAGACGGTGTCGTCGGGCTGCTCGCTGTCCGGGCCGGGGCGGTCGGCGAAGTGGTGGTCGGAGCTGGTCATGGCAGGGGTGGTCCTTCCGGGAGACGTGAGGTGGAGGGAATCCACCGGCCACAGAGGGAGGCCGGCGGGCCGCAGCGGGTCAGCGCGCCTGGATAGTCAGGGGCGGATACGCGGGCCTGGAAGGCCAGATCGGCGGCGGAACAGTCCTTGGCGTCGCCCAGGTGTCGCTCGGCCGGTCCACGCCTGCGGTACCGGTGGCCGTCGGGTGGGGACGGTTTTGTCGAATGGGTGGTGGTGGGCCCGCCACCGTGGTGGTGGCGGGCCCTCTGCGGGTGGGTTGGGTCATGGTGAGGTGGTGGGGCGTGGGAAGCGGGCGTCACCGAGACGCGGCCCTGGTCGGAGCCGGGGCGCCGGTTCGGGCGGTGTGGTCAGGGAGTCCGACTTGGCGAGTCGGGTGCGGCCCACCGGTGTGGGCACAGCAGCAGCCGCAGCGCGGCGGCCGCTTGTTGGGGGACGACGCCGTTGCCGAGGACCCGCAGCGCGCCGGTGCGGGGTATCGCGAGGCTCGGGTCGGTGACGTGGCCGTCGTTGAGGCCCATGAGCCATTCGACGAACGGCGGGGCCAGGACGGGTTTGTCATGTCGGCCGGGTTGGGTGGGTTCGGGGACGCGGCGGCCGAGCAGCTGTTCCCAGCGGGCCACCGCTGTCGCGTAGGCACCCCACCGGTCGGTGTCGGGCTGGCCCAGCCCGGCGACGGTGGTGCGCAGGTCGGCGCCGCCGTCGCCGTGTCGGCCCGGTCCCCGTGCGTCGGAGGCGCGGGGGGTGGGCAGGGTCCGGTCCGGCACCCGTACGGCCGCCGACGGCAGGGTGAGGTCGCCGCGTGATCCGCGCTGCCCCGGGCTGCCCTTGGCGCCGTCGGAGGCGCGTGGGGTGGGGAGCAGTATCTGTGACAGCGGTGGCCGCCACCCGGTCCCGGCCCGCCGGCCCGGGGTGCCGGTGTCGCTGGCCCTCGGCGTCGGCAGCAGCCGCGGGGCGGCGCCGGACTGTCGGTCGTTCCCGGCCTGCGGGGACACGTCCGGCCCATGTGGTGTCGTGTGCGGAGTCGGTGGGAGGTGGTGGTGGCGGGTGCCGGTCGGCTCGACCAGGTCGGGTAGTCCGTACTGGTGGCCGGGGCCTTTGCCGTCACGGGCGCACGGGGTGGGCAGTGTCGGTGCCTCCTCGTTCGGTGGGTGTGGCCAGCAGGAACAGGCGGTCTCGGCGGTGGGGTGCGCCGATGTCGGACGCGCGTAGGCATAGCCAGCGCGTGTCGTACCCGATCTCGGCCAGGTCGGCGTGGACGACGTCGAGCCCTCGGCGCAGGAGGGCGGCGACGTTCTCCACGAAGACGAGCCGTGGTCGTAGTACGCGAACGGCTTCGGCGATGGTTGTCCACAGGCCGCTGTGGATACCGGTGATGCCGGCGCGTCGGCCGGCGTTGGAGATGTCCTGGCAGGGGAAGCCGGCGGTGACGATGTCGACTGGTGCGACGGTGCTCCAGTCGATGGTGCGGATGTCGCCGAGGTTCGGCACGTCGGGCCAGTGGCGGTTAAGGACGGTGCTGGCGTGGCGGTCGGTATCGGCGTACCAGGTGAGGCGGCCGCCGAGCACCAGCTCGACGGCCAGGTCGAGGCCGCCGTAGCCGGTGCACAGCGAGCCGATCCGCGCGGCGGCGGGAGGATCAACGGCCACCCCACCTCCCGGCACCGCCGGTACCGGCCCGGTTCCGGCGTGTGGTGTCGGCGGCTGGCTGCCGCGTAGGCGGTACCGTCGCGCCGTGACCGACCAGACGACGAGTTACACGTGCCGCCACTGCGGCCAGCGCCACGACGGGCCGCCGTTGTCCTACGGCAGCGACGCGCCCGCCTACTGGAGCGACACCCTCGCCGCCGACGACCACAGCGGCCTCACCGACGAGCAGTGCGTCATCCAGGGACAGCACTTCTTCGTCCGCGCGCGCATCGTCATCCCGGTCACCGACGCTGACACCGACTTCGACTGGGGTGTCTGGGTGTCGCTGAGCCAGGCCAACTTCGACCGGATGAACGAGGTATGGACCACGCCCGGGCGGGAACGGGAGCCGTCCTACTTCGGCTGGCTGTCCACGGAGATCCCGATCTACCAGCCGACGACGGTGAACCTGAAGACCCGGGTCCGCACCCAGCCGGTGGGACACCGGCCACTGGTCGAGCTCGAACCCACCGCGCACCCGCTCGCCGTGGAACAACGCAGCGGGATCACCCTGGCCCGGGTACGGCAGATCGCCGAGGAACTGCTCCACGCCCAGCCCTGAGAACACGGCGGTCTCCCCGGCGGCAGACCGCAGTGGACGTCGCCGGTCGGACACATCGCTGCCACCGGGCCACGGGGAACGGTGGAGGTGGGTGGGTGCGGTCACGCCACCACCCCGTTCCCCGGATCCCGATGCGCGTGCTTGGGTTCGCGGGAACTTCCGGACCTTAGTGGCTTGGCCAGGACGAGGACGTCCTCGTGGGCGATCAGGTGCATCGGCACCCCGGCCTGGCGGGCCTTACGCACGGCGGAGAGTTGGAAGAACGACGGGCGGGCGATCAGCCGCCCGCCGCGGACGGCGGCGAGCAGCGCCACGCACCGCTCGACCGGGACGAGCCCGGCGGCGACGCCGGCGCCGATGACCGCCGACGGCAGGTCGACCAGTTCGCCGCGTTTGCGCCACGGCCGGGCGGTGACCACGACGATCCCGCCGGGCTTGAGCAGGGTGGCGCAGCCGGCGAGGATCTCGGTGAAGCCGTCGGCCAGGCCGGGCAGGTCCCGGTAGGCGAGGTTGCCCTTGTCGGTGCCGTCGTTGTAGGTGTTGTCGGACTTGTGCACGCCGGCGCCGGCCTGCGGGCGGACCAGGCCGTGCACGGTCGGCCCGTACGGCGGCGAGGTCACGACGAGGGACACCTGTCCGGCCAGCGCGGCCGGCAACAGGCTGGTGATGCGGGTGGCGTCACCACGCACGACCGACGCCCGCCCGGTCGCGCCCTGTCGGTGGGCGTGGACGACGTTGGCGTCGGCGATGTCGCTCCACCTGCTTTCGTACTCGACGCCGACGGCGTCCCGGCCGAGGTGGACGGCTTCGACGAGGGTGGTGCCGATGCCGCACATCGGGTCGAGCACGAGGTCGCCGGGTCGGGTGTAGGAGCGGACGGCGTGGGCGGCGATCGCGGGCAGCATCCGGGCGGGGTGTGTGACCGACTGGGGCACATAGCGGCCGCGTCGTTGGACCGGGCCGGTCGACTGGGCGGTCGCCCACACCGACAGGCCCTGCGGCCACACCGCCGGCCTCTGGCCCCGACCCTGGCCCTGCCCCGGGTCCCGGCCGGCGTCGTCGCCGGTGTTGGGGGTGGGTTCAGGCACGCCGCTCACCGCCCCGCTGGGTGGTGAAGACGAGCAGGTCGGCGTGGACCTTGACGTGGAGGACGAACTCCTGTCCGGCGGTGGCGCGGGCCAGGGACAGCAGTTCCTCGTCGGTGGCGTGGTAGGTGAACCGGTCGCCGTCGGTGTCGGCGGCGACCGCGACGATGTGCTGCAGGTAGCCGAGCCCCGCGCTGGTGGCGGCGTCGACGACGGGGGTGAAGTCCTGCGGGGCGGCGGTGACGCCGGCGGGGGCGGCGGTGACGCCGGCGGGGGCGCCGGCGACGAGGACCAGGCAGCCGCCGGGGCGCAGCAGTCGGCCGCAGGCGGTGAGCAGTCCGCCCAGCCGGGCCAGGTTCGCGGTGTCGTCGCGGGTGTGCAGGGGCCAGGTGGCGACGACGAGACTCGTACGCGGTTGCGGGTTATCGTCGCCTGGCGGGGTGGTCGGGTCGTCGCCGGGTAGCGGGGCGGGGTCGGTGAGGTCGTCGCCGAACCACACCCCCTCCTCACCGGACCCGTCCAGGTCAGGACCGCCCGGGTCCGGCCGGTGATCGGATGGCGGAGCCGGTGGTGGTGTCGGTGGGCCGACGGTCAGCCTCGCCGGCCCCGTGAACCGGGCCGGCAGGTGCGGGCGTCCACCACGCCGGCAGGCCGTGGTCAGCGCGTGGGTGTCGGTGAGGTCGACGACGGCGTCGCCGGGCCGGCTGTAGGCGGCGACGAGCCGGTACGCCAGCCGGCGGGTGATGGTCGTGTTCTGGTCGTCGCCGCTGCGGGCGGTGCGCCAGACGGTGATCGGCACCGGCGGGTCACCGGCGACCACATCGATCGGAGGGACGTTCGGGTTGCCGCCCGGGTGGGCGGGCTGCGGCGTGGAGTGCTCGCTCATGTGGTGTCGGCTCCGCGCCGCGCCGTGATGCGCTGACATCCCCCGAACCGGCGCGTGTGGGCTGTGGCGAACATCCGCCGCGCTCACAGGCGCTCACAGGCGTCGACCAGATTGTCTCGGTCGTCGGCGTCGGTCGTGCCGTGGCCCGTGCCCGGGGTGTCGCGGCTCTCCGGGGACGTGCTGCGGCGGTCCGGCCGGTCGGCCCTGGGTCGCGGCCGGCGTTGCCGCGGATGCCGGGGCGGCCCTGCCTGCTGTGCCCGGCGACGGGCGGGGGTGGGCGGGCGTTGTCAGCGGGTCGGGGCGTGTGCGGTGGACCAGGCTTTTCCGGCAGGGGTGAGCTGCTGTCAGGGCGGTGCTGGTTCTGTCAGCGGGGGTCGTGTCAGCGGGTGGCAGAGGACCGGCTGCTGTCACCGGCGGGGCGGCCGCTGACAGCGGCGGGGTGACAGAGGACTGTGAGCGGGTCGTCGTGTCACAGGGCGTGGACGACCGGGGTTGGCGCGTGACGCGGGTCGCGGACCGCGGCGGGGTGGCAGCGGGCCGTGGTCGGTGTTTCTGTCAGCGTGTCACAGGGCAGGTCAGGCCTCGGGTGACAGTGCGGCGCCGCCGCCTGGGCCGTGGATGTGGGGGTGGCCGGGGACGGCTGTCCGGGCGGTGGCCGGGGCGGCGCTGTCAGTGGTGTGTGAGCCCGTTGTGGCGGAATCGGTGGCGCCGTTCGCCGCGGCGTGACCCGGCGGACGGCACCAGGTTCCGTTTCTGTCAGGGGGGTGTTGACATGAGTGTGTCCGACACGGGTTGGCCGACGTCGGCTCTTGACGCGGCGGGGGCCGCGTTCGCGGCGTTGACGTGTGAGCCGGATCCGCCGCTGGTTCTCGACTGCGCGGCGTTCGCCGCTGACACGGGTCTGCCGGGGCGGGTGATGCCGCTGTCCGAGGTGCGGGACTGGCTGTTGCGGCGCCCGCGTGCCTACACGGCGCGGGATGAGGTGTGGCGGGAGGTGGTCCGTCGGGCCCGGCTCGACGGGCCGCACTGGGTGGTGGGTGCGGTCGGGATGGCGTTGCCGGCGTTGCGGCGGTACGCCGCCGCGCTGTGCCGGGGCTACGACGGGGATCCGGCGGATGTGGACGCGGAGATCCTGACCGGGTTCCTGGCCGCGGTGCGCGACCGGGTGGACGTGGCCGGGCCGGCGCCGTACGCGGGCCTGGTCAGGGCGGCGTGGCGGGCGGGGCGGGATCTGCGGTTGCGGCAACGCGGGTACGTGCCGGTGGAGGACATCGACCAGGTGGTTCCGGGTCCGCGGGCGCCGCGGGTGCCCTACGGGCATCCGGACCTGCTGGTACGGCGGGCGGTGATCCTCGGCGTCGTCGACGCCCGGGACGAGCAGGCCTACATCGATGTGCGGCTCGGCCGCCGGGCGGTCGAGCCGATCGCGGCCGGGATGGGGGTCAGCGTGGACGCGCTGCGGATGCGGCTGACGCGGATCGACGGGCGCCTCGCCGAGGCGTTGGCGGACGGGCTGCTGAGCGGGGTGGCGTCGCCGGAGACGATGGCTCGGCTGCGTCGTCGTGGTCGACGCCGGCCCGGTCGTGGCCCGGTCGGGCGGCGCGGCACCGCCGAGGCGGCCGCCTGATTCCTCGTCTGCCGGCGGTGTGACGGCCGCGTCCGATGCGATGTCGCGTCGGGCGCGGCCGTCTTCCGTGTTCGGACGAGGCCGGACCCTCGTGGCGGGGTGTCCAGGCGGGTCGGGTCGGAACGGGTCGGCCGGGGGCCGTGTGGCACCGGCCTTGGCAGCCTGCGGTCGTCGGTGTGAGGGGCCTGCGAGCGCGGCGGGTGTTCGCCGGGGCTCACAGCGGCCGGTTCGGGGGTGTGGGACCACTTGGGCCGTTACCGGCCGCCGGTCCCGCCCGCCGCCGGGCAGTTGTGAGCGGAGCGGACGCGATCCCGTGTGCCTCGGGTGCCGCGCCACCGATGCGCTGACACCACATCGATGACCGTGACCCACCCCGTGAGGGAGGACGAGCTCCTCCCCGGGGCCCACGGTTCGCCTGCTCCGTTCATCCGCGCCCGGCGGCGGTCCTGTCCCGACCGCTGTCGAGTCGCCACGCCCCCCTTGTTGTGGGGGCGTGGCGGGAGGTGACCACGATGTCCCGCAACCCACATCACATTCCACGAGCCCGACTGTTCCGCCGCCGCGCGCTGCGCGTGGCCGTGCCGCTGGCCGCTGTCGGTCTCGCTCTCGCCGTTCCCGCCGCCGCCCACGCCGACGCGGGCGGCGCCGTCCTGCTGGCGGCGAACTCGCTGCCGGTGGTGATCGCCAACCTGAGGAACTGGATCATGGGGATCCTCGCCGCGGTCGCCACCCTGTTCCTGGTCCTGGCCGGCGTGTACTGGGCCACCGCGGGCGGTGACCCGTCGCAGGTCGAGCGGGCCAAGTTCGCCTTCCGCAACGCGTTGCTCGGTTACGGCCTGGCGGTGCTCGCCCCGGTCCTGCTGCAGGTCGTCCGAGGCGTCGTCGGGGGCTGAGCGCGGTGTTGCTGACAGGTCCCGTCTTCGACGCGATGATCGCGTGGTTGACCGAGGCGGTCCTGGCCTGCGTCGTCGCGGTCTTCGACGTCATCACCGGGGTGCTGCTGACCACACCGCAGGTCACCGCGATGCCGCAGGTGCGGGCCCTCACCGGCCGGTCGGTGTGGATCGTCGACTCGGTCTTCCTGATGGCGTTCGTCGCCGCCGGTGTCCTGATCATGGCCGCCGGCGGCGGCGGCGAACAGTCCCGGTACACGGTCAAGGACCTGCTGCCCCGGCTGGTCGTCGGGTTCACCGCCGCGCACTTCTCCCAGCTCGTCTGCGCCCAGCTGATCGACCTCGGTAACGCGGTGACCGGGGCGGTCAGCGACGGCGCCTACGACGGCGACGGGGCGCTCACCGCGATCCACACCCACCTCACCGCCGCCGCCGCGAACCACACCGTTCCGCTGCTGTTCCTGATCCTGGCCGCGGTCATCGCCGTGCTGGCCGCGGCGGCCGCAGTCCAGATGATCGGCCGGTTCGTGGCGCTGATGGTGATGACCGCCGTCGCGCCGCTGGCCCTGGCCTGCCACGCCCTGCCGCAGACCGACCCGGTGGCCCGCCTGTGGTGGCGTTCCTACACCGGCTGCCTGACGATCCCCGTCGCGCAGGCGTTCCTGCTCACCGCGGGCGAGCAGATCCTGCTCGACCCGGCGGCGGCGCTGCCCGTGCCGGTCGACCCGGGCGGCACCGTCAACCTGCTCGTCGTGGTGGTGCTGCTGTGGACCACCGTCAAGATCCCCGGGCTGATGGCCCGCTGGGCCGGCCAGAGCCGACGCGGCATGACCACCCTCGGCGCGGTCGTCGTGGTCCAGCAGCTCGCCCGCGCCGTTCCCGGCCTGAACACCCTCCGAAGGAGTATCCGATGACCCGACCCGATCCCGACGAGCCGACCGTCACGGCGCGGATGCCCGCCGACGTCGACGCCCCCGACAAGGTCGCCTACGGGCTGACGTTCCACCAACTGGCGATCGTCGCCGCCGCCGCGTTGATCTTCTACTGCCTGTGGCAGGCGCTGCACGACACCGTCGCGGCCCCCGTCCTCGTCGCCGCCGGGGTGCTGATCGGCGGGCTCGCCGCCGGGGTGGCGCTCGGCCGCCGCGACGGCCTGCCGCTGGACGTGTGGCTGGCGCACGCGGTCCGCCACACCCGCGCCCCCCGGTCGCTGTCCACCGCATCCACCGGCGACGGCGCCGTCCCGGACTGGGTCGACGTCCCCCGGTCCCGGCGGCTGCCGCTACCGGCGCCGCTGCGGCTGCCCGCCGACGCCATCGACGACGACGGGCAGATCAGCCTCGGCGGCGCCCGGGCGACGATCGTCGGCACCGCCACCGTCAATCTGGCGCTGCGCACCCCCGGCGAGCAGGCGGCGTTGATCGACGGCTGGGGGCGGTGGCTCAACAGCCTCTCCGCCCCCGTCCAGATCGTCGTGTCCGCCCAGCCGGTCGACCTCGCCTCCCACAGCCGGGCCCTCGCCGCCGCCGCGCACACCCAGCCACACCCGCGGCTGACGGCGGCGTGCGCCGACCACGCCGCGTTCCTCGCCGACCTCGCCGTCCGCCGCGACCCGCTGCGCCGTCAGATCCTGGTCGTCAACCGCACCGCCGGCGCGGAAGCCGGCCCCCACGCCGCGCGGCGCCGCGCCGACGACACCGTCCGCGCGTTGTCCGGCCTCGGGGTGACCCCCCGCGTCCTGGACGGCGCGGCCGTCACCGCCGCCCTCACCGCCGCCGCGGACCCCTACCGGCCGCCCCGGCCCGGCGGGCTGGCCGCGCCCGACACCGTGATCACCACCGCCCCCACACCCGCCAGCCGCAACCCGAGGACATCATGACGATCATCCGCAACCGCCGCCGCACGGACGGCGGCCCCACCGGCGCGGCCGCGGTGGCGTCGACGGTCGCCCCCGCCGCCGTCGAGGTCACACCCCGCTGGCTGCGCGTCGGCGACGGCTACACCGCCACCCTGGCGGTGACCGGCTACCCGGCCGAGGTCGGCCCCGCCTGGCTGGAACCGCTGCTGTCCTGGCCCGGCCGGCTCGACCTCGCCCTGCACATCGAACCGCTGCCCGCGCCGGTCGCCGCCGCCCGGCTGCGCACCCAGCAGGCCCGTTTCGAATCGTCCCGACGGGTCGACGCCGACCGCGGCAAACTCGCCGACCCCTACACCGACGCCGCCGCGGCAGCCGCCGCCGACCTCGCCGACCGGCTCGCCCGCGGCGCCGCGAAACTGTTCCGCGTCGGCCTGTACCTCACCGTCCACGCCCGTAGCGAAACCGAACTCGCCACCGCCTGCGCCCAGGTCCGCGCGGCCGCCGCGTCCACCCTCATCGACGTACAACCCGCGACCTGGCGGCATCTCGCCGGCTGGACCACCACCCTGCCCCTGGCCTACGACGGGCTGCGGATGCCACGCACCATGGACACCGCCGCGCTGGCCGCCGCGTTCCCCCTGTCCAGCCCCGACCTTCCCGCCCCGCTGCCCGGCGCACCGGCCACCACCGGCGGTGTCCTCTACGGCGTCAACCCCGCCAGCGCCGGCATCGTCTGGTGGGACCGGTGGACCCAGGAGAACCACAACTCGATCATCCTGGCCCGCTCCGGCGCCGGGAAGTCGTACTTCGTCAA
Source organism: Solwaraspora sp. WMMA2065 (assembly GCF_030345075.1). NCBI lineage: Bacteria > Bacillati > Actinomycetota > Actinomycetes > Micromonosporales > Micromonosporaceae > Solwaraspora > Solwaraspora sp. WMMA2065. Next base: position 4,562,942 of record NZ_CP128361.1, read on the forward strand.
ACTGGAAATCCTGCGCAGCCTCTACCAGGGCGTCCAGGTCGCCGTCGTCGACCCCGAGGACGAGTACCCGCGCCTCGCCGACGCCGTCGGCGGCAGCACCGTCCGGCTCGGCCGGCCCGGCGTCAAGATCAACCCCCTGGACCTGCCCGCCGGTGACCACCGCCCCGACACCCTGACCCGCCGGGGACTGTTCCTCCACACTCTCATCTCGGTCCTCGTCGGCCACCAGCCGCCACCCGCCGAACGGGCCGCCCTCGACCGGGCCATCATCGCCGTCTACCGACAGGCCGGCATCACCGCCGACCCGGCCACCCACCACCGGCCCGCGCCGCTGCTACGCGACCTCACACAGACACTCCACGCCGACGCCGACCCCGCCGCCACCAACCTGGCCGCCCGACTCGCCCCCTGGGTACACGGCAGCTTCGCCGACCTGTTCGACGGACCCACCACCCACACCCCGGACGGGCACCTCGTCGTCTGGTCACTGCGGCACCTGCCCGACGAACTACGCACCGTCGGCACCCTGCTCGCCCTCGACTCGATCTGGCGCGCCGTCGACACCCCGAAACACCCGGCACGGCGGCTCGTGGTGGTCGACGAGGCATGGCTGCTGATGCGCGACGGCGAAGGCGCCCGGTTCCTGTTCCGCATGTCGAAAGCAGCCCGCAAACGCCACGCCGGGCTGACCGTCATCACCCAGGACGCCGCCGACCTCCTCGGCACCGACCTCGGCCAAGCCGTCGTCGCCAACGCCGCCACCCAGGTACTGCTCCGCCAGGCCCCACAGGCCATCGACGCCGTCGGCGACGCGTTCGGCCTCACCGCGGGCGAACGACGGCTGCTGCTGTCCGCCCACCGCGGCCACGGCCTGCTCATCAGCGGCACCAACCGGACCGCGTTCGACGCCGTCTCCAGCGACACCGAACACGCCCTCGCGACCACCGACCCGACCGAACTGGCCGACCCCGACGAGGAGGACACCCTGTGACACCACCCACCGCCGCCCTCCCAGCGGCACCCGCCACCACGCCGCCACCGGCGCCCGACCCCACGTTCGGGCCCGGCTTCGGTGTCATCGCGCCGCCCACCGGACCCACCACGGCCCTGGTCGACGCCGCCGGCTGGGCCGCACAGCGGCCGTGGCTCGCCGGCGTCGCCGCCGCGCTGCTGGCCATCTGGGCCGCCGGCCGCAACCTGACGGAGGTTTGGCGGCACCGCCACCACGCCGACGGCGCGCGGCTGATCACGATCGCGCCGCCACCCGAGGTCGACCCGCACCACGCAGCCGCGTTGTGGGCGAACATGGCCGGCGTGCTGACCCCGTCACGGCGACGCCGCCTGCTCCACGGCACCCCGCACGTCGTGTGGCAGTACACCTGGTCCGGCCGGCAACTGCTCATCTCCATCTGGGTACCCGGCACCGTCCCGCCCGGCGCGGTCGAAGCGGCAGTACGAGCCGCATGGCCCAACTCGGCCACCACCACCGACGACGATCCGCCACCACCGATCCCCCTCGACGCGCGACCCGCCACCGGGGGACACCTGCTGCCGGTGCACGCGGAATGGCTACCACTGGCCACCGACCACGACACCGACCCACTGCGCCCACTGATGTCCGCCGGCGCCCAGCTCAAACCCGGCGAGTACGCCTGCGTGCAGATCCTCGCCCGCCCCGCCACACCCCAGCGGGCGGCACGGGCCCGCCGCGCCGCCGGACGGCTACGCGCCGGAAAAACCGCCGTACCCGCGCTCAACCCCGCCGCCCCGCTGCTGTGGCTACTCGACACGTTCCTCCCCGGCGGCGGTGGCAGTGGCCGCACCGCGGTGCCGACCGCCCGACGGGACCCCACCATCGACCGCGACGTCCGGGCGATCCTCGACAAAACCGCACACCCGCTGTGGCAGACCGCAATCCGGTACGCCGTCGCCACCACCAGCCGCCGCCCCGCCGCCAACCCACTTGGCCGGCTACGCGGCATCGCCGACACCCTCGCCTCCGCGTACGCCGTCCACACCGGCCGCAACCGGCTCACCCACCGGACCCGGATGCCCACGCCGGTGGTCGTCCTCGCCGCCCGCCGCCTCGGCCCCGGGTTCCTCACCTCCACCCCGGAACTCGCCGCCCTCGCCGCCCTACCCCGGGACCTGGCCGTACCCGGCCTGGACCGGGCCCGGGCCGCAGCCGTCCCGGCACCGGTCGCCGTCCCCGGCGGCGGACGGGGGGTGAAGATCCTCGGCGACGCCGAGATCGGCGGCCACCGCGTCGGCCTGTCGGTCCCCGACGCGAGATACCACACCCACGTCATCGGCTCCACCGGCTCCGGCAAGACCACCCTGCTGGTCAACATGGCCCTCGACGACATCAAAGCCGGCCGGGGCACCATCGTCATCGACCCGCACGGCGACCTCGTCCTCGACATCCTCGACCGCATCCCCGCCACCGTCGCCGACCGCGTCGTCCTGTTCGACCCCGACCAGCCCAACCCTCCGACGCTGAACCCCCTCGAAGGAGACGACCCCGACCTCGTCGTCGACAACCTGGTATCGATCTTCGGGAACATCTTCGCCAAGGCGTGGGGCCCGAGGATGGACGACGTCATGCGGGTCGCCTGTCTCACCCTGCTGCGGCACAACAACGTCACCCTGCAGCACATCCCACCACTGCTCAACAGCCCCCAGTTCCGGTCCGCGATGACCGTCGACCTCGACGACCCGGCCGGGCTGAGCGGCTTCTGGCAGTGGTACGACAGCCTCAACGACAGCCTCCGCTCACAGGTCATCGGACCGGTCCTCGCCCGCCTCCGCGCCTTCCTGCTCCGCGACTTCGTCAAACGCACCATGCGATACCCGAAGTCGAGCTTCGACATCGGCACGGTCCTCGACGGCGGGGTTCTGCTGGTCCGAATTCCCAAGGGCACGCTCGGCGAGGACACCAGCCGGCTGCTCGGCTCCCTCGTTCTCGCGCAGGTGTGGCAGGCCGCCACCGCCCGCGCCGCGATCGAACCGGACCGGCGCCGCGACGCCACCCTGATCATCGACGAAGCGCAGAACTTCCTGACCTTGGCGAACTCGTTGGACACGATGCTCGCCGAAGCACGCAAATACCGTCTCTCGTTGACTCTGGCCCACCAGGACCTCGCCCAGTTCCCCCGCGACCTGCTCGCCGCCGCCTCCGCCAACGCCCGCAACAAGATCTACTTCACCGTCGCCCCCGAGGACGCGAAGATCCTGTCCCGGCACACCATGCCCGAACTGGGCGAACACGACCTCGCCCACCTCGACGCCTACACCGCCGCCGCCCGACTCGTCGTCAACGGCCGCCACACCCCCGCGTTCACCATGCGCACCCGCCCACCACGACCGCCGGTCGGCGAAGCCACCGCCATCCGACAGGCAGCCGCCACCCGGGTACCCGCCCAGGACACCAGCGCCATCGACGACCTCGTCGAACGACTCAGCCGCAAACCCGCCGACCGGCGAACCCGCCCGAAAAGCGACCACGCCTGAAAAGGCTGTCAGCCCCGTGACGTCACCCGGGCCGCGCACCGGCCCGTCACCCGGCCCGTCACCAGTGACCGCCGGACACCAGCCGCACAGTGCTGACCTGCGCCGTCAGTGCCGCACACGCCCCTGACAGCCCCTCCGCACCGCCCCCGCCCCAGCCAGACACCCCTCCCGATCGGGAGGGAACCCCTTCCTGCCCAGGAGCAACCCGTGTACTCCCGTGTTCCCTCCGCCTCCAGCAAACCCGATCCGCTCGCCGTCTACGGCCGTATCGTCCCCCGCGACCACGCCCTACTCGCCCTGCTCGCCGAGCACTACCTGCTGTCCACCGACCAGATCACCACCGCGTTCTTCCACAGCCGCCGCACCGCCCAACGCCGGCTCACCATCCTGCACCGCCTCGACGTACTCCACCGCTTCGGCCGCAGCCACCACACCGGCCGGTACGGATCCCTGCTCTACACCCTCGGCCCCGTCGGCCTGCAACTACACCCCACCACCTACCACGACCCGACAGACACCAACCGCAAACCACCCCGCAGCTCCCTCGAACGCGCCAAACGGATCGCCGCAAGCGGCCAACTCAACCACCTACTCGGCGTCAACCAGTTCTTCACCGACCTGATCGCCACCGCCCGCCGCGACACCCACACCCACCTCGCGCGCTGGTGGTCCGAACAACACGCCACCACCGTCTACGCCCAGGCCGGCATCCGCCCCGACGGACACGGCATCTGGACAACCGCAGACACCTCCACCGGCTTCTGGCTCGAGCACGACAACGACACCGAGAACCTGGCCCGCGTCGTGGCCAAACTCCGCGGCTACGAACGCCTCACCACCTTCGGACCCCGCTACCCCGTCCTGTTCTGGGTACCCAGCCGACGCCGCGAAACCAGCCTCCTCAACGTCCTCACCGGACTACACACCGCCACCCCGATCGCCACCGCCGTCCACAGCCCCGACCCCGCCGGCCGGATCTGGACACTCACCTCCGACCCCGACCACCGCCGCCACCTACACCAACTCCCCAGCGACCACGGCCCCGACACCGTCACCAACCCGCAACGCTTCGACGCCAGGTAGAGGGCCCAACTGTCGGCGAGCAGGGGACTGCGTACCGATCTGCTGAGAACAGCGCACCTGACCGCGGGCTTCGCGGCGCTGGGCGTGCACGAAGCGCTGGTGCACACTCATGACATCACCGGAGGGGCTTGGCATCCGCTGGCACCCGCCAAGATCACTCTGCAGCGCCGTGCTCACCAGGCTGTTTCCCCCACGCTCCCGGAGATCCGGTCCAGGTGCTTCTCTGGTACACGGGGCGCGTGGACCTCTCCGGCCGTCCTCGACCCCCTCCTGGGTCTTGAAGCGGCGGTCGAGTAGGCCACTGCCCGCAGATCGTCATTCGTGCCGCCGGTCGGGCGTACCGCCGGCTGGTCAGGTCATCAGCCCTTCCTGATCGTCGCGGATGTCACCGCTGGCGCGGATGGCGTCGAGGATACTTAAATTTACAGACGCCTATCTATATGCTGGGAGGGTGTGCCCGTAGGTCGCTGACGTTGTTGGCCCGATGAGTGCCGTGCGCGCCGTCTGGGACGGGCTATCCAGGGGACACGGTGCCCGCTGTGGGCGTACGAGTCAGTGTGTGTGAACGTGAAGGCCAACTACGCCAAGGCACTGGAATCGATCACCGAGGCGATCAGCCTCTACGAGCCGCTCGTAAGCCAGCTGCCGCAGATGTTCGCCGGACAGCTGTTTTTCGGCCTATCGAACCCTGGCGGACGTACTCGACGGTCTTGGCCGCAACGAGGAGGCCACCAAGTTGCGCCAGCAACTCGACGAGGCAACCGATGGCGAAGCAGGAACGCGATGACGGTTGAGCCCAGAGAGACCCCCCGGCCCAGTCGCAGCGCGCACGACCACGCATTCCCCTTTGGCGACAGACGCACGCATCTGCCGCAGCGTGCGCACTGGGGTCAGCTGGTGGCGCGTTCCCACGGACGGTCGATCCACGGGTTCTTGTCGAGGTAGGTCGTGAGCCTGGGAAACCGCCGCCGGGTACTGGTCTCGTCGGTCAGCTCGGCCGGAGTTCCGACGAGTTCGTCGGGTCCGGAAGGCCCATCGATACCGAAGGGAGCCCCGGTCGCCGCGATGTGTGCCTCGAGTGGGAGGCCGCAGAACCAGTCGATCCGGGCGTTGCGCCGGTCGGGAGCCAACTCGACAAGGCTGTCAGGGTCGTCCTGGACGCGCTGCATGGTTCGCCGCCCGTGCGACATGATCCAGTCCTGCACGGCGAGGAAGTCGTCATCGTCGAAGGTACCTAGCAGCAGCGTCGCGGCGTCCCGGATCGGCCACTGGTAGAGCTCGTCCTGTGCCTGGAACCAGCGTGCCTCAAACTGTTCAATCTCGTTCGGAGTCAACGTGTGAAGGCGACGGAGGAGCGCCTGGGCGACACGTTCGGTGTCACTGCCTGCCTCAGCGCGGGCACCTTCGACGATGTGCCAGAAGACCGCCCGCTCCACTGCCAGACCGTACCAAGTCGATTCGCCCCCTGACGTGCGCCGACGCGAGCGGCCACGCGAGGCTTACCGGTAGATCCCGGCGTGAATCGAGATCAAGCGTACGGATCTGCCGCATGATGCACACGCCGGCCGTCGAGTCGCGGTGACAGAGGGTAGTCAACCGGCAATCGATGAAAGTCTCACGGGGCACGCCGTGAGCGCCATCAGCGCGTGAGTGAGATTCCGAGCTGAGACGCTCAAGACCCGCCTCGGCCGCAAGCGCGTCTTCGCGCTTGACGCAAGCCGGCTGCCGGGCAAAGGTGACTGCATGAACCTGCCGGTGATCAAGTTCGCGTTACCGTTCGGTTCGGAAGTCCGGTGGTCGGACATGTTGGCCGTACTGGTCTCTTCCGATCCCCTACCGCTGGTCGACATGCTCGACGCTGGACCGGTCGCCAAGGTCGATGTTGAACGGGAAGCTGCGGTCGATCCGTCGAACCGCCCCGACATCATCGTGAACGCGGACGGCCGGCGCCTGGCCGTCATCGAGATCAAGGTCCTCGCTGGACTCGGCCCTCAGCAGCTCGACGGGTACGCGCGCGCCGTCCCAGATGCCGGCGCCTATCTGGTGGTGTTCCCGCAGCGTCTGATGATCGACCTTGCCGCCGATCGCCGCTGGCAAGGCGTCAGCTGGGAGACCCTGCTGGACAAGTATCGATCCAGCCAGAACGAATGGGTCGCCACCTGCGCCGCAGCCTGGCTGGAGCACCTGGACCGGTCACTGCCCAAGGTTAACGCCTCCACCGTGTGGGACGACCTGGTCGACGGCGAAGACTTCGTCATCGCCATGCGCGCGCGGATGTCCTGGGTGTACGGACAGATCGCGCCGCCCCCACCGGTGCGGCACGATCTGGTCTCCTCCGCCGCCGGGACCAGCTGGGTCACCCGCCTGTACGCCGACGCGAAGGCCCCCGGCTACCGGGTCATCGCGGAAGTCGAGGAATACCTGCCGGTCCGAGAGTTTCCTAAGACCGCATCTCATTTGGGGTTGCTGTAGCGCTGGGTGATTCGTTGGGTCGGTATGGGTGATGTGGAGAAGTACTGCCCGGACTCGTTGTGGCACCTCGCGCAGCCGTTGCTGCCCGAGCATCCGAAACGCCATCAGGGCGGCGGCCGGCGACGCATCGACGACCGGACCGCGCTGGCGGCGATCCTGTACGTCCTGGACTCCGGCTGCGCCTGGGACGAACTACCGGAGTCGTTCCCGATCTCGTCGAAGACCGCGCACCGCCGGTTCACCGAGTGGGTCGCTCAGGGAGTCATGGCCGCGTTCCACCAGGCGACCCTCGACGTACTCGGCGCCGCCGGCCGCGTGGACTGGTCACGGGCCAGCATCGACGCCATGCACGTACGGGCGGTAAAAGGGGGGACCTGACCGGACCCAGCCCAGTGGACCGAGGCAAGCCAGGCTCCAAGATCCACGCGGTCAGCGACCGCAACGGTATCCCGCTGCACGCCGACATCTCCGCCGCGAACGTCAACGACCAACAGTTCCTCGAGGAGATGGTCGACGCCATCACACCGGTGCGTCAGCCGGTCGGCCGGCCTCGCCGACGGCCCGTGAAGCCGCACGCGGACAAGGGCTACGACTACCGCCACTGCCGGGACACCCTCGCCCGACGGGGCATCAGGGCACGCATCGCCCGCAAGGGCATCGAGTCCTCGAGACGGCTCGGCCGCCACCGCTACGTTGTCGAACGCTGTCTGGAGTGGATCACCCGGTTCCGGCGCCTCGCCCGCCGCTACGAACGCAAGGCTTCCCACTTCCTCGGATTCGTACAGCTCGCCTGCGCTGTCATCTGCTACCGCCGAGCAGCCCGTCTCAACCTGTTGACCAGCGACAACCCCAAATGAGATGCGGTCTAAGCACGCCGGCCCGGGGCAACGCCAACCCCGCGGGCCATCGATCAGAGTCTGCCTACTCCAGCACAGCGTTAAGACTTCCGCCGGCTTCGACTGGGACTACCTGCTGAGAATGTGGCCGCTCATGCGCCAGGCACCGCTGGACTGGGTGACCAACCCCGCCCAACCGAAGGCCTCCCACGACCGCGCCGGTCACCAAAGCCTCGTCGCTGCCGGCGCACCTCCCTACCTCGGCACCGGTTTCGGCGACGCACAGGCCAAGATGTCAAATACCTGCATGTTCGGACTTCGCGCACAACTGCCGGCAGCCATCACCCTGGGCGAGGTCGCTACGAAGATGCAGGCCCTGGCCCAGCTCATACGGAAACTGGCCGCCGTCGAGCCCCTGCAACAGGCGAGCTGACTCGACGGCAGCGGTTCTCATCCGGCCGTCGATACCGTGCCTGCGGCCTCGGCCGGTTGCCGTCCATGAAGCCCGAAGCGTCTGCCTTCCTAGACCGCTACCGTGGGCAGACGCGCGTCCATACCGAGTCCGACCCGTGTGTCTTCCTCCGCTGGTGCACCAACCAAGACCTGGTCCCGCTCGCCGCGACGCGGGTCGACATCGAGCGGGACGTGCGCTGGCTGCAAGATGTACGCCGGTACCAGCCCTCGACAGTCTCCCGCCGGCTGTCCGTCGTGGTCGGAGCTTGACGGACGTCGGACGATCTCCGAGCTGGCCGACGCTGTCGAGTATTTGGTCAGGAAGCATTGATCTGCCGTGAACCGGGCGTTGGCCGGCCGCCTGCCAGGTAACTGAAGGTAGGCGCTTTCCCCCGATCCGAGGACGCCGTCGCCCGTCCGCGTCTGCCCTCGGTGACATCCTCTGTGAGGGTCGCCGGCTCTTACAGCGTAGGCGTCGACGACGGCCCCACTGATCTGGTACGGGCTCACAGCGCAGGTCAGCGCCGGTTTTCGGTGGTCGGCTCGTGGGGCCGGGCTGACAGCGGGGGCCTTTACCGTTCACGGCGCCAACAACACCTCATCAGCTCCACCCCGGTCCGGTCCCGCCTCGGAACCACCGCCGCACCTGTCCGGTGCGCACGTCCACCCGCCCCGCTCGGGGCCGGTCGACGCCCGCGCCGCGCGGCGACCCGCAGGCCGCACCTGACCACCCCGCACCACCGCTGTCCCCGCAGACCGACCCCGCACACCTGATGGGTCGGTTGTCCCCGCGCGCTGTGACGCGCCCGTTCGTGAAGGAGATGGTTCCATGCCCAAGACCCCGCGTGAGGGTGCCCGCACCCCGGCGGTCGCGCCGAAAGCGACGATCCGCGCCATGGTCCTCTGTGTTCCGGCCGAGCTGCCCCGTGAGTCGCTGACCGCGCACCAGCTCGATCGCACCTTCGGTGTCCAGGGAACCCTGGCGCCCCGTTTCTGGGCGTCCCCCGCCCTGCGGCGGTGGCAGCGCCGGCGGATGATCAGCTTGCGTAAGGGCCGTCCGGCGTGCTGCGCCGGCGGGCCGGTGAGACTGCTCGACCTGGACGGCATGCGGCACGCCGCCGCCATGGGGGCGGGCATCCGTCACCAGCTGTTCACTCAGGTCGTGCACGGCACCCGCGCCGCCATCCCGTGGCCCGTATACGAGTCCCGGCACCTGACGGACCCGGCGACGTACCCGTGGGAGACGGCGGTCGCGGACTTCAACAACCAGCCCCGGGTCAACGCGATCCGGATGCACAACGCCGCCAGCTACGGCGCGGGGCAGATCGCTCTCGGCGAGCTGGAGATGTACCAGGCCGGTCACATGGCCTACCGGCATCACAGCGCGTTGGCGGCGATCGCCGGTGACGCGCTGATCACCGCTGAAGGGGCCAAGCTGGCCGCTGCCAGCGACGCGATGGCCGACCGGGTGACCTATCTCGAACAGGCCCACCGCGTGTTCGCCGCCATCGACCCGGACCAGCGGCTGCTCGCGGTCGCGGTCTGGCCGGGGGTGGGGAAGGAGACAGTCTGATGGGTCGCGTCGTGTTCCTGCTCGACGAGGTCGAGCGGCTCGCCGGCGCCTGTGTCCGCGCCCGACGCCGCGAGGCGTCTTCTCCGGTGCCTCCGGCGCTGCGGATCATGCACGACGAGTTCGGCCGGGTCTACCTGACCGGCGACCGCGTCGACGCGGGCGAGCACCAGCGTCTGTGGCCGGTCACCCTCGGCCTGACGGGGTGGCGGCCGGTGTCGGTGCGGGCCGGCGATTTCGCCGGCAGACGACACCAGCGGCTGCGGTGCGGCAGCCTCGGTGAGATCCCGCTGCGGGAGCCGCAGAGCCAGCTGCTCCACCACGTCCGGGCCGGCATCGACGCCGCCTGGTGCGCCTTCGTCGTCGACCACCACTGCGACGCCGGCATCGTCGCCGGTGTCGGCCGTGGACGCTTCTGCCTCCCGCGGTGATCCCGGCGGGACACCCACGCGGGTCCCATTTCGCCGCCCGGAGGACACGCGCTGCCGGCCGGTTTGACGCCACCCCTGCCGGACCGCCCCTGAGCGGGGGCGTCGACCGCGGCTACCCGCCCGCTCTGGCGGCCGTTCCCTTTCCTCCTTTGCCGGGTCAGCCCGGCGGCCTGACCGCGCCGCCCGGGCCCTGCCCTGCCGAACCACCCGTGGCGGCGACGCCGCCCACCCCTGTCTGGAAGGACACCGCGACATGGTTCACGTACCCGGTGACGCCGACCCGTTTGGCGCACATGTTCCACACAGCTCCCGCCCGACCTCGGCCGGCATGACAGTGGTCGACCGGACCTTCGGTGAGCACGGGCAAGGCTACGAGGTCACCGAGATCCGCCGGACCGGTGGAGGACTCCTCCTGCGGGTCCGTATCCACCGCGACGCCTACCCGCAGCAGAGCCACGCCCTCGTCGAGGTCTTCACCCCGGCGATGACCTGGACCCGGTTGACGCACGAACCGGTGTCGGCGTGGCACGACACCACCCCGTCCAGCAGCAGCAGCGCGATGCCGCTGACCGACCTCGCCGAGCGGCTCTTCCGACGGGCCGCCGCGATCCTCGGGTAGGCCTGCCCGCCGCAGAAGCCACACCCCGCCCCTGCCTCGCCGGGCCGGTCCGGGGACGGCAGCCGTCACCGTCCAGGGCCACCTGCGATGGCTCCGGCCCGTCGCCGGGCCGTTGCCCGTGCGGATCTCTGCACACCCCCGGGTACGGCCGCGCGGGCCGTGCCCGGGGCTGTTCGCCTTGTTGAGAGGAGCAGCACCGATGCCCCGAAGCCGTTCCCGGCCGTCGCCGCCGGCCGCCTGCCGCCCCGACGGTGACCTGACCGCCCTGCCCCCGCAGCGGTACGCCTGCCGCTGCGGTGAGGAACTCCGGCCTGTCCGGACAAGCCCTGGGATCAACGACTGGGCCTACGAGACCTTGTCCGGGCAGCGTCGCCGCGACGACCGGCCGCCGCTGCTGCGTGAGGACCCGGCCCGCTGGTGGGGGGAGCTGCGGCGGCTCACCGCCGCCGGCGACATGCGTGCGGCCCGGATCTACACGACCGTGACGGCCGCCGAGGACCTCGGCTTCAACCTGTGGTGGCACTACCACCACCCCGAACGGCCGTTGACCGCGCCACCGCAGCGGCGGCCGCCGTTCTGTTGCGGATCACCCATGTGGGCCAGCCCGGACGGGTGGGCCTGCCGTGTCACCCACCGCCTCTTCCCCTACACCCCCCGAGGCGCGCTGACCGCCACCGGCCGCGCGTCCAACCACCCCACGGCAATTTCCTCCACGCGCGCCACACCACACCGTGTTCGTTCGACCACCACGCCTGCGGGTGAGTCCACGGCCGGGCCCGGACGCTCCACCCCGGGGAAGGAATCCGACATGGCCGTTCACGTGCCCACCGCACAACAACTGGTCGACCTGCTCACCGACCTCATCCGCCGGCACGGCGACGAGCCCGCCGTCCACCAGCCGGTGTTGCTCGACCTCGACGGCGTACACGCCACCGTCTCCTCGGTCGAGCTGGCCGACATCACCGACGAGTGCCGGTGGTCGGGCTGCCACCGCGCCCACGGGCAGACGAACCCGCCAGACGACGCCCCCAGGCAGGGCGTCCACCTCGCGGTCGTCATCGGCGGCCTCACCGACTGACCGCGCGGTCGCACATCCTGCCCGCGCTCAGCCGGTTCCACCCCGATCCACCCATCGTCGACGTCCTCGACGCCCGCCCCGGCGTCGAGGACGTCGCCGTACCCGACGAACGGAGAACACCTGATGACAGAGGTCGACCGCCGCCTTACCCGACGACCCGGACCACACCGGCACCTGCCTGGTCGCCACCGACCACGTCACCCGGCCCCGCCGGGCGGATCCGCAGGGTCGGCGCTTGCACGCGGCGACCGCGCGGAGGCGGTGGCCGATGCCCACGCCTGACTACGAGCCTGCGCGGGGGAGCACCACCGTGGTGTCCGGCCGGTGGCTGCGCTACGAGCCGGTCCCCGGCTTCCACCGCTTCTACGAGGGCTACCTCGCCACCGTCACCGGCTGGTGGAACGGCGCCGTCGAGTTCACCCTCGACCGTCAGGCGGTGACCGCACTCGCCCAGACGTTCACCGCGATGGCCGATCACGTCGGCGGCGACTGGCGCACGGTCGACTTCGACGGCCACACCCTCACCGTCACCCGGCCGGTGTCCCTCGGCGGCGGCGTCCACCGGGCCGCACCCGACGACGGCGGCCGTTACCGGATCGGCTGGGGCCTGCCGTGGCGGCCGGTCGACCCGACCCGCTGCGACCGGATCTTCGGCCGGCCCTAGCCCGCCCGGCCCGCAGCCGGGCGCACACACCCCTCACCTGAGCGTCGGCGGCGTCCCGAGATCCGGTCATCCGACTTGATCACGAGACGCCGTCGAGCGTGCATCAACGCACGCCACCTCACACACCCGATCAGCAGCCACCACAGGGAGGACATGGATGAACAGCACACCGGAGCCGACCGCAGCACCCAGCGCCCTCGACAAGATCACCGCCGCGCTGGCGGACCTCGGCCAGAACACGGCGGCCGTGATCGCCCACCACGCCGGCGTCGGCTACTCGACCGCCACCAAACGACTACGCCAACTGGAGGAAGCCGGCCACGCGGAACCGTTCCGCGCCGACGACGGCCGCACCCTGTGGCGACAGACCACGAACACCACGACCAACGGCGACGACACCCCAGCGACTGGCACGACCCCCCACCCGCCGCCGCCCCACCCCGAGACCCCGGACGACCAGCGGGAAAGCCTGCCGGAGCCACCCCCCACGCAGACGGGGACCGGGGCCGCGGCGGAACCGGACGAGACGACCGGCGACGCCCCGGGCGAGTCGCCACGGCCGGCACCGGCCCACGACACGGACCGGCCGACCACCCAGCAGACGTTGCGGCCGACGGACCCCAACAGCCCGGACACCCCGGCCGCAGCCGAGGCCACCGACCCGGGCGGCGACGGAACCGTCGAGACCGGCGACGACGCCCCGGGCACCGACCCGGCCGGCGGCGACACCCGACCCGGGCACACCCCGGACCCGCCGGACACCCGGACCGCCCCCGCGACCGACAGCCGGTCCACCACGCCGCATCCGTCACCCACCGCGCCGGCACGCCGACCCAAGGGCACCCTGCGCGCGGCCGTCCGCGACGTCCTCGAAGCCCACCCCGACACGCGGTTCAAGACCAGCGACCTGTGCAAGGCCCTCGACACGGCGAACGAGGACGGCGGCGGGGCCAGGGTCAGCGCGGGCGCGGTCGTCAACGCCGTCCACAAACTCGTCACCGCCGGCGTCGCCGTCCAGGTCGCCGACCGGCCGGCGACGTTCCAACTCGCGCCCGCAGCCGACTGACCCGACCCACCGTGGCAGCCCGGGGTGGGCGTCGAACTTTGGCGGGCTCACGCCCACCCCGGTGCTCCTTCACCAACAAGGAGCGATCCAGTGTCTTATCTGCACTCCTACCTGACAGCGGTCGGCGGACTCCTCGCCGGCCTCGCCGCCGCCGCGCCCCTGATCGTCTGGCAGCGGCGGATCCTGCTGTACCAGCGGCGGGCCCTCGCCGACCGGGCACGGGACCGGGACCGCTGGTACCGGCTGGCCACCCGCAACGAGACCACCGACTTGCCGAACCGACGCGCCCTGCTGACCCACCTCGACGCCACCCTCTCGCTGGGGGAACCCCTCGGGCTCGTCCTGGTCGACCTCGACCGGTTCAAACACGTCAACGACGTCCACGGCCACGAACACGGCAACGACCTGCTGACCGAGGTCGGCCGCCGGCTGTCCGCCATCGGGCCCCCGGTCGTGTTGGCGGTCCACCTGTCCGGCGACGAGTTCGCCCTCGCCGTCCACGGCGACACGGCCGACACCGCAGCCGCCGCCCACACCGCCCACCGACGCATCTCGCACCGCCCCTACGACATCGCCGGCCAGCAGATCAGCCTCACCGCCAGCGTCGGCTACGCCGTCGCCGCACCACACATGCTGTCCCGCGATCTTCTACACGCCGCCGACCAGGCCATGTACCTGGCCAAACGCGCATCCACCGGCCTCCACGCCCACGACCCGGCCCGCGACACCCCTGGCCCGGCCGCCCGCTACCGCGACCTGCCCTGACCCGCCCCGCCACCACCGCCGAGGCCCCGCAGACCACTCGGGCCTGCGAGGCCCCGCCCACCCTGCGAAAGGAGCCCATCCGCCGTGATGCCCGACAACGCCGTCCACACCCTCACCGACTGCCTCCTACGCGTCGAGGCCCGCGCCGACACCGCCGGCTGGGGCCACCCGCCGCTGCTGCTGCTCGTCCAGGACCGGCCCGCCCCATCCGCCGCCGACCCCACGAGGCGCCGGACGCGCGCCGTCACCCTGCCGCTGAACCCGGCACGCCTGGGCCGCTACCGCGCCGGCCTCGCGGACCTCCTGACCGACCTCGCCGCCGCGCTGCGCCTCAACCGGCCGGTCGGCCGACCCGCCCTCGCCGCCTGCGTCGACCCGCGGCTGATCGCCGGCCTCGTCACCGAACCCACACCCGGACCCGGCCTGCTGGCCTGGGCCGTCTGCTACGAGGACGTGCTCGTCGACCCCGACGCGCTGCACGAGATCCGACGCGTCGACGCGGTCGACGCCGACCACCGCCACCACCGGATCACCAGATTCCGGGCCGGACCGCAGCCCACCGTCGCCACCGACAGCCATCCCGACCACAGCGGACAGTCGGCCACCCACGCCGCGCTGACAGACCTCCTCAAGGCCACGACCCGAGCCCGCCCGGCCACACCGGCGAGACCCTGACCGTCGACGGCACCAACGACCGCACCGCGAGGCCCACGCACGGCGCCGGGCCGGCCGCCCTTTCCGACGGCGTCGCCCTCGATCGGACGACTTGACCTTCATCAAGAGATAAGCGTCGATCGTCACGGTCGCCGGCCGGACCGGGCCATGACGCCACACGGGTGTCACCCGGTCCCGGCGGCGGCCCCCTGCCCCGTAACCCGAAGGGAGGCCATCCCGCATGTCCGACCGGAGCCGATCCCGCCCGTCGCACCGCGCCCGTGTCCCCGGCGACGTCACCGACCCCCTGCTGTGGCGGCTCGCCGTCGACGTCCTCACCGCCCACCAACCCGGCCCCGACGGCCGGTGCCTCATGCGGTGCCCCGACCACACCGACGGGCTGTGCCCGGCCGCGCGGCAGGCACGACGGGCGATGCGCGTCGCGCGCGCACCGATGGTCCAACCGGTTGCGCGGCCCGACGCCACCCGCGACACATCGCGGCACCCTGCCCGCGCCGCCGGCAGGTTCACCGGCTGGTTCACCGCCGGCCTCGCCGCCACCGCCACCCACCTGCGATCGCGGCTGCCACACCCCCTGCCCCGCCGGGTCCCCGGCGCCACCCTGGCCAACGTGTACGCCGCGTAGCTCCCACCCCAAGGCCGGATCCGGATCCACCAGCACATCAACAGACCCGACGGAGCCCCGCGCCTGCTCGACGACACCGTCTCCATCCTCGCCCGCTGACCACCACACCGAAAGGGACCACAGCCATGCCGCACCTCGACAACGTCCTCCACACCCAGCAGCGGCAGATCGACAGGTTCGGCTGGGCCGTGACCGCCGTCCTCCCCGACAACGACGGCGACGACGAGCACGGCCCGTTCGCCTACACCGTCGGCCTCACCCGCCACGGCTACCCGGAGCTGGTCATCGCCGGCCTCGACCCCTGCATCGCCCACGCGATCCTCAACACCGCCGCCGGACGGGTCTACGACCGCGCCGAACGGTTCACCCACGGCCAGCACGTCAACGGCCTGATCGCCGGCTACGACACGGTCATCGTCGACGGCCACGCCACCGACACACTGCACCCCGGCACCGCGTTCGCCCTCTACGGCCGCCACCGCGTCCGCCTGCAGCAGATCGTCTGGCCCAACCGGCATGGCCGCTTCCCCTGGGACGACGGCTACGAATACCCCACCTGGGTCCAACCCCTCATCGCCCACCCCGGCCAGCCGTGAACGGGGTCACCCGGGCCGTCGACGACCTCGCCGCCGAGATCGGCGCCACCGTCAACTGGACCGCACTCCACCGCCACCTGCACGCCCCGCCCGTCGCCGCCCTCGTCACCGCCGCCGCGACCGCCGCCCACGCCGACTCCCTGATCCGGGCGCACCAGCAGGACCTCAACGACATCCTCGACACCGCCCACCGCCGCGGTGGCCTCACCGACGACCCCCAGCCGTTCACCACCGCACTGGCCACGATCTCGCTGACCCTGCACGACCAGCGGCAGACCGCCATCGACCAGGCACGCGCCCTCACCACACCACTCGCCGAACTCGGCGTTCTCCACCTGCCCGAATGAACGGACAGGTCCCGGCCCAAGCCACAGGCCACCACCGCCAGCCGGCCACATGATCCACCCGCCGCCGTCCGGCGGAGTCGACGCACTGATCAGCAAGCGGGGCCGTCCAGATCGAACACCCGCGGCCCGCCGAGCAGACAAACGCACCCGCCGGCCTTGCTTCCCGACGCCGTGACCATCGGCCACCATCGGCCACCGCCGGCCACACCTGACCGCCACCGCCGGCCCCGCACCCCTCTTCCCGGGCGGGGCCGGCCGCCCCTTTGTCGACCTCAGGAGATTCACATGCCCATTTCCGACGATGATCCGCGACCGGCGGCCCTGGAATCCGTCCTGCGTGACGCCTGGGACGCCTTCCACCCCGGCCAGCCCGCCCCACTCGGCTGGCTCACCCACACCGCCACCCGCATCCACGACTACCTCGACGCCCACCCACCCGTACCGGCTCCGCCCGCCGCCCCGCCGACCACCGTCACCGAACAGGCAGCCGGGCTGCGCCGACAGGTGTGGCGCACCCTGCGCGACGCCGCCACCGACGACGACATCGACCCCGACGCCGCCGACAGAATCCTGGACATCCTGGACCTCCCCGGCCTGCCACGCCACTGGCAGGTCCGCCTCACCCTCCCGGTGACGATCGACGTCACCGCCACCGACCCCGACAGCGCGTTCGACACCGCCGAGTCCGTCATCGACGCCGCCCTCAACGCCAGCGGCCACGGCAGCCACATCGACTGGGCCGCCGCCGGCCGCGACGACGCCACACCCGGCGACCCCGACCCCACCGCCGACGAGCCCCCCGACCTGCGATGACACCGTCGCGCCGACACGTCCGCGCCGGCCCGGCAACCCGCGCGGCCAGCAGCGACGCGCGTCACGGCGCCGCCTGATCCACACACACGGCAGCCGTACCCACGCCCTTGTCAGCGGGCTGACGACGGGCCGCCGCCGCGCGGCGGAAACGCCGCCGTCCCCGCCCGCTGACGCGGACCACCGTCCCCCGCGCATCGACGACCGCGCGGCCGTGGCCGGCCGCGCGGTCGTCGCCACACCCCCGTACCCATCCACCGGTTCACGAGGAGACACCACCCGTGGGAACCCCCTGCTACGTCGGCGCCGCCGACCCCGCCCGCCCGGCCGTCGTCCGCGCCCGCTACGTCCACGTCAACGGCAACCCCTCATCCGTCATCCCACACCTGCGCCGGATCTGGGCCACCACCACCCGCCGCGACACCCACGCCCTCATCGACGCCGTCCTCGCCCACGACTGGGACCACCTCGGACCCGACCCCACCCCGGACCCACGGCCCACCCCCGGCCAGCACCACGTTCGCGGTGTCGGCATGACGCTCGACGACACCGACCCGGAGCCGCTCACCGTCTTCCCGCTCAGCCTCGCCGTCGACCTCGTCGCGACGTGGATCTACGTGATCAACCCCGCCGACGACACGGTCACCGTGCACAGCGGCGACGGCGAACCGGTCGGCGTCCACCACCTCTGCTAACCCCGTGAACCAGGAGAACCCCCGTCATGCCCTGCCGAGCCGCGCCACCGCACCGAACCCGCCACCCCGGTCCCGACGACAGGGGACCGCGATGACGATCCGATCCCTGCTGTCACTCGCCGTGGCGCTCATCGCCGTGTTCATCCTCTGCGCCGGCGGCCTCGGCGGAACCCTCGCCGGCGGAACCGCCGCCGCCGGCTGTGTCCGTGTCCCCGTGGCCACCTCACCCGGCTCACCCGGCCCCTCGGCGCCCGGCACGGCGGCGCCGACCGGGCCGACCCGGTGGCCGGCCGTCGGCGGCTGGGATAGCGGCCAGGTCGGCAACGCCGCCGCGATCACCACCACCGGCGCCCGTCTAGGGGTACCCGCACGAGGGTGGGTGATCGCGGTCGCCACCGCCATGCAGGAAAGCAGCCTGCGGAACCTGGCCGGCGGCGACCGGGACTCCGTCGGCCTGTTCCAGCAACGCCCCAGCCAAGGCTGGGGCACCCCCACCCAGCTCCGCGACCCCGTCCACGCGTCGGAGAAGTTCTTCGACAGGCTGGTCACGATCGACGGCTGGCAGACGATGCCGCTGGCCGGGGCGGCGCAGGCCGTGCAGATCTCCGCCTACCCCGACGCGTACGCCAAGTGGGAGAGGCCAGCCGCCGAGCTGGTCACCGCGATCGCTGCCACCGTCGGCCTCCCCGCCGACGGGTTGGCCGGCTGCGGAGCCGTCGGCCCGTGGACCCAGCCGGTGCTCGCCCCCGTCGGATCCGCCTTCCGCAGCCCGTCTCGGCCGGGCCACGACGGGGTCGACCTCGCCGCCCCCCGCGGCACGATCATCCGCGCCGCGTCGGCCGGCACCGTCCGCACTGTGCGCTGCAACGCCGTCCACGCCAGCACGGGCGCGGAGTGGGGCTGTCACCGCGACGGCGACCCCACGGTGACCCGCGGCTGCGGCTGGTACGTCGACATCGACCATCCCGGCGGCCTGCTCACCCGCTACTGCCACATGGACAAGGCCCCGATGGTGACGGTCGGGCAGCAGGTCGCGGTCGGTCAACCCATCGGCCTGGTCGGCTCTACCGGCCACAGCTCCGGCCCGCACCTGCACTACGAGGTCCACACCGGCGGTGACGCCAGCCCGGGCGGGGCCACCGACCCGGTGCCGTTCATGGCCGCCCGGAACGTACCCCTCGGAGCGCCGCCACCCTGACCGGCCCCATCCCCGCCGTGCGCCACGACCGAACGGCTCCCCACCGCGACACCCTCCCCGAAGAAAGCACCGTGTGACCACCGACCAAACACCGGCCACGAGGACCTGCTGGAGCGCCTGCCCGGCACCTCCTGTCCGGCGATGACCTCGACGAACTCTGCGACGAAGCCGGCCAGCCCGTGCTGCTGGACAGCACCGCGGGGCCGGTGCCCGTGCGGAAGGACATCGCCCCACGGCGACGCCGCTGTCATGGCCCCTCAACCGCGGCGTGCTGATCCGGCTGTCCGACGGCAGCGAGTTCCACCTCAGCATCGTCACCTCCCGCCGCCCCGACAGCCCCGTCCGGTTCCGCACAGCCGCCGGCGCGTCCGGCTGAACCGTCCGCCGCTCACCGGCGTCGCGGCACCAACCAGCCGGCTCGAACCCGGCAAGGGCCCGGCACCACCTGCCCGCCACGAGCCGCCGACACCTGCCTGCCCGCACGGCCCGAGCAGGCACACAACCCCACCAGCGACCCACCCACACCAAGGAGGAACCACCATGCCCCACACCCCGGGCGAACCCACCGTCCCCGACCACGAGAGCGGACCGTGCCTGATCGGGCAGCTCCACGACGACGGGCACACGGTCACCGCCGTCGCCATCCCCGACCGATCCGACCCCCAGCACGTGCTGCCGGTCCTCCGCAGCCTGCTCGACGGCGCCGACGGCGACATGCGGCTGATGACCGACCAGGTCATGACCCACGGCTGGATCCCCCTCGACACCCACACCCGGCCGGTGAACCCCACACCGCCCAGGCTCCGCTTCGACCTGCACGACGCCAGCGTGCCGCCGCACGCCGAATGGCTGTACCTGCTCGGCGACCGCGAACCGACGGTCCTGGTCCACGAGGCGACCGTGCACGGCAACTGGGCCCGGCACAGCCGCCACTGGCTACCCGCGCCCGCGGACGTCCCGCCACGGACCGGCCTCGGCGTCGCCGGAGACCTCGCCACCGGACACGGCGCACACCAGTGGCGGCCGGCGACGATCGGGCTCGCCGGCCTGCCCACCACCTGGCAGGCCGAGATCTGCTCCACCGAGTGGGCACGCGGCGTCATCGTCGCCCGCCTCGACCGGGAAGTCCTGCACGAGGTCATCGACGTGACAAGGCAATGGCACAAGGGCCGGCTGCCCGGCACCGGCCTGCCGGTACTGACCCTCGCCGCCCACGTCCTGATCGTCCTGTGGTGGAACGGATCGGGACACGAGCAGACACAGCAGATCCAGCCCGGCCTCCAGACACGGCCCGACGGCACCGACGACGAGGTGACGCGGCGGCTGCTGCCGAACCTCGACGCGCACTACATCATCGGCCAGCACATCCTGCCCTGGACGCTGCCAGCCGAAGACCATCCCGGATACCGGCCCGACGAGCTGCGTAACGGCGTCGGGCCGATCCGGGAGTGGGTCACCGAGGCCGGACTGCACACCTCCTACCCGCCCCTGTGGGGCTACCCGTTGCCGTTCATCGCCGCAGCGCTCGCCGATCTCGCCGACAACAGGCCGGCGGTTCTGGCCAGCTACGACCATCCCTACCAGGTCTGCCTCGTCGCCGGCGGTCACGCCCTGACCGTCACCCCCGCCACCTGGAACGGCCGCTCCCACGTGACCCTGCCGCGCCCGCTCGGCGGTTCCTGGACCGACGACCCGCTGGTCCCGGTCTTCAGCCCGTGGCAGGTCGCCACCCGCTGCGGAATCCTCCGCAGCCGCCACCACTAACCCCAGCAACATCCGCGAAAAAGGGAGAAACAGCGTGTCCGATCACCAGGACGTCCGCCTCACCCTCCCGGACCGACAACCCTGCGGCGGGTACGACCGTCATCGACAGCTTCCGCGCCGTCGGCGCCAGCGGCGAGGGCCGCGCCGGGGCACTCCAAGGAAGCGCACTTGACGCCGCGTATCGCCGCCATGTAGCTCCCCGCCCACCCCGAAATGGCGCGTGTTCACGAACCGACACGCGCAACCGTCCTGTCCGGAGATTCTCCATGAGCGCAGACAACGACACCGAGCGGATCACCGCGGCGACGGCCACTGACGCCACCGCCGCCGGGCTGACCCGCGTCACGTTTAACGCGACCGCCCGCACGACAGCCGCCCTCACCACGATCCTGGCCGTCACCGGCGACAACAAGACCGACGCAATCAACAACAGCCTGCGCGCGATCGCGACCCTGCTCGCCCTCGCCCACTCGGACGGCTCGGTGCACGTGATCGCCCCGGACGGCGTGACCCACGTCGTGCACCTGCCCTGACCACACGACTCTGCCATCCCACATCGGAAGAACGGCCGCTCCCACTCGCGCGAGGTCAGCGCCGCGCGCCGTTCGGCGGTTCCTGGACCGACGACGCGCTGGTCACGGTCTTCAGCCCGTGGCAGGTCGCCACTCGCTGCGGGATCCTCCGCGGCCACCACCAACCCCAGCAACATCCGCGAAAGGAGAAAGCGTGTCCGATCACCACGGTCGAGCACCTGACACCCGCCAACCCAGCGAGCCGTACCCCGCCGTGTCCGGCGACCACCTCGCCCCGCGGCACGTCATGGTCGGCGACCTCGGCGTCTTCGCCGGAGACTGGGCCGCCTACGACCACAACGGCCGAACCCGCTACCCGACCGGTTTCGTCGGCCGCCTCGACGCCCAGCGGGGACGCGACGGACAGTACGCGGTCTTCTCCTGTGACCGGAGTGTCGCCGAGGCGATCATCGCCGAACAGGAACGCCTCCGCGACGACACCCGGCGGCGCCTGACCGCTGAGGGCCTGCGGGGGCCGGACCTCGACGCCGAGGTGGACCTCGTGTGCGCGCCGCTGTACTTCGCCGGCGACGAGATCATCATGGACGAGCGACTCGTCCACGGGGAGGCCGACGGGCTCTCACGAATCTGCCCGGACGCCGACGGCCGGTACACGATCTGCGCCTGGGTGTGGGAGTGGCGCAGCGTCGACCCCGCCGACTGCGACCGCGTCGCCGGCACACCACCCACCCCGGCGCGGCAGCCCGCCCGGATCCCCCTGACGCACAGTCCGCTCCACGTGCCGCACGACCGGCTCACCGTCACCAGCCTCCACGAACGCCTGACCGCCAACGGGGTCGCGTTCACCGCGACGCTGCGCCTCGACGGCACCCCGGTCGGGACGGTCGAGAACGAGGGCGACGGCCGCGGGACCTGGCTGCGCCACCACGACCCCGCCCGGTTCAGCCGGCACGACATGCACGAGTACGTGCGGGGATGCCGCTACCGGCGCCAGCCCACCGACGAGGAGACCGTCCTCGACCGCCTGATCACCGAACACGACCTCACCCGCCGGATCGCCGCCCTGCCGGCCGGCACGATCCTGACCCGATCCGTCGACGACGACGGCGACTTCTGCGGCGACCTCGCCATCGTCGAATCCCGCACCGGCCCCGACCGACTCGACCAGCCCGCCGCGTGGACCAGCCTGGCGAACCACCTGGCCACCGTCGAAACCAGCCCGCACAGCACCCACTGGCAGGTATGGCGGGACGGCGCCTGGCAGCAGCTGCCCGACCCGACAACGGCCAGACCAGGCCGACGCTGACGCCACCCGCCCGCCCGCCGACGGCGGCCACCCCCGCCCCGCGCACGGGCGTGGGCCGCCCCGCACCCCCCGAACCACAAGAAGGGAAGGCACCACCATGACCCACTCCGACGGCCACCGCGGACAGCCCCCGCAGGACCCGACGAACTGGCCCGCACTCGGGCGCCGCCTCCAGCAGATCCAGGCCCGCATGATCCACGGCGACGGCGAACCCGTCCTGTCCGGCGACGACTTCTACGGCGAAGCGCTGCGCCGCCTACTCACCCGCACGGACTCCGGCTGGATGACCCGCGCCGACCACGACCGGTTCATCCGGGCACACCACGTCTTCAACGGATCGGCCGCCGCGGCCGCGAGGCGGCAGGCACGCGAAGCACGGGCCCGGTACGCCGCCGCGGCCCGCACCATCCGCGCCGAACTCGCCGCCTGGCTACGCGAGGCGGCGAACGAACGGACCGTGCCGAGCCGGTACCGGCGCGACGGCGTGCTCCTCGCCGCCGACTGGATCGACCCCGCCACCACCACCTGGCCCTACACCCGACCCGACCGCGACGAGAAACCGAAACCCGCCCCCACCGGCGACCCCCACTGGCCGCACGTCCTGCGGACGCTACGGACAGCGGGCGAACAGGACGGTCAGCAGGCCGCCGCCTGGTGGGCGCAGTACACCATCGGCGGCCGTACCACCGGCGACGTCACCGCCGTCGCCGAAGCGGTCCTGGCCGGCATCGACGCCGGCGACCCCGCCGTCCTCGACGCCCTGCCCGCCTTCGACACCGCCGGCTACGACGCCGACCGGTACCACGCCCAAGCACCCCACGACGCACCGACGTGGCACGACCTGTCCGACCCCGACCGGGCCGCCGCGATCGACGCCGCCCGCGACGGCTTCACCACCGCCGTCGAGGACGGCGTCGCCGCCCGATGCGCCGCCCTGCTCGACGGCGGTGCCCGGCCTGCCGAATAGCCGCTCTGCCCGACAACCCGGCAGGCATGCCCGACCCATCGCCCTCGGCCGGCCGGGCCCGAGGGGCGGCACCCGCACCCCCGGAAGGAGCAGCACATGAGAAAGCTCTGGTTCGACCTACGACGGACTCTGCAGCGGGCCGAGGAAGCCACCGCCCGCCCACCCGCCGCCAGAACAGGCACACCACCGACGGCGTGGCTCGTCCTCCACCCCGACACCGCCCAACTGTGGATCACCGCCGACACCACGCCCCGCCCCGGCGACGTCGCCGTCGTCGCCACCCACATCGACCGGACACCGCCCGCCGGCGAACAGACCCCGCCCTACCGGCAACCCCTGACCGAACCCGACCCGAACCGCGACACCACACTGGACCTGCTCCGCGCCGCCGCCCGGCAGGGACACCGGTGGCTCGTGGCCGACCCGTCGACACCGGCACGGCTGCACACCGCCGCCGCCTACGACACCGACAACCCACCACACGCGGCGGTCTGGACACCCGCCTGGCTCACCACCGGCGACCTCGGCCCCTACCCCGGTCAGACCGCCCACGGCTACCAACACAACGGATCCCTCACCGCCCGCTTCACCCGCACGACCCTGCAGCGGATCGCCGCCGACACCAACACCCACGCCATCCGCAGCCCGCGACCCGACACAGACCTGCTGGTGCTCCGCGACGACCGCAGCGGCATGCGGATGTTCGTGGTCCGCACACCCGCCCCGAGCGCCGTCGACCCCACCCCGCAAGCATCCGTCGTCGCCGTACGGCGACTCACCGCCGACCCCGAGGGCTGGTACCGCCTCACCGACGGCCGCTGGCCCTGGCGGCAGGCCACTCCACCCGCCGACCAGCGAGGCGACCGCCATCGACACGACCCCGACGTCTTCGAGCAGCACCCCGGGCCGACCGGCAGCAGGTGCACGGTGTGCGGGGCGACCGGATACGACATCGCCCACGAGCAGGCGCCGTCAATGACCGGGCACGGCACCGACAACACCATCCGGTGCCGCATCTGCGGCTCTTCGGAAACCGACGCCACCGAGATCGGCCGGATCAGCCGCCGCGCGGCCTGGCCACCGGCCATCGACCCCACGCCACAGGCGGGGACCTGATGGGGTGTCGACCCAGGTGGGCGACACACACGACAGACAGGTACAGCAGGCGCGGGACCTTGCCGTGCGGGAGATAGCGAATCTGTGGTAGCCGGTCGCGATCAGATGGCCGAGCATGAAGCCGTGACCGACGAACCGGAAGCTGTGACGTTGTGGCGTCCAACGGGCCCGGACGAACTGGCGCTGGTGGCCGCATCAGGATGGCGGGCCTGGCCGCCTCGCCTGCCCGACCAGCCCATCTTCTACCCGGTCCTCAACGAGGAGTACGCGACGATGATCGCCCGGGACTGGAACGTGCCGGCCTCCGGTGCGGGCTACGTGACCCGCTTCCGGGTGCGGCGACACTTCCTGGACCGCTACGACGTCCACCAGGTCGGCGGCCGGACCATCCTGGAGTACTGGATCCCGGCCGAAGACCTTCCCGCGCTCAACGCGAACATCATCGGCGTGATCGAGGTCGTCGCCGAGTTCCGCTGAGCAGGGGCCTTGGCTGCCAGGGACTGGACTCCGACGCTGACCGCCCATGCGGACAGCGGCAGGAGGGTATCGCCGAAGGTTGGTGAGGCCGGCATACTTGCCCGGTGACGGAGCGCCTCGGCGACGGGATCGAGCACGCGTTGCGGGTCGTGGACTGGACCGCGCACGGCGCGGATCCGGCCAGGGTCGTGTCCGCGGTCAGGCGGCTACGGCTGGTGGAATCAGAGCAGGACGGCCAAGACGCGTACCACGAGGTCCTCGACGCCATCGGGCACAACCACTCCGGCTGGCTGTATGACGCCGTAGGCCCAGCAGCCACGATTCTGGCGGCTGTCACACGTACCACCCAGGGCTGGGCGCGGACGACGGCGTTGGAGGTCCTCATCGACTGCCTCGCCTGGGTGCGGCCGGACCAGCGTTTCACCGACGCCGCCGGCCGCACCCGCAGCGTCCAGGCCGCCCTCCAAGATGCCGTGACAAGCCTGGAACCCGAACTGCGCACGACCGCAGCCGGCGAGGACACCACCACGCCCCTCAGCAGATCCGCCAAAAACCTGCTGGAAGCCCTGCACGAGTTCACCGACGACCCGGGTCGCCGGCGTGCCACGGTTCCCCAAGCGCCATCGGCGGCACGAGCGTGAGCTGTCGTGTCAGGCGGGCTGTCAACGACGGCCCGCGGAGGGCGGGCGTCCGCGCCGTCGTAGCGGTGCCGGTGGATTGCTGAAATGGGCCATCGCGCGCAGTAACTCCGCCCGTTCCGATGGCTTCGTGCCGCGCAGAACAACGAGTACCAGGAAAACTCGGGCCGTTGCCCAGATCGCCGTGCATGCGACAGGCACGGAGAGCGCGAACGCGGGCAGCACGTCCATCGAGGTACCTCCGGTAGACACGGCAGGCGCGTGTTCGGCTTCAGACCGGACACGGGCGTGCAGTCGACACCGGAGGTCTCTCCCGCCATCCGCTTGGCGCTCGGACGACCGGCAGTGCCGGGTTGAACCCTGGACATGGCTCGAACCGTGCTGACGACACCGCCGTGGGGGATACTCCCCTCCTGCTTTCTGTAGCGAGCATCTCACTTCCGGCAGCGGCTGACCAGAGGAACGGCGCCCACAGCCCCAACGAACTCGATAGGTGTCGTCGATCCTCCAGCGTCGGTGGCGAGCGTTCTCGTCGCCTGGTTCCGCCGACCCCGCCCAGCCGTCCGCCGAGCAGTCGCTGGCAGAACACCCCGCTCCGCGCGGGCGACGGCGGCGGACCTGACGGCCGACCCGACACAGCGACAGGCCAAATCGCCGATCTGGAAGCCCGATCGAAACAGTCACCACCAGTCCTGACCGGACACGACCGCGCCTCCCGATGGTAGGCGTCTGACCCGCAGTACCGCTCCGCGTAGCCGCCGGCTACCGCGCTCTTCCCGCCCGCTGTGGCCCACCACCGCCGCCGCGCGTCCCGGGAAGGGACGCGCGGCGGCGTCATTCCAAGGAGCATCCACATGCCACACCCGACATTCACCCCGATCCTTCGGGCGCTGACCGGCCGCACCCTGCCGGGGCAGTGCGGACACGACTTGATCACCCCCGAGCCCGCGGGTATCGGTTGCACGCTGACCGCCGCCACCGTCGGAGGTGCCCGATGACCTCACCCGCTCGACCCGCCACGCCGAAGGCCAAACCCCGGCCCATGTTCGGGCCGGTCCTGGCCCTGCTCGCCGGCGAACCGCACCGCGCGTTCTCCATCACCGACCTGGCCAGGAAGCTTCCCGGCCGGTCGTCCGGGGCGATCGGCTCCGTGCTGAACCGCCTCGTCGACAAAGGATGGGCGAGCATGTCGACCGGATCACCCCGCCGGTACACCATCACCGACGCAGGCGTCGACGCGTACCAGGCAGGGGCCGGCGCCAGCCGCGCCCCCGAAGCCACCACCGCGCCCACGCCCGCCGCGCCGGCGCCCACCCCGACCGGGCCGGTTCCACCGCGTCCAGGCGCCGTCCTACGCCCCAACGGTTCCTGGTACCTGCCCCGCCGCCTCGGCGACAGCACCGACGTCGAGGTACTGCGCCGGCTCCGCCGCGACACCATCACGGTCCTGCTCTACGGGCCACCCGGCACCGGCAAGACCAGCCTCATCGAAGCCGCCTACCCCGACGCGATCACCGTCGCCGGCCACGGCGACACCACCGTCGAGGACCTCGTCGGCAACTACGTCCCCCTGCCCGACGGCGGCTTCGAGTTCTCCCACGGGCCCCTCGTCACCGCGATGCGCGAAGGCCGCGCCCTGTTCCTCGACGACGCCACCCTCATCCCACCCCGCGTCCTCGCCGCCCTCTACCCGGCCATGGACGGCCGCGCCACCATCACCGTCACCGCCCACCACAACGAGCAGGTGACCGCCGCCGACGGCTTCTACGTCTGCGCCGGCCACAACCCCGGCGTCCACGGAGCGATCCTCACCGAAGCCCTCGCCAGCCGGTTCGCGGTGCACATCGAGGTCACCACCGACTTCGACCTCGCCCGGTCCCTGGGCGTACCGGACAGCGCCATCGACGCGGCGATCGCCCTCAACGCACGGATGCGCAGACACGAGATCGACTGGGCGCCGCAACTACGCGAGCTCCTGGCGTTCAAACGCGTCACCGACACCCTCGGCCTCGCCGCCGCCGTCGCGAACCTCGCCGCCGTCGCACCCGAACCCGACCGCCACGCCGTCGTCGACGCCCTCCGACAGGCCCACCACGGCGCCACCATCACCCCGCTCACCCTCGGCGAACAGAAGTGAGGCCCCCCGTGACCAGCGTCTCCGCACACGTCAGCGCCACCACCCCCACCCCGGCCACCGCCACCGCCCCTTCCTCGCCCTGGACATTGTGGTCGACCGCGTGGACCGCACACGCCGCCCTGCTCACCGGCCGACCCGACGCCACCGTCACCGTCACACCCGCCGCCGGCGGCCCGCCCGGCCGGAGCCACCCCGCCACCGCCCAGATCCACATCGACGCCGACCTCATCGCCGACCCGACGATCACCGACCCCCGCCGACCCGGACACCGCTCAAAAGTTCCGATCGCCTACGGCGTCCTCCTGCACGAATGCGCCCACGTCCTCCACACGCACTGGAACCCACCACCATCGGTGCCGCCCGTCGTCCGGGAAGCCGCCCTGCTACTCGAAGAGTCACGGATCGAACGACGCTACCGCGACGCCCGACCCCGGGACCGTCGATGGCTACGCCGCGCCGCCACCGCCATCATCGACCCCACCGACGCACCCACCGACACCCCGTGGAGCGCCGCCCACGCCGCCGCGCTGCTCCTCGCCCGGGTCGACGCGAAGATCCTCTACCCCGCCGACGTACGCCAGCCGCGACGCGCCCTCACCAAGGTCCTCGGCCGCCCACTCCTCAAAGGACTACGAAGCGTCTGGCTGGAAGCGCAGACCGTCGGCGACACCGACACCACACGCATGATCGACCTCGGCGACCGGTGGTGCCGGCTACTCGGCATCGACCCCACCCTCACCCCGGACCTACCCGCCGACGACGCCACCACCAGCACCATCGCGGTGGCCATCGCCGGAACCCTCGACGCGATCCTCAACAACCCCGCCGACACGCCGCCACGGCCGGCCGGTGGCCGACCCCGCACGGCCTCGCACGGCATCAGCACCCACACCCCGATCACCTGGCGCGAACGCGACGCCCGCGACGACGAACGCCACGCCGCCGCCCGGCTCACCGCCCTGCTGCGCCGCGCCCGCCACCGCGAACCCGCCCGCACCCGCGAGCCCAGCAACACCCCACCCGGACGGCTACGAACCCACGCCGCGGTCACCCTGGCCGCCCAACGAGCAGCCGGAGCCCTGCCGACCGCCCAACCGTGGCACCGCACCGTACGGCGTCCCGTCCCCGACCCCGAACTCACCGTCGGCATCCTCATCGACGCGTCCGGCTCCATGTACGACTTCGCCGAACCCATGTCCTCCGCCGCGTGGATCCTCGCCCAGGCCGCCACCCGCGCCGGAGCCACCACCGCGACCCTCGCCTACGGCGAACAGGTCACCGTCCTCGTCCCACCCGGACACCGCCCCACCAAAGTCCGCGACATGCGCGCCGACGCCGACATGGAACGGTTCGTCGACGCCTGCGCCGAAGCCGACCGCCTCCTGCACCTGTCCACCCCCGGCACCGCGCGCCTGCTCATCGTCGTCTCCGACGGCCACTACATCAACCCCGACGAAAGCCAGGCCACGATCACCCGACTCCACAACACCGGCTGCGCGATCCTCTGGCTCGCGCCCACCGGCCCACGCCAACCGCCGAAGATCTACGACAACACCACCACCGTCGCCGTAGACGACCCCGCCACCTGCGTCAACCTCATCGGCCACGCCGCCATCGAAGCCCTGACCAGGGCCTGAACCGCACGCCGCCATACCGGCGGACCGACCCTCGCCGGCCAGCGGAACGGCTCCCGACACGGTGTCGGGAGCCGCTCCGCGCGCCCGCGACTCCACAGGCATCCGAGTCCGGCACGACACATCCCGCCCCACGACCCGCCACCGCGTCGCACCAGCGATCGGCAGCAGACACGGGCCGCCGGGACCTCACCACCGGCGGCCAGCCGGCCCCATGACCACACCAGCCGCCGAACCCACCACGTCCCCTCACCGAACGGATCCAGCATGCCCGAGACCGCGACGCCCTTGCCCGAACCTCACCCCCGCGGCCACGTCGGCCCCCGGCTCCCCGCCCCGCCGCCCGGCCTCGACCCCGCCGACGACATCGACGGCGGCGCCACCGTGGCCGCGCCAGACGACGACAACGCCTCACCCGGGAAGAGCGGCGATCTCAGCGTCGGCGATCCGGCGCTGCGGAAGTCCCGACTACTGTCCAGGCAGTGCGCCACCTGCATCTTCCGGCCAGGCAACCCGATGCACCTCGCCGAAGGCCACCTACGTGACCTGGTAGCCAACGCACGCCGCAACGAGTCGTACATCATCTGCCACGACACCCTGCCCTACGCAGACCACGAGGCCGAGCC
Source organism: Solwaraspora sp. WMMA2065 (assembly GCF_030345075.1). Classification (NCBI taxonomy): domain Bacteria; kingdom Bacillati; phylum Actinomycetota; class Actinomycetes; order Micromonosporales; family Micromonosporaceae; genus Solwaraspora; species Solwaraspora sp. WMMA2065. The sequence goes on from NZ_CP128361.1 coordinate 4,593,633, forward strand.
GGCGATCTGCCGGGGATTCGCCGACCGCTACCCGACCCAGACGCTCCAGGTGATTGGACGGCTCTTCGGCTTCCTACAGGTCGACCCGCCCGGCGAAGACGGGGCCGACGGCAGCGCCCCAGCGGCCAACGGAGGCCACCGGCCGGGCTGACTCCGGCTCGGCACCCCAGATCGCCACCGGTGGGCTGAGCAGGCAGACCGCTCAGCCCACCGGCCGCTCGTCGAGGAAGAAGCCGGTCCCTTTTTGCGTTTGTCGGCTCACCGCTGTCGACGCCAACGACGTCGCTCGTCTCCTGGGTGGCCCGGCCAGTGCGGTTCTCAAGTATCTGGTTGACCACCGTCCCGGGGAGCTGCTCGACGCCGAACCCGACCTCGTCGGCGCGGTCCTGATGTGGTGGGAGGTCTTGCACGGGAGGTTCGGCCGTGCGCGCACCCGCACCTGGATCGGCCTTGTCCGGGGTCCGTGCGTAAGGATCTGCCGCTAGCCGCCCGTTTTGAACGCGAGGGTGTACGGTGCGGCGCAGTGCTCCGGGGCGGAGGTGCGGTCGACGGTCGCCGGCTCTGGTGATGGCGCAGATGACGGGCGTCGCCCTGTCAGTAGACGTACTGGTCGCAGTCGAGCCACAGGTGGAGGTCAGCCAGTCGCCGCATCGTCTCGGCGGTGAGATGGAAAGCGGGTGTCGTCTCAGCGAGTGATCGGAGGCATCCTGATCGGCCGCGGTTCGCGCGACGGCCCATGTCCACCGGTTACTAATCGTGAGCAGCGGGCGTGCGTCGCCGGGCGACCGGCGCCGCAAGGTCCCCCAGCGCCACTCGGCCAAGCCTCTGCACATTTGGCGGCGTGCCTGGCTCTGCACCGGAACCCGTTCGCTGACAGCGTGGCTGCTTCCAGATCACGCCGCCCGGTCGGTGTCCGTGGGGGCGTCGACCGCGCACTGGCACCGTTGCGGTGTAGGCGACGCGCGGTCCGGTGGGCGGGGAACGGGCGTGTCCATGATCTGCTGGTCGATTGGGGATGGCGGGTCTTGAGCTGGGAAGGCGGGGCGCGCGGTGTCTGGTCTCGTTCGTGTGGTCGGCGGCCGTCGTGTGTGCTGCTCAGTCGGTGCTCCGGCTCGGGCGTCTCGTGGGATTCGGGTGCCGTCTTGTCTGGTCGCGTGGGATGCCGGGTTGGCGGGGGTAGTCGTGCGGGAGGTTCCGGTAGACGGATCGTAGCGATTTGCCGATCTTCTCGGCGAGCTGTTCCGGGGTAAGGTCCGGTTCTCTGTCCAGCCAGTAGGCGACCGCCTCGGCTGTCGTCCGGGGCGGGCCCGGTTCGTGGTGGGTGTCGGCGCTGGCAGTGTCCGGTTCGTCGTGGCGCTGGCGGTGGTTGTCGCCGTGGTCGTCGTCGGTGCTCCGGCCTGCTCGGTTCGGGGTGGTCTTTCCGTCCGTCGCCGCCGTGACCTGGGGTGCGGCGTCGTGGTTGCCGGCTGGGGGCGGGCCGCCGTCGACTGGTCCGGGGTCGTGGGCCTTGCGTCGTTCCGCCCCGCGCCGGCGGTCGTGTGTGGCGGCGGGTGGTGTGGCGTCGGATGCGCGAGGCGGGCCGGCGTGTTTCCGTTTGGTCCAGGGACGGCGGCTGGGTCGGTGGGTCGTGATGATCCGTTCTGGTGTGAGGTCGGCGGCGATGAGGGCGGTCAGTCCGGTGTAGTCGGCGGTGGCGGCGAGGCGTGTGGCGATTTCGTTGAGGTCGTACACGTGGACGGCGATGTCGGCGGTGGTGGTGTCGACGGCGGCGCGGATCTTGCGGTGCAGCACGGTGGCGATGGCGGCGTCGCGGCGTTCGCGGGTGATCGCGGCGCGGGCGGCGTCCAGGGACTCGTACAGGTCGAGGCCGTGGGTTTTGGCGAGGGTGTGTGCCCGGGCGGTGACGGCGGGGTGGCGTGCCCAGTGGTTGATCAGTTCGTAGGCGGGTGGGGTGGGTGGCAGGTCGCCGGTGGCGCGGAGCCGGTCGCGGCGCTGGTTTCCGGCGTGCATGAGCCAGACGAGGTAGCCGAGGGCGGACATGCCGGCGTAGAAGCCTGCGGCGAGGTGGTCGGGGTGGACGGTCCAGTTGAAGGTGACGGCGGCGGCGGCGATGGCGGCTGACAGTAGTCGGGGGCCGATCGCCCGTTCGCCGAGTCGGCGGCGGACGTCGGCGTTGGCCATCACCACGACGCCGCCGAGTTCGAGCGCGGCGACGGCGGGGACCGCGACGAGGGCTGGGATGTCGAGTGTGTCGACGGCTCCGGTGACCTGCCCGACGAGGGCGACGAGCAGGACCATGACGTAGAAGGCCAGGCGCAGGTGGGTGGTGCGTCGGACGGCGTCGGCGAGGTCGCGGTCGGTGGCGTCACGGCTGGTGGCGCGGGTTGATGTCGGGTGCTGGCCGGTCGCGGTGGTGGTGACGACGCGGGGGTGCCCGGATCCCGGGGTGGCGGCGGGTCGGGGGCGGACACCGTCGGTGGCGGGCTGGTGGGGTGGGGGTTCGTGGCGACCGGTGGAGGGTGTCGTCGGGCGGGTCATCGGTGTCCTCCGCGCGGGTCGGGTGCGGTGGGGCGGCGGCGGAGGTCGGTGGTGAGCTGGTCGGCCAGGGCGGTGGTGGTGTCGTCGGGTGTGGCGTCGATCTCGGCGAGGCGGCGGGTCAGGGTTCGGCGCAGGGTGCGGATCTGGTCGGGGTGGCCCAGGGCGGCGTGGACGCGCATCGCCTGCTGGTAGAGCGGTTCGGCGTAGGGGTCGTGGCGGATCGCGGCGTCGAGGACGGTGAGGGCCTCGGCCGGGTCGGGGGTCGCGGTGGCGAGGGTGAGGTGCGCGTCGAGGGCGCGGCGGCGGACGCCCTCACGGTGTGCCTCGATCCATTCGTAGTCGTGGCCGTCGGCGAGCGCGCCGCGGTAGGCGGCGACGGCGGTCCGGAGCGCGGTGAGCCGTTCGGCGGGGTCGGTGGTGTGGTCGGCGTCGCGCAGGGCGTCGCGCAGCCGCCACAGGTCGACGTCGAGGAGGGGCCGGTTCAGGGTGTAGCGGCTGGCCGCGTGGGTGAGGTGGTCGGCGGGCCCGCCGGTGCGGGCGAGGGTCTTCCGCAGGGTGGACACGTAGGTGTGGAGGCGGTGGGGTGCTCTGGAGCGGGGGGCGTCGGGGAGCAGGTCGTCGAGGATCGCGTCCTGGGTGGCGTCGCCGTCGTGGACAGCGAGGTAGACGAGCAGTTCGAAAGATTTCGCGCGCAGCGGTGTGGTGGTGTCCATGTCGACGATGCGGGCGTCGCCGAGCAGCCGCACGCTGACGTGGCCGCCGCCGGATGGTTCCGGTCGGGCGCCGCCGTGTCCTTCTGGCCGTGGGCCGGTGTCCGGGCGGTCGTCGGCGGGGTCCACCGGCCCGGCGTCCGCGGGCCCGGGGTGTGCGGGGGTGTGGGTGTCGGCGGTCGTGGCGTCAGCCGGCGCGGGGCCTGGGCTCGGGTCGGGCGGGCCGTCCGTGTCGCTGGGGTCCGCGGCCGAGGGTCGCGGATCGGTGGGTGCCCCGGTGACCGTGCGGATCAGGTCGATGGTGTCGGCGGTGGTGAGGACGGTCAGCCGGCCACCACCACCGTCGTCGCTGGTGGTGGTGCCGTCGGTGTCGACGGTGACGGTGCGGCCGTCGGGCCACGGGGTCAGCACGACGCCGTGGATGTCCAGGCGGTGGCCCTGGGCGAGGACCGCGGCGGTTCTGGTCGTCGCGTCGGCGGTGTCGTCGGCGATCAGTAGCAGGGGCGGTGGGGTGGGGTGGCCGCCGTGTCGCAGGTCGGCGACGGTGTCGGTGTCGTGCTGGTCGAGCAGCCGGCTGCGGGACATCAGCTGGGTCTCGAGGATCCGCAGGGCGGCGTCGAGGTTGGCGGTGAGGGTGAGGCGCGGCGCGTCGGGAAGGGCCCCGGCGTCGCCGAGCAGGGCCGCGGCGGTCGTGGACGGCATGACCACGTGGGTGGGCCCGGTGGTGAGGGCCGCGGTGAGCATGCCGCGGGCGGCGGCCGGCGCGCCGG